>NZ_VPAF01000023.1:0-31247 GCF_013419345.1 Acinetobacter sp. YH12086
TGTTTCAGAAAGCTTCTTTGAATCGATATATTTCATCCGCAGATTATGCATGAATATTTAAAATTCTTCGGTACAAATAATCAGCAAGAGACTGTTCGTTTTTTGATTTATGAAAGAGGCTTAATATGGATATGATTAATATTAAAAAATAATTAATACATGCACTATTTCAATTGTTACTTTCAATTGCCATTTCATAAGAACCCTGAAATTGGAACTTCATTGTTTCATCTGTAGTCGAGTTAATGAATTTTTCCATTTGTTCTTTATACTCACCATGTCCTGATTTATACATAGCTAATAAATATCCCCATTTAGCATACGGATAAACTGGATCATCTTTGGGGATAGTCTTTAATTCATTCCTTATACCTTCTGCTACTTTACTCTGACAAGATCGCAGGTCATTTTGCGGATACTTCAAAATTTGCATTAGTTCACAGTGCTTAAATAATTTAGCTTGAGTTGGTCTCTCATTGAGTTGTTTCTTATTTAATTCATAAGCCTCTTGATACATTTCTAAAGAGAGATAAATATTCATTTCTATTTTTTCTCGCTCATTTTGAGCTTGGATTTTTTTTACATCTAATAAAATATTTTTTAATTTTTCTTTAGATTTAGGGTTATGAATGTCTATATCATTCATTAATGTTCTGTATTTTTGGATGATAATATCATCTGATAGGGATATTTTTTGTTCTTCTACAACTTCATTTTTCTTTGGAATCTCTTGTGCATTAGAGCATCCAGTTATAGTGAAAACTGTACTAAAAAGAATAGTTAAAATTAGATATTTTTTCATGAAATACGTCTAGCAGCCGAAGTTAATGTGAATGTATGTGTTGTAAATCTTGGATTTGGATAAATTATTCCGCCATCTAATTTGGCTTCATATCCCATTTGCATTTCAACTTTAATTAAAGATGAAATTTTCTTGATTAAACTGACTTTTTACAATTTTTTTATTACAGACTTCATTTTCTATTTTTAAGTTTTTTTCTAATAAATTTAGAACACTTGCATTTCTCTAAATATTTTCATTAGTTGCTACAATAGCAAGTAATGCTAGACCTACCTGAGTTTTCATTTTTTTACATAAAAATCTTATGCAAAATCTATTTTATTTATAATTCCCCGACACCTTCACATAATTCTGCGCTGAATAAGGCAAGAACGTTTTTTCTTTATCTGTTAAAGGTCGAACTTTCTTAACGGGACTACCAACATATAAATAACCACTTTCTAGAACCTTATTAGGTGGAACAAGTGAACCCGCGCCTATCATCACATCATCTTCAACAACTACATCATCCAAAATAATCGTACCTATACCCACCAAAACACGATTACCAATGGTACAACCGTGTAATTTCACATGATGACCAATTGTCACATCTTCACCAATAATCAGTGGAGAACCCTCAGGTTTATCGGCTTTTTTATGACTCACATGCAACATTGAGTGATCTTGCACATTAGAGTTTTTACCAATACGAATATGGTTTACATCACCACGAATCACCGCAAATGGCCAAACAGAGACATTTTCAGCCAATACAACATCGCCAATCACCACGGACATTTCATCGATATAGCAAGAGTCAGCAATACGTGGAACAGTGTCTAAATAAGGGCGAATGTTTTGGCTCATAGGAAAGTCATCTACAGGTTTTTAGGCAGTATAAAATAAAAAAGCACCTAGACCGAAATCTAGATGCTTTCACTTTAGTCTTAATATCGAGTTTTCATCAAACTTAGAATAAGTTACTAAAGAATTGCTTGATGTGATCAATCATTTTTGCAAAGAAACCAGCTTCTTCTACATTTTGTAGAGCAACAAGTGGTTTTTCAGCAATGACTTTGCCATTAAGCGTTGCAACGTATTTACCAACCACTTGACCTTGTTTTAAAGGAGCAGTTAATTTTGGTTGAACAACCAATTGAGTTTTAATAGCGTTCGCTTCGCCTTTAGGCATCGTCACGTTAAAGTTTTCAGCTAGACCTACTTGAACTTCATTGTCTTTACCGTACCAAACTTTTGCTTTTGCAAGCACTTGTTTAGCAGGTTGAACTTTTACAGTTTCAAAGTTTGCATAACCCCAAGCTAAAATTTCACGTGTTTGAGATGCACGTTCGTTCATGCTTGGCGCACCAAAGATCACTGAAATTAAACGTAAAGGACCACGTTTAGCTGAAGTCGTTAAGCAGTAGCCAGCTTCTTCAGTATGACCAGTTTTTAAACCATCTACACTTGGGTCAGTATAAAGCAGGGCATTACGGTTGCCTTGCTTAATGCCATTGAACGTAAATTCTTTTTCAGAGTAGATCGGATAGTATTTTGAACTGTCATGAATGATATGTTGCGCAAGAGTCGCCATATCTTTGGCAGTCGAGAAATGTCCTTCAGCTGGCATACCTGTCGCATTGATGAATTGAGTATTCACCATGCCAATACGTTTCGCTTCTTGGTTCATCATGTGGGCAAAGGTGCCTTCATTGCCAGCAATATGTTCTGCCATAGCTTTAGAAGCGTCGTTACCCGACTGAATGATAATGCCACGTAACATTTCTAATGCAGTTGCAGTACCGTTGAGCGGAACGTACATACATGACTCAGTGCTGCTGCCGCGACACCAAGCCGACTCATTCATACGTACTTTTTCATTTTCAGTTAGTTCACCGCTTAATAACTTTTGCTCAATGATGTAACTGGTCATCATTTTTGTCATTGAAGCAGGAGCTAATTTTTCGTTTTCATTTTTAGAAGCAAGGATTTGCCCTGTCTCATAGTCCATCAGCACATAAGATTTATTATTTAATTCAGGTGGTGCAGAAAGGACAGTTGCCGCGAATGAAAAACTAGGTGCAAGTAGTAATGCGGCAAGGGCGGTTTTTCGGGTCATTCTGGGTGGTTCCAATAACTTAGGTATAAGCACAAAGAGCCTAGCATTTTAGGACAAAGCTAGGCGGACTGCTATGGGGTGCAAGCGCTTATTTTAAAAGTATTGTAACCAATTGGTATTATTTGCTGTAAGCAGTCAATTCTTTGCAAATCGCACCATTTTTCTTATCGCCAGCTTTCTTCGCATCAGACTGCGCTTCTTTTAAAGCGTCTTTAAAACTTTTTTGTTTGCTGAGTTGCTGTAAAGCATTTACTGGGTTCTTTTCATTCGGCATATATTCTTTGGCTAATTTTGCATAACCCGCTTCAAACTTTGGTTGATCTTTGTCATTCACCAATTTTGGGCAGACTTCAGATAGTACATAGATAGCTGCAAGTTCTTGACTGGTCACTTGAGGTGTAGGGGTAACTTCAATTTTTTCATCTGCGGCATGTGCAGACATGGTAGTGAAAGCAAAAGCAGAAAGGCTAAGGGCACAAAGAGATTTTACAAAGGAGTTTTTCATTTAAATAACCTGTTAAATAAACTAAAAGATATCAAATAGCTAAAATTTATTTGCCTAGCTTAATCGTATTTCTGGTAGAGATCAGTAGAAAATTGTATTGAAGCTGTTTAAAAATCAATACATTGTGAAAGAAAAAAGGATGAGGCTATAAAGCGTCATCCTTTTTTTTGCAGGTTTGATGCAATAAGGACTAACCTATTGAGAGGACGTCCAAAGCTGAATGATCAATTAACCTTCATAACTTAAAACGTCATCACAAACTGATTTTTGCTCAGCTTTATCAGTTTCTTTAGCAGCTTGACGCGCTTCTTCAAGAACTGATTTATATTCGCTGTCAGACTGTAATTTTTCTAATGTCATTGATTTATCAGAATAATCAGCAAGATATGTTTTAGTGAGTGCTTGAATGTTGGCATCAAATTTTGCATTTTGACCAATAATCGCAGGGCATACTTCTAACATGACTTGTGCAGATGCAATATCTTCTTTTACGATGGTATTGGCTTCTTCTTGAGTGAAGTCATTGTCTGCGACCACAGTTTGAGTCATGCAAGCTGCTAGAGCAAAGCCCAATAAACCACGAAGTGCTACGGTTTTATTCATTTTGTACACACACATTTATGCTGGATGTTGAAGTGTAAATATATATAATTATTCATATATTTCAATAAAATGTTCTTGCGAGTCATTTTTAATTTTTTAGTAATGGAAATTTAGTTGTGAATATTTTAATTGCCAATGATGATGGCGTTTTTGCTCCCGGTATCCAAGCTTTAGCACATGCATTGCGTCCTCTCGGTCGTGTGGTGATCGTGGCGCCTGAAAGCGAACGCAGCGGTTTTTCAAGTGCTTTAACTTTAGATCGACCATTACGACCTGTCGAAATTGCACCGAATATGTGGGCGGTAAATGGTACACCTGCGGACTGTGTGTATTTATCAATGAATGGCTTGTTCGACTTCGAATTTGATCTGGTGGTGAGTGGAATCAATAGTGGCGCAAATCTGGGTGATGATGTGCTGTATTCAGGGACAGTGGGTGCGGCATTTGAAGGCCGTTTAATGAAACAACCTGCGCTAGCCGTCTCTTTGGCTGGGCCAAATGTGCGTAGTTATAATAACCCAGAAGATTATGCAGTCGCTGCGCAATGGGTGCATGATTTTATTGCCAATGGCTTACCTGCGCTACCTGCACGACATATTTTTAATATTAATATTCCAGATGTTGCTGAACTTCAAGGCACCAAAGTTACCTATCAAGGAAGACGTTTACAGTCCAAACCGATTACCAGTCATGTAGACCCGCGTGGTCGTCAAGTCTATTGGATTGGATTGGCAGGCGAGGCAGTGGCAGAGCCTAAGAAAGGCTTAACCGATATCGAGTCAGATTTTTTTGCCGTGGCAAATGGTTATGTCAGTGTAACGCCTATACAAATGGATGCTACAAACTATGAGATTTTGAATAACTTACACGCAGAGTTATCTAAAATTTAAGTATTAGTGTTATAACTTTGTGAAAATGGTTATGCCGCAACTTTTTTAGAGTGGATTTTTGCTAATCTTAGCCCATTCATAATGACTATATTTGAATTATTAGTGAGGAAGATGATGTCCCTGGTGTCACAATATCGCGTTATTACCGCTCCTGCAGCATTATTTAAGACCCTTGTTTTATCTGCTGCTGTGGTTACAACTTTGGTCATGACTGGCTGTGCGTCAAAACCACAAATTAATAATGCGACCCGTTATGCGACTGCTCCGGATTATTATACAGTTCGTTCGGGAGATACTTTAAGTGGCATTGCAGCTCGCTATGGCTTGAGCTATGTCAGCATCGCAGAAATGAACGATATTGCCCAGCCTTATCGCATCTATGTTGGACAATCCATTCGCCTTAAAAATAGTGGCTCTCGTCGTACGACGTCTACACAAGCCATGACTCAAGCGGCACCAATTCAACGCCAAACGATTGCAATGCCAACGCAAACAGCGCCCGTGACTCAAGCTTCAACCACTCCATCGACAGTGACGCGAACTACAGTTCCAACGCCAGTGGTCAGTTCTTCAAGTTTACGTTGGGTGAGTCCAGTATCGCGTCCTACGGTATTACAAGGCTATAACTTAGCATCGAATGTGAAAGGAACACGTTACGCAGGTAATACAGGTGATCCTATTTTTGCAGCAGCTGATGGTCAAGTGGTCTATGCCGCCGATGGTCTTAAAGAGTACGGCAATTTAATTTTGGTGAAGCATATTAATGGCTATATCACTGCATATGCACATAACAGTAAAATGAATGTCAAAAGTGGCGATACTGTCAAAGCAGGGCAGCAAATTGGTGAGATGGGTTCATCGGGTACCAACCGCACGATGCTTGAGTTCCAAGTGCGTTTAGATGGTAAACCAATCAATCCAACTTCAGTTTTACCAAATAATTAAATATATAATGCAAAAGCAAAATATCCCCGTATAATACAATGAGTTGCTTTTATCGAAAGATGAAGCTTCTCATAAGTTTATGAGGGAAATTTATGTTAGATCAACTTCGAGCAATGGGTGTCTTTGCTTGCGTTGTGGAAAAAAATTCGTTTAGCGGTGCTGCTCGTGAGTTAGGTATTACCACGAGTGCCGTGAGTCAGCAAATCCGCTCACTAGAGCAGGATATGGAAGTCATTCTTTTACATCGTTCAACACGTAAGTTAAGTTTGACAGAAGCTGGACAAGCTTTTTTTCATAGTTGCCAAGAGATGCTATCTGCCGCAGAGCGCGGCAAAATTCGTATCAATGAACTTCGTGACGACTTAGTCGGTGAATTACGTATTGCATCAACACCAGAACTTTGTGCGAATCATGTGATTCCTGCATTGTCACATTGGATGTCGGCACATCGTGGTTTATCGGTTCATCTAGAAGCAGATAATCAATATATCGATTTAATTGATGGCCGCATTGATATTGCGTTACGAATGAGTTCAAAAATTGATGATCAACAGTTTCATGTGGTGCCATTGGCACATGTTGAACAAGTTCTCGTTGCAGCACCAAGCTATATCAACCAAACCAGTTTAATTACACGACCAGAAGATTTACAAAATCATGATATGGTTCAAATAAATTTGGTTAGAAACTTTCAGCATTTTGCATTTGAAAATGCAGTGACGAAAGAGCAGGTTGCATTGGATGTGCACTCCCGATTTACAACAAATAATGTATTTGCTGCAAAAGCAATGTGTCAACAAGGACATGGCATTGCAAGAATATTATATCTAGATACGCAAAAAGACTTATTAAACGGTTCTCTTGTTGAAGTTTTACCAGAATGGCGCTTACCATCATTCACTCTATATGCGGTGATGTCTAAACGTGATCAACAGCCTACCAAGATTCATCGTTGCCTAGATGCATTAAAATTGTATTTCAGTCAATTACCAGGCGGACGTGTATACCAAGAAGCCTCATAAAAACAAAAAAGGTTTAAAAAGATATAAAAAAAGCCGCAATCAGCGGCTTTTTTTACCTTCGGCACAAATTACGCTAGAAAGTTTTTCACCATTTTAACAATGCGTTCAATCAAGATATCCGCTTGTTTTTTATTGATGTTCAGCGTAGGTAATAAACGAATCACAGAGCCTGCTGTTACGTTAATAATCAAGTGATGCTCATCACGTGCAATATTCACAAGTTCGCCACATGCTTTTGGTAATTCAATGCCGACCATTAAACCAAAACCACGAACAGTCACGTTTTGCTCTGCAAGTTGCTCTGTGAATTGCTCAACAAGATACGCACCCATATTTGCAGCATTTTCAACAAGGTTTTCCTTTTGAATGGTATCAATCACGGTATAAACCACACGTGAACCTAATGCTGTACCGCTATAAGTTGAACCGTGGTTACCCGCTGTTAAAACGCCTACACCACGACCTTGAGTCATGACTGCGCCAATAGGGAAACCATTACCTAGACCTTTAGCTGTAGTTAGCACATCAGGAACAATATTGGTGTGTTGATACGCAAAGTATTTACCTGTACGACCATTACCTGTTTGCACTTCATCAAGCATCATTAACCAGTTGTGTTGGTTACAGATACGACGAATATCTTCTAAATAGCTAAAACCTTGAGGTGCAGTATTTACACCACCTTCACCTTGGATCGGCTCAACCAAAATCGCTACGATGTCAGGGTGGTGAATTGCAGCTTCTTCAATTGCTTCGATATCACCAAAAGGTACACGAATAAAACCTTCAACCAATGGGCCAAAGCCTTCTTGAACTTTTTTGTTACCTGTCGCAGATAACGTTGCCATGGTACGACCATGGAATGAATGATCAGCAACAATAATTTTAGGGCTTGCAACACCTTGCATATGACCAAATTTACGTGCAATTTTGATTGCACCTTCATTTGATTCTGCACCACTATTTGAGAAGAAAACTTCTTCCATACCCGCAACTTCAGCTAATTTTTGCGCAGCAGCCGTTTGCCAAGGCACTTCAAATAAGTTACTGGTATGAATGAGGGTCGCTGCCTGTTCAGCAATTGCAGCTGTAATTGCAGGATGTGAGTGACCTAAACCACAAACAGCGATCCCTGTCAGTGCGTCTAAGTATTCTGTGCCATCTGCGGTATACAGGTGAGCACCTTGACCTCGGACAAAGCTGATCGGTTGGCGGCCAAATACTGGCATCAAGTGCGATGGTTGATCAGTTTGTACTGGGGCAAGGGTAATGTTATTCATGACTAACTCTAATTTGTCAGGTGATTGAAATAATATAGAGGAGACGCCATATATATATATGAGCATCAAGAGGTCTATATAAGCAAAATATGACTCACTTGAAAAGCTGAAATGTAAATAAAACGTGAAATATTGCTTTAGTCATATTGTTTTACTCAGTTTTGGGTATAATGCGAAGCAGATTTATTGAGGATATATCAATGACTGAACAAGCACGCGATACAGAAGCGTTAATTCGTGACCAAATTGCTAAACACGCAGTTCTACTTTACATGAAAGGCACTCCACAGTTTCCACAGTGTGGTTTCTCTGCGCGTGCAGTAGAAGCGCTCAGTCAAATTGGTCGTCCATTTGCTTATGTAAATATTCTTGAAAATCAAGATATTCGCGCAACTCTTCCACAAATTGCAAACTGGCCGACTTTCCCACAATTATGGATCAATGGTGAATTGATCGGTGGTAGTGACATTATGCTTGATATGTTCCAAAAAGGTGAATTACAACCTTTAGTTGAACAATATAGCCCAGCTCCGGAAGCTTAATTGGATGTGTATTTGATGATTTTAATCATTGGATACAGATAAAAATAGCGCCTTTAAGGCGCTTTTTTTATGACTTATTTATCAAAAAAGTCGTGGTTTATGCGTTTTTCCACCATCCCAATACGCATTTAAAGCACAAAGGGTGGTGGAAAAATCAACAAATGAATAAACTCATCGAAGATTTATGACGGATTGTCTTCAGTCGGACTTTCTTCAACACGTTGCTCGTTTTCAGCAGTCCCATTTTTAGCAGTACTGTCTTGAGCTTCAGACTTCTTTGCCTTTTTATCTTTGTCCTTTTTTGACTTCTTCTTTTTTTTCTTTTTCTTTGGCTCTTCTTCCTCAAACTCAGCACCATCTTCAATCGCTTGCCAGTATTCAAGTTGCTCCATGACAGCAGCGTAGATTGAGCCTTTGCTATAACGACCTTTTTTATCAAGAGTGCCTACTGGACGCGCCATCAAAATTTCTAGAGCTTGGTCAATGGTATCTATGGCGTGAATATGGAATTGACCTTGTTGCACAGCTTCAATCACATCTTTGCGTAACATTAAGTGCTGCATATTTTGGCGTGGAATAATCACACCTTGCTTGCCTGTTAACCCTTGTAATTTACATGCATCATAGAAGCCTTCAATCTTGGCATTTACACCACCAATCGGTTGAACTTGACCCAATTGGTTCATTGAGCCAGTGATTGCCCATGATTGATCGATCGGTAATTGGCTAATAGCGGAAATGAGTGCTGAAAGCTCTGCAACAGTTGCGCTGTCGCCATCCACTTGACCATAGCTTTGCTCAAAGGCAAGGGCAGCAGAAAAATGTAAAATTTGTTCACGACCAAAGTGTGCCTTTAAGAAACTCGACATCAGCAGGACGCCTTTGGCATGTAAAGAACCACCGAGTTCTACACTACGCTCGATATCTAAAATATCGCCGCCACCTTGATAAACCGAAGCCGTTAAACGTGACGGTAAACCAAATTCAACATCAGCATATTGAATCACAGAGAGGGCGTTAATCTGCCCGAATCGATGACCTTTGGTTTCGATTAACTGTGTACCGCGAGTGAGATCTTGCCAATATAATTCACGTAAGTAGCCTAGACGGTATTTACGATGATCAAGAGCGGTGTTGATATGTGTTTCTGTCACCATTTTATCGCCAGCAAGTGCTGCATGATGATGTGCTTCACGAATCAAATCACCTAAGGTAAGGGCATGTAATGACAAAGAGCTTTGATCTTCAGCTTGACGACTTGAATCAGTTAACAGTGCAGCAAGTGCTGTACGGTCAAACGGCAGAAGTTTGTCTGTTTGCACATAATCAGCAATTAGCTGCATATATGCCTGCTCATTAATGTCATTACGTTGTAATGTATCGGTAAAATCGGCACGAATTTTAAAGACACTGCCCAGTTCTGGTTCAAGTTCTAAAATATCGTAATAAATATCAGGTTCAGCAAGCAGGATCACTTTGATATTTAAATCAATAGCTTCAGGCTCAATCGAAATACTGCCTGTCAATGTAAGCATATGTTCAAGTGAAGACAGCTTTAAATGTCCTGACTTTAATGCACGTTTTAGACCTTGCCATGCATAAGGCTGCTCTAAAAGTTGTTCAGCTTCCAAGATGAGGAATCCACCATTGGCCTTATGCAATGCACCAGGACGGATTAACGTAAAGTCTGTGGTGATGGTGCCATTTTGGGTCAGTTGTTCGACATGACCTAGCAAATTGTAATGGGTTGGGAAATCTTCAAAAATAACTGGCGCACCAGCATTTGGTTTGTGTGTGGCGATGATGTTAGCTTGGTAACGAGATGGCACGCGGTTAAATAGGCCAGGTGTAAAGTCATCTTCTTCTTGCTCAAGCACAAACTCAACATTTTGAATGATGTCATCTGCATATTGCTTCAGATAATCTTCCAAGCCTTCAACCATGCTGAATTTATTTTGAATTACATCAATACGCGGCATGACGACTTGTTTAGCAATTTCACGGTTTAAAACCTGAACTTTATCGCGTGCGTCATCTTCAAGATCACCAAGATGTAGACCAAGACGTTCAAGTTTTTTATCCATATAACGGACGTTTGACGCAATTTCAGCACGTTGTTTGCTGCTTAAAGCATTGATGTCTTCTTTCGACATTTCTTGGTATTTGTTATCGACCAAATGCATCGGAACGAAACAATGATCATCATCCTGAGAAATCAGTTTAAGATCGAGCTCTTCACCTTCTCGGGTTAATTCAACTAAAGCAAGATGTTGTTCATCACCAGCATGTTGGCGAATCATTTCAATGCGATTGTGATAGGTTTCTGCGGTGAAGCGACGTTCAAGCTGTTTTAATATAGTTTGCCAACTTTGATGTAATAACGCTTGGAATTTTGTCGCTTGACCAGAAGGAAGTTTTAGCGCAATCGGTTCACGCGGAAACTTAAAATTATTGACATAGACCCAGTCTGAAGGCGTTGGCATATTTTTAGCGTGTTGTTGTAATAAGCGCTTAATCATGGTGCGCTTACCTAAGCCTGCGGTACCTACAGCAAAAATGTTATAGCCTGAATAGGGCAATGCAATGCCAGCTTCAACCGAAGCACGGGCACGATCTTGTCCTAAAAAGTCATTGAGTGGTTTGATCCGCTTAGTAGACGTTGGTATTTTTTTGAGTTCAGGCGTATGCGTCAGCTGAAGCGGCTGCAACTGGGTTTTAGTTAAAGTATTCTGTATTTCGGGTTGATCAAAAGCACTCTTTAGTGTCGTTACTGTTTCTGCTAAGTTTTTTGTGTTGGGTTCATTAATGGTAGTTGATAAAGAAGAGTGAATTTGTTCAAGTCGCTGGGTCACTGTTGAATCCAAAAAACTAAAGAATAGAGATATGTAATTAAGGTATACAGGTTTAATGCCAAATATCAAGCAACAGCATGCGAAATATCGATAAAATAAAACAATGATTTCATAAATGTTGTTGAAACCGTTGTCATTAAGCGCTTGAATAGCAACATTCGATTTTGACAAAAATAACTGAGTCATGACAACACAAGCTTCAGGATGGAAATCTGCTTTTACTGCATTTTTAGACCGACGTGCGCTGATTATGCTTTTTCTTGGCTTTTCGGCCGGTATCCCAATTTTACTGATCTTTTCCAGTTTATCGCTTTGGTTAGGTGAAGCAGGAATTGATAAAAGTGCAGTGACTTTTTTTAGTTGGGCAGCGCTTGGCTATTCGTTTAAGTTTGTTTGGGCGCCATTAATAGATGAGTTGCCTGTGCCATTTTTAACCAAACAACTCGGACGTCGCCGTGCATGGTTGTTGATCGCTCAGGTTCTCATTATCTGTGCAATTTGTATCATGGCATTTTCAGATCCTGCTTTAGGACAAAGCTATATTTACCAAATGGCCGCTGGCGCTGTATTGCTAGGTTTTTCTGCCGCAACGCAAGACATTGTGATTGATGCTTATCGTATTGAGTTGGCAGAAACTGAAATGCAGACCGTTTTAGCTTCGACTTATAATGCAGGTTATCGTATCGGCATGATCGTGGCAGGTGCAGGGGCGTTATTTTTGGCGGCATATTTAGGCACGGCCAAAGGTAACTATATTTATGAAGCTTGGAAATATACTTACCTTGCAATGGCTGCTGTAATGGTTATCGGTATTATCACAACTTTATCGATACGTGAGCCGCAGGTTGACCGTGTACAAAAGCATTATAAACGGACCGACTATTATCGCTTAGTCGCTGTATTTTTTGCTGCGGTGGTTGCTTTTGTTTTGAGTTATATCTATTCAGGTGTTGCGGTTGAAAGCTTGAAAGAGCAGTGGCAAATTTCAGACTCATTTGCATTGTTCTGTTTAGAGGCTGTACGCTTTATTGGTTCAGCTATGGTTGCTTTTGGCGTCGGTTCTGTTTTAGTGAAATCAGGTGCTGTAAATAAGCAGATGGCATTTGAAACTTGGGTTAATCCAGTTGCAGATTTTTTTAAGCGTTATGGTCTAAAACTGGCTTTAGTGCTGTTGTTACTTATTGGTTTTTACCGTATTTCCGATATTATCGCCGGCGTCATTTCTAATGTGTTTTATCAAGATTTAAACTTCACCAAAGAGCAGATTGCTGAAGCTGTAAAAGTCTATGGTGTGATTTTTAGCTTGGTTGGCGGCTTCCTTGGTGGTTTACTTGCACAGCGCATGAACATTATGAAATTGATGTTTGTAGGTGCGATTTTAGCAAGTTCAACAAACTTGATTTTTATCGGTCTGGTCAAATCAGGTCAGCTATTAAGCGATGTCACTGTAAATGTAGCAGGGCAGCAATATACAGCGACGCCGGATGACACGGGTGCTTGGGTAGTTAAAATTCCAAAAGCAGTCTTGGCTGCAGATCAAAATATTAAAGTCAGTGCGGATTATCAGTCTAAGAATCAACATCCAGTACATGTGAGTTTGCCGTATTTGAATAATGCTATTTCAAACGCAGCAATGATGTTGCTGCCAGTGACTTCAGATAACACGATTTCAGCTCAAGAGACTGCAAATAGTATTGTGGTCCGTGGACAATACTTGGCAGGCGAATTAAAAGAAAATCAAAAAATTCAAATTATTTTGGATGATAAACCATTCGACGCGAAGCTTGATAAAACTGGTGTTTTTAGTGCTGCAATTCCAGGTCAAGCGCTCGAAACAGCAAAGCAAAAAACATTAACGGCTCAACTACTAGAAAATGATGTAGTGAAAAAGAGTGTCGATTTAACATATCAAGTGAATACATCAGCCAATATGTCAGGTGTGCTTGGTATTGATATTCAACCGATTAACTTAGCAAGTGCTGAACAGAATGTGGACATCAAAGGTAAGGTCATTAAGCCTTATAGTTCGCTGTGGTTATATTTCGCGATTATTGTTGATAATTTGGCTTCTGGTCTTGCTGGTGCGGCATTTATTGCATTTTTATCGAGCTTAACCAGTGTTTCTTTCACAGCTGTTCAATATGCCATCTTTAGTTCATTAATGACCTTAACCCCTAAAATTTTAGGCGGTTACTCTGGTACGATTGTGACCAATATCGGTTATCCAAACTTTTTCTTGATGACGACTTTAATTGGTATTCCGATTTTAATTTTAGTGGTGTGGGTTGCCAAACTATTGAGAGAACATGAACAAAAATCCAATTCATAATTCAATTTAACTTGAAAAAGCCTATTCAGTTTGAGTGGGCTTTTTTATTCTAAGCTGTTAAATAGCCTAAGCAGGTCTACGATTTTGGACAAGGATATTTGAAATAAGCGGGTATATGCGTTCTAGACTTAAATTGAACTTTGCATGTTAAATCCCTATAGTACTCAAACATAATGATAGATTTAGGAAACTCGATTATGCGCATGCTGCATACCATGTTACGTGTAGGCAATTTAGAGCGTTCATTGGCGTTCTATACTGAAGTACTCGGTATGACTTTGCTTCGTAAGCGTGATTATGAAGAAGGTCGTTTTACTTTGGCATTTGTGGGCTATGGTGATGAAGAAAATCATACTGTACTTGAGTTAACGCATAACTGGGATACGGAGAGTTATGAATTGGGTAACGCTTATGGCCATATTGCTATTGCAGTAGATGATGCCTACAAGGCTTGTGAAGAAATTAAAGCACGTGGCGGAAACGTGGTACGTGAAGCAGGACCAATGAAAGGTGGTGTGACCGTCATTGCCTTTGTTGAAGATCCAAATGGCTATAAAATTGAGTTGATCCAACAAGACTCAAATGCACGAAATAATTAATCTGCAATTATTCATTTAAAGTCATATGTAATGCTGAATATTCTTATTTATAAATTTTTTTGCGTTGAGCTCACTATCAACGTTTAAAATAACGAATATATCGGAGAAAAGCTGGCTTTATTTATATGGCCCAGTAAGATGAAATTTACTCAATGGTAAATTTAGCTTATTGGGCATTTTTTTTGCCGATGAGCTTTAGAGGGAAATTTGTACAGGATGTTGTTATGCTGAAAATGTTGGCTTTGGATCGTTTTACCATTCTACTTTTTATAATGGTCATACTTGCGACTTTTTTGCCTGTCAGTGGTCAAGCTGCAGAAATCTTTAGCTATATTACCACGGCTGCAATTGCCATTTTATTTTTTCTACATGGGGCAAAGTTATCTCGTGAGGCTGTGGTTGAAGGCATAATGCATTGGAAGTTACATGCTTTAGTTTTTGCTTTTACCTTTGCATTATTTCCATTACTGGGTTTAATGGCGAAACCAATCCTCGTGCCGATGTTAGGGCAAGAGTTGTATTGGGGCTTTTTGTTTATGTGCTTTTTACCTTCGACAGTACAGTCTTCCATTGCATTTACTTCGGTAGCACAGGGTAATGTTGCTGGCGCAGTCTGTAGTGCATCATTTTCAAATATTATTGGGATGTTTATTACCCCAGTGATGGTGGCCTATTTTATTCTCGGCCAGTCACAACATAACTACGATCCGACTGCATCTATTATTCAAATTACGCTGTTATTACTGATTCCCTTCATTTTAGGGCAGCTCCTCCGTCCTTGGGTGTTTCCTTATATGAAGAAAATGCCAAAAATCGTGAAGGTATTTGATCAGGGCTCAATTTTGATGGTGGTCTATGGTGCATTCAGTAGTGCGGTGGTGGCAGGCCTATGGCATCAAGTGAGTGGTATGACTTTATTCCTATTGATTGTGGCGTGTTCTGTCTTGTTAACGATTATTATGTTATTGGCGCTATACGTACCGCGTTGGTTGGGCTTTAGTCGAGCTGATCAAAAGACGATTTTCTTTTGTGGCTCTAAAAAAACCTTGGCGAGTGGTGTGCCCATGGCACAAATTCTCTTTATTGGTCAGCCGATGGGGATGATAGTTTTACCAATTATGATCTTTCACCAAATTCAGTTGATGGTCTGTGGTGTGATTGCCAACCTTTGGGCAAAACAAAGCCGTGGGCAAGAGTAAGGACGAGATGAATACGTCCTTTTAAAATACCTTATATAGATGAAAAGAAAATAATCATGAAAATTAAAAAAGGCTTTTTCATTTTATTCTTGGGTATGAACACAGTCGTTCATGCCCAATAGGATTTATCTCTAAATAGTAACCGTGATGTCATTGAAAAAATGCCGCTCATCAGCCTACAGCCCATGTTGGATTTTTGTCGTGATCGACAACCACAGATGAATACGGAATTAGATCAGGCTTATCAAGCTGCCAAGCTAAAATTAATTGCTGCGGTTCAGGCTGTCCGTTTTAATGGTGTAGAGCCATTAAAAGCAAAAGATGTTGATCAGCCAGTCGATGCACAATTTAAACAGCAGCTTCAAGGCATGTTAGAGGGCATGAGCAAATCATTACAGCCAGTAAATGCAGCGACGTTTTGTCCTGCATTTATTGAAAGATTAAATCATTTTGATCAAGCCCAATTTCAGCGTATAGTCGAATTACAATATCAAAAATATTTAGAGCAAGCTCAACCTAAAGAGTAGAGCGATTCAGCCTTGAATATCTATTTATTAACAATAAAAAATCAGCTATAATTTGCCCCAACTTGTTGTGCTTAGCTCTGGCGGTATCCGTCTCGGTGGGCCAAAAGAATGGTCTGTTATGGTGTTGGTCTGCTTTTTTAAGCCTTCCTTGTAGTGATGCAAGAGTGATCAATTGCGATGACAGCTAAACCTTCTTAAATCTTAGGAGTAATCGACGATGCGCGCCGATATTCACCCAAAATATGAAACTTTAGTTGCTACATGTTCATGTGGTAACGTAATTGAAACTCGTTCAGCTCTTGGTAAAGAAACTATTTACTTAGACGTATGTTCTGCTTGTCACCCATTCTACACTGGTAAACAGAAAAGCGTTGACACTGGCGGTCGTATCGACAAATTCAAACAACGTTTTGCTGGTATGTCACGTTCTATCAAACGTTAATATCCAAAACGAAAAAAACGGGCTTTATGCCCGTTTTTTTTTGTGCCGATAAAAAGATAAACCTTAAATCGGCAATGTTCAGAACCT
This sequence comes from Acinetobacter sp. YH12086, assembly GCF_013419345.1. NCBI lineage: Bacteria > Pseudomonadati > Pseudomonadota > Gammaproteobacteria > Moraxellales > Moraxellaceae > Acinetobacter > Acinetobacter sp. YH12086. The sequence continues at coordinate 16,726 of NZ_VPAF01000023.1, forward strand.
TATTGGTCCTGAACATCGATGAGATGATCGAGTTTCTTTTGGAAATAATCACCTTGAATAAAACGAGCTTCTACATTCCAAGCATTGGCAAACAGTGTCATGTCATTTAATTCACGTAGCATGATTTCAACAGTTTTGATTTCATGATAAGTGGTAATTTTTTCTTGCAGCTCTTGGCATGACTTGTCGTTTGCAAGCATTTGGGTCAAGCTTGAATCTAATGTTAAGCAGTGAACATCCATTTGACGTAATAATGATTCACTAAACATCGAATGACCAAAATTACGTAAAGCCAGTTCGGCACCATTTTTACGAAGTTCAACAAATGCTTTTTGAGCGGCATCGATATTGAGCTGAATGTCTTCTTCTGCAAATTGTAAAATTATCGGATTTTTCAATTTACTACGAATAATCGTAATCAGTTTCGAAATAAACTCAGGGAAGGTGCGGTCGTTATATAGCACTTCTTTGTTCAGGTTAACGATTAATTTCGCTTCAGGGAACTGAGTGATGAAGTTGTGTAGTTGTTTACACGATTCAACCAAGATCCAACGATCCAATTTAATGGATAGCTCTGAGTCTTCAGCCAATTCACGAAGTTGGGCGATATCTTTCCATTTATTTTCAAAAATAAAGCCGCTGGTTACTTCATAAGTATAAAGATGTGTATCTTCTTTATCATACAGTTGCTGATATTTAAGATGAATTTCACCGCGTTCTAAGCAGTTGCGAAGGGCCTTGATAACAGGAGCTTCATCACTAACGACAATCGGCGCAATTTGTGCTTCTGGTGTACCAAAATCCAAACTTGGTATGTCAATTTCTAATGGAATCGTTAAATCGATTTCAGGTACTTGTTGGTTGGTTGGTAGCGCAGTATTAAAGGCTTTCGCAATAAATGTATCAAAATGTACTTCATCACGAATATCGCTGTCTAAAACACTGTATCCTATGCGTAAATTTAATGGATAAGTTTCATTGTTTACACTGAGTAATTGAGGTTTGCTCAGGGTATTAAGACCAATCAATTTAGACTCAAGTTTGAGTTGATTATCCGCTTGGAATAAGGCAACGATTGCACCATTATCTAAACTAAATAATGGAGCATGAGTCTGATCTTTCAAGAAGTCTTTAATATTGGTGAAATAGCTCTTATAAGTATTCCAATCTTTTTGAAAAATCGCATCTGAGCAAGAAGCCAATGTAAATAGAACTACTGCATTTACATTAGCAGGTTGCTGAGCAATGGTACGGTTGAGTTGTTGAAATGCTTTTGGTTTTTGTGGGCTAGCTTCAACTTGAGCATTGCTTACAGCATTGCTGCTTTGACTGCCAATTTCAATTGCGAGCTGTAAAGCATCTTCTTCAGCCGCGGCAATAAATTCGAGTTTTAGTGGGTTTTGCCCAGCCACTGCGATATTTTGTGAAACGAGATCAAAACGTCCTAAATCGAGCTGCCCTTGGCTAATTTTTTTAAAGCGTTGTTTAAAGTCGTTGAGGTCAGTAGGTTGTAATAGATCGAGTAAAGGCAGACCAATTACATCATCTTCATTTTTTAGACCAAACAAAGTGAGATATTCAGCATTGGCTTGAATGTGAATGCCTTCTTGAATCACGGCAACCGCTTTACGACTATCTTCAACTAAAGACTGGGTTTGGATTTGAGCTGTTTCGAGCTCTTCCATTAAATGTTGCTGCGATTGTTGTAGGCGACTAAAGGATAAAGCACGGATTAAACCAAAATAGAAACTCTCAGGTTCAGCAATATCGACAATGTCATAAATCCCTTTTTTGACTAAACTTGCATATTGTTCTGCTTGATAGTCTTCGGGTTTAAGTAAAATAATCGGTAAATTCGGTTGGCTCGATAGTTGAACTAAACTTAAAGCTTGTTCATATTTTAAATCATAAGCACGTCCAAAAATGATCAAGTCCCAATTGAGATTCAGCTGTTTTTCGAAATTTTGTAAATCATCAAGTAATATGGCATGAACTTGATGTTCGCTGTCTGTCAATAAATCACGTATCTGGTTAAAACGTATTTGATTATCATCAATAATGAGTAATCGAGTTTCCGTACGTTTTAGTTTTTTGGATAGTAATGGATTTCTCACTTTAATGCTTCCCATAAGTCGTTATTTTTGATCTCATTGCTCTGTTTCGCAATAAAGTCTTTAACGACATTTTCTTGCTCTTCATTCAATAATTCATATTCAAAGCGAATAAAGCTTTGCGTCACCAACTGCGCTTTGGTGAGATAGACTTTGATGTCTTCTTTGCCTAAGCGAAGGTGGATCGTTTGTTTCTCTCGGAAGAGATTTGCCCCAGGTAAAATTAAGGTCGTAGACACTTGATCAAGTTGTGTGGTCTGTACCAATAAAGCAGGTTGATGATTTGTTGTATTGCGGTCGGTACGAATATGGGCTGAACATGGATACAAATCTTGAGCCAGCACTTCGAGACCTAATTCCAAACTTTTTTCAGTCGATTGTTTGATCCAACGAACAACACCGCCACGCCATTGGCTTTGAGCATTTTCTTGGATCAAAATAAATTCGCCGGTTTTTAAATTAGCAGGGGTAGGGCCAGTCCATTTAATGCGATAACCATTCACACTAATATCTAATACGTCAGCGGTATGAATCTGTTTTGCTTCACGATCTAGCGCTTTCGCATTAGTCATGCCTGTTGGCATATTTGAATCATGCGAATTGACAAAAGAGGCTTCATTGTGGAATTGATAATTGCCTTCCAAATCTAAAGTTTCGTGGAAGTTTTTACCTTTAGAGAGATAGAAATGTGCCACCATTAAGCTAAAGCAAATATTAATTTGCGCAGAATATTCATAACGTTCATGACGACGTTCAGTGTTGTTGGTCAAAATATTATGAATATGGAAATATAGCGCTGGAGTTAAAAATAACTTTTCATTTTTAGATAAATAATTGGCATTTCTAGTTTGCGTTTCGGTCAAATGATCGAGCAAGTTTTGCGTTGAAATGTATACATTGGCTTGATAAGACCGATCTTGTTTTGAGTTATAAATCGGTGGATGATCTTTTTTCGTGTCTACAACATAGCGTGAAAGCGTGGTTTCTTTCGGTAGGATTTGAACCAATTTTGCCCAGTCAAAGCTACATAAATACAAACCTTGGATTTCAGCAGGGCGAATCTGATGATTATTGAAAATATCTAATAAGATTAATTGTGCATAAGCTTGAGCAATATTTGCAATTTGATGTTGAGTACCCAGTAACTGATTGACATTACTTTGATAGAAATTGTGTTCAATGGCACATTCAATCAGTTGATGTGCCGCAATCCATTGACCTGCAGTCGGTGTGGCATACAACATATGTTGTTGATACAACAACAGTGTCAGTTGTTGCAACGCATAGTAGATTGATGCAATTCGAGCGGTTTGTAAGCTTTTTTTATGGCCGAATGAAAAAATCGAAAACTTTTGTTGATTGAGCTGCTGATTACATCGTTTGGCAATATCAATATAGATTTTGGCAAAGTGACTGCGTAAAAGCATCGCCAATTCAATGATTTGGTCATTACGATCCGTGGTAATGAGGCTTTGATTGGTAAAGTGTTTTTCTAAGCTTGTGAGCACACTTTCCATAGTCGGATGTAAAATTTGAACCAAATCAAAACGTAACATCTCTTGGCATTTCAGCTCGGAGATTTCAAGTAAGGCATTGAATAAAGCTTTAGATGAGGTACCCAATTGTAAAATTGAAATACCGTTTAACCACTCTTGCAGACCTTTAGCATTGGTCGGACAAAAGCTTAATTTATCCAGCTTTAATTCAGTCGGATTGTAAAACGTATCTGAAGTATGCGTGGTCATCTTTATTATTTAACTCAAAAAGTTGAAGCCCCAAAAAGCGGTGTCTTGTTTTTTTCGCCCGCTATTTCCCGTACAAGTTTAGGAACCAAATAACCAGGTAGGTTCTCTAAAACTTTTTTATAAATTAAATCAATATCCTGAGCTGGTGTATCAAAATGATGAGCACCTTTTACTTTATCCAGAACATGCAAATAATATGGCATTACACCTGCGTCGAATAAGCGGTAACTTAAATCGACTAATACTTCTGCAGAATCATTAACCCCTTTTAATAAGACTGCTTGGTTCAGCACGGTGATTCCTTGTTTGACAAGCTGTTGAAGCTGGCTGCACGTGAAGTCATCTAGCTCTGATGGATGATTTGAGTGTACCACTAGAATAATGCGTAGCCTACTGTTTTTTAAAATAGAAACCAGCTCTTCGTCGACACGGTTGGGGATTACGATAGGAACTCGTGAATGAATTCTCAAAAATTTAATTTGTGGCAAAGTCGATAAACGTTCAATCCACACTTGAAGTTTACGATTTGATAGTGTGAGCGGGTCTCCACCACTTAAAATCACTTCATTAATATCGGGTTGTTGTTCAATATATTGTTTAATGTTTGGCCAATCGTCATTTTTAGGCAGGTTTTCTTGGTATGGAAAATGCCGGCGGAAACAATAACGGCAATGGACCGCGCAGGCGCCGGTTAAAGTTAGTAAAAAACGAGACTTGTACTTATGTAATACACCAGGCTGTTGGTTAGCTTGTTCTTCACCTAATGGGTCGGTAACAAAACCGGCGTGTTCTTCAAGTTCCAAATGATGCGGTAGGACTTGGAGTAAAAGCGGATCGAGCGGATTACCTTTTTGCATTTTTTCGACAAAAGCGCGCGGCACGCGTAGGCGAAACTCATCTGCTGCGAACTGAGCACCCGATAATAACTGATCATGGGAAAGTTCTAATACATCAAGTAATTCTTGAGGACTTGTAATCAAATCACTCAATTGAGTTTGCCAGTTTTGCTCTTGAAATAAATAGTTTATCATGCTGAATGTTTAAAAAATGCAGAAAGGTGAGTGGGGAATATTGCTGAAATTAATGCGTCGAACTTTGAAGTGTAAGCTGAAATAATTCCGATAAAGCTCACAACGGATGAAGCCTACGAAACATTTATTAAATTTCATTAAACAGCAATTTTACCTGTTTGTGGGCATTGTATAAACAAAGTTCTTTAATGTCTGAGTGTAAGTTAAGCAGCTTGACCCCTTTAATGGGGATTTTTTCATTGCGACATGGTGCATTGGTCATTTAGAATACGCAATATCACATTAATGTGCATGTGGCAGCCAATGTTACAGTCAGTACTTGCTAAATGACATGTTACAGCCCATAGCATCTATAGATTAAAGTTAGTAAGTTTGGAGTGAGCCAGTCATGGCCTATTATTCTACGAATGATTTCAAGTCAGGCCTTAAGGTCATGCTTGACGGTAACCCATGTTCAATCATGGAAAACGAATACGTAAAACCAGGTAAAGGCCAAGCTTTTAACCGCGTAAAATTACGTAACCTTAAAACTGGTAAAGTTTTAGAAAAAACTTTCAAATCTGGTGATTCACTAGAAGCTGCTGACATCCAAGAAGTTGAAATGAACTACTTGTATAACGACGGTGAAATGTGGAACTTCATGGACCCAGAATCTTTCGAACAAATCGCTGCTGATAAAGTTGCTATGGGCGACGCGGCTAAATGGTTGAAAGATGACTCTAACGAACTTTGCACAATCATGTTATGGAATGGTGTTCCTTTAACTGTGAGCGCGCCAAACTTCGTTGTATTAAAAATCGTTGAAACTGATCCAGGTGTACGTGGTGATACTTCAGGCGGTGGCGGTAAACCGGCTAAGCTTGAAACTGGTGCAGTTGTACGTGTTCCATTATTCGTACAGCAAGAAGAAAGCGTTCGTGTAGACACTCGGACTGGTGACTATTTAGAACGTGCATAATGGTTTAAAAATAGACTATTATCGAAAGGGATGAAGTGATTCATCCCTTTTTTTATACCTATTGGTTTAAATTTTTATTCCAAAGTATTAGATGAAAAAACCTATAACAGGAGTAGAGTTTCAAGGGAAGAAACAGCAGTACCTCGAACAAGAAAAATCAAGCTGATTTATTTCAACATTTATGAGGGATTGAGATGGAAAACATTCAACCGAAGTCAGGAATGGCTTCGAAGATTATCTGGCTGTTTGTAGCCATTCTAGGTGCCGTTTCATTCGGCATACTAGCACTCAGTCGAGGCGAGCATGTCAATGCAGTTTGGCTGATCCTTGCAGCAATCTGTGTGTATAGCATTGCATATCGTTTTTATAGTTTATTTATTGCCAATAAAGTCTTTGAACTGAATGAGCGACGTTTAACGCCTGCTCATCGCTTAGCTGACGGTTTGGATTATGTGCCGACCAATAAAAGTGTTCTATTTGGTCACCACTTTGCCGCGATTGCAGGCGCAGGTCCTTTAGTCGGTCCGATTCTTGCTGCGCAAATGGGTTATTTGCCGGGAACAATTTGGCTCTTAGTGGGTGTCGTTCTTGCGGGTGCGGTTCAAGACTTTTTAGTCTTATTCATCTCGACGCGTCGTGATGGTCGTTCACTCGGTGAAATGGCAAAACAAGAACTGGGTTCTTTTGCCGGAATCATCGTGATGCTTGGTGCACTTGGCGTGATGATCATCATTCTAGCAGTGCTGGCTTTGGTAGTTGTAAAAGCGTTGACCAATAGTCCGTGGGGTGTTTTCAGTATCGCGGCCACTGTACCGATTGCGATTTTCATGGGTATCTATATGCGATTTATCCGTCCGGGTAAAATAGCAGAAGTGTCGATCATTGGTTTTGTACTGATGATGGCTGGGATTATCTATGGTGGTGACATTGCACAGCATCCGTACTGGGGGCCATTCTTTACACTTTCAGGTACTGAACTAACTTGGTGGTTGATTGGTTATGGTTTCGTGGCATCAGTATTACCTGTTTGGTTACTGCTTGCACCACGTGATTACCTATCTACCTTCTTGAAAATTGGTGTTATTGCAGGTTTAGCAATCGGGATCATGTTTGCTTTACCTGAGATGAAAATGCCAGCGGTAACGCATTTTATTGATGGTACTGGTCCTGTATTTGCAGGCTCAATGTTCCCATTCTTGTTTATTACCATTGCCTGTGGTGCAATTTCAGGTTTCCATGCGCTCGTTTCTTCAGGAACGACACCGAAGCTTGTGAATAATGAAAAAGATATTCGCATGATCGGTTATGGCGGCATGTTGATGGAGTCTTTTGTTGCGATTATGGCTTTGGTCTGTGCAACGATTCTTGAGCCTGGTGTGTATTTTGCGATTAATGCACCAGCAGCGGTAATTGGTACAACGGTTGAGTCCGCTGCAGAAGCAGTTCGTACATTAGGCTTCGTGGTCACACCTGAAGCATTGACCTTACTTGTACAAGAAGTGGGTGAAAACTCGATTCTGTCTCGTACAGGGGGTGCACCAACATTTGCGATTGGTATGGCGCATATCATTACGGAAATTTTCAATAACCGTTCAATGATGGCGTTCTGGTATCACTTTGCGATTTTATTCGAAGCACTCTTTATTTTAACGGCTGTGGATGCAGGTACGCGTGCATGTCGTTTCATGGTGCAAGATACTGTGGGTATCGTGATTCCTGCGGTTAAAAACTCACATAACTTCTTCGGAAATCTGTTAGGTACAGCGGTGGCTGTTGCAGGTTGGGGCTTCTTCGTTTACCAAGGCGTGGTTGATCCACTCGGCGGTATTAATAGCTTATGGCCGCTATTTGGTATTGGTAACCAAATTCTTGCTGCGATGGCATTGATCTTGGGTACAGTGATTTTATTCAAGATGAAAAAACAAAAGTATGTTTGGGTGACAATTATCCCAACATTATTCTTGTTTATTACTTCAATGACCGCTGGTTGGCAGAAGATTTTCCACGAAAATCCAAAGATTGGTTTCTTGGCTCAAGCAGATCGTTTTAATGCAGCCATTGCGAAAAATGAATTGTTGGCACCTGCGAAAACCATGGCTGAAATGCATACGGTTGCATTGTCGAATCAAATCAATGCCGGTCTTTGTGCATTCTTTATGATCGTGGCATTTGTGATGTTATTTGCAGCGATTGGTGTGGTGCGTCGTGCCTTGGCAAATCCAAATCCATCGGTGAATGAAGCAGAAGCGATTTACCGTGACCCAGCTGAAATTAATCCGTCAAATTCAGCACATTAATAGGGGAATATGAATGAACCTGAAGTTTGCAAAAAGTGGAAAAACGGTGATTTATAAAATCATTAAAATGACCATTATGTCGCAGAAGGATTTAATTCTGAACCCGAAAAATTGGTCACGTATTGCGACGTTGTGGCAACGTTTACAGCAAAGCTTCCGCCTGATGGTGGGTGTGCCAGATTACCAAAACTATTTGGAACATATGGCAAAACATCATCCTGATTTGGAAGCGATGGATGCAAAAACATTTTATCGTCACTGTGTAGATGCACGTTATCCATCAGCTGGTGGTGACATGAAGAAGTGTCCTTGCTAATGCCTTGACTCGCGCTAAAAAACAAATAAAAAGCGTTCTTCGGGACGCTTTTTTTATTGCTGATTTGTGATCAGTCGAAGCGAAAACAACGCTTTTGTATACTCAATAAATATCAAGGATATCTATTTAAAGTATGGAACTGGGTATAGCTTGGAGATAAACACTGTATTTTTAAATAAAACACTGTATTTTAGTCATTCATTTAACTTTTTTATTGGGGAATAAAAGGTGTTTTGGGGATCAGAGAAAAGCCAACAAAATAATACATCAACGCTTTTAAGTGAGCAGAGCCTTGCGCCTTTTTACCCGAAAATAAATACATTCCTCGAACAAATTAACCAAATTATTTTGGATAAAAATCAGCAAATCAAATTGGCTTTAGCTTGTCTATTGGCAGGCGGGCATGTGCTATTTGAAGACTTACCTGGTTTAGGAAAAACGACATTATCTAGCGCCTTGTCACATTTGGCGGGATTAAAGTTTCAACGGATTCAATTTACCAATGACATGCTGGCCAGTGATGTGATTGGGGTAAACATGTTTAATCAAAAAGAACATCATTTTGAGTTTAAATCTGGGCCAATTTTTACCCAAATATTATTGGCAGATGAAATCAACCGTTGTAGTCCAAAGACCCAAAGTGCTTTATTAGAAGCCATGGAAGAGGGTTATGTGACGGTCGATGGTGTACGATATGCTTTGCCTCAACCATTTTGGGTGATTGCGACACAAAACCCTTCATTTCAAAGTGGTACTTATGCCTTACCTGAGTCCCAGTTGGACCGGTTTTTAATGCGTTTGTCTTTAGGTTATCCATCGCGTCAGGCAGAGAAATTATTGCTCCAACAAACTTCACGCCATGATCTGATTGCGGCATTAGCACGTATCTTTAATGAAGCAGAAATTTTACAACTACAAGGTTTTGTCGAGCAGATACATCTGAGTGATCGTTTGATGGATTACATTTTGGATCTTGCTGCTGAAACACGTAAAGGGAGACATGGTCTTTCTACGCGTGGTGTTTTAGCCTTAAAGAAAGCTGCGCAAGCCTATGCGCTGATTGAGCAGCGAAATTATGTGAATCCTGACGATGTGCAAGCGGTGTTTGCTGCTGTAGTATCTCATCGAATTGGGCTGTCAGATCTTGAAGCCTTTAAGCTTTTAGAACAAGTTTCGATTCAATAAAGGAGTTGAACCTTGGCTTCGATGTGGCAGCAATGGATTGAACGTCGATTTAAAATCGATCAGCACAAGCAGCTGACTCAAAAAGACGTCTTGATCTTTATCTATCAGCAAGGCTACTTGTATTTCGTGTTAATTTTTATCACCTTTATTGCTGGTGTGAATTATGCCAATAACTTGATTTTAGGATTTTGCTTTTTAATTAGCGCCGTATTGTGTATTAGTTTCTATATTACTTTTAAACAGCTTCATGCGTTGCAGATTCAAATAAATGTTGTTGATACACCGCAAGTAGGTGAATTACTTTCGGTTGAAATTTACTTTAAACAAGAGAGCGAGCAGGCGCGATATTTGTGGATTAAAACTGAAAATCAGCTACATAAATTATTGTTCAATACGCAACAGCATGGCTTTCAATTAAATTTTATAACCAGTCAACGCGGTGTTTTTCAGATTCCACCTATACAAATTTATAGTGTTTATCCCTTTGGTTTGGTTCGGGCCTGGACGTATTTGTACGTACACCAACCAGCGTGGGTTGCACCTCAAGCCAGTTTGCATTCCGTTGAAAATAAGCAACAACAGCAAAATTTTGAACCTGATCTTGATGAATTTCGCGAATTACGGAGTTTTCAGACGGGGGATTCACTTCATGCGGTGTCTTGGAAACAAGCAGCACGAGGACAAGGCTTATATGTGAAAGTCTTTGAACAGTATGAAGATCTAAAGAAATTGGAGATTCATTATCACTATATGCCAGCTCAAAGTCATGAAGAAAAACTTAGCCTTATGATGGGTTTGGTCGAGCAGGCTGAGCAAAATCACGATCAATATGCACTGTATTTACCTAATGCTGAGTTAGCATCAGGCACTGGAGCACTGCATTTTTCCGAAGCTAAACGGTTATTGGCGCAGGCTTAATTGATGATTGAAAATACCATACGCCGCTCCATACTACTCACTTTAGCTTTGTTGCTCATTGCGCAAATGCTTTATATACCAGTGGTGACATCATTAGTATTTTTAGTCATTTGGCTTATTTTATTACACAATACCCGCGCAACTAAAAAACCATTTTCTAAAATTTTAACCTATGTGCTGACATTGATAGCTTTATTCAGCATTTACATAAGTCATAAAACATTTATTGGTGTTGATGCAGGGGTTACAGTACTTAGTACATTTTTATTTGCTAAATCTTTAGAAACAAAAACACGTCGTGATGTAATTATTCTATTTAACTTTGCGATGTTTGTGATTGCCAGTAGTTTTTTGTTTAGCCAGTCTTTTGCCATGGCATTGGTCATTTTGTTGGCGTTGTTGAGCTGCTTTATTGGATTATTCCGTTTACAGACCGTTGGTTTTAGCCAAAACTCTGGCGGTGAAATACAAGCGATTAAACAAGATATTGGGCATGTGGGAAAATTTATTGCCTTAGCTGTTCCATTTTTTATATTACTGTTTCTCTTTTTTCCACGCCTGCCGCCGCTATGGCATATTCCTATTCCTGAAAATAAAGCCACAACAGGAATCAGTGACAGCATGTCTCCTGGCGATATTGCTGAGTTATCACAGTCGAGTAGCTTGGCATTTCGTATAATCGGAGATATTCAAGCCTTGCCACCACGTACAGAGCTGTATTGGCGGGCGATGGCATTAGATGAATATGATGGTTCTAAATGGACAAGTCATTTTTTTAACCAGAACGTTATACAGCTGAATCCAGCCGAGTTAAAAACCAAGCGGGCGTTGAATTATCAATATTTGGCTGCCGACCCAACTGTGATGTGGATTATGTCGTTGGAGCAATCCGTTCCCAATGAAGCACGTTTTGCTTTAGGTCAAGATGGTCGAATTACACCCTACCGATTAACAGCACGTACAGAGCCGATTCAACTGAAATGGTTAGGAAGTGCAGAGCCGCCACAAATAAAAAATGTAACTTTACTTGAAAAATTAAACACTCGCTATGTTGAAAACTTGGATGTTCAATCACAACAATTGGCCCAAACTTTATGGCAGCGAAGTCGTCAAAATCCTGAGCGTTATATTGCCGAAGTTTTGCAATGGTATAAACAAAATCGCTTTGCATATACTTTAAGCCCAGGTGTATTGGGGCAAAATCGGATAGATGATTTCTTATTTGGATCAAGACAGGGCTTTTGCGAACATTTTGCTTCAAGTTTTGCAATGTTGATGCGCTATGTTGGCGTACCGTCGCGTATTGTCGTGGGATATCAAGGTGGTCAATTAGCACCAGATGGAAAAAGTTGGGAGGTTCGTCAGCTCGATGCACATGCGTGGACAGAGGTTTATGTCAATCAACATTGGCGTCGTATTGATCCGACGGCCATGATCGCACCGCAGCGTATCGATGGGGGGATGCAGGATTATATGGAACAAGATCGGACAATTTTTGGGAGCCAGCAGTCGACTTGGGCCTATCAACAATTTTCGATGTTGAAAAAAGTCCGTGTATGGAGTGATTATGCGAGTTACCAATGGCAGAGCAAGGTGGTGGGTTATAATGCTGAATCACAACAACAATGGTTTAAAAAGCTCGGTACAAATTCTGCTTATGCAGTTGTTTTAATTCTTATTTTGAGTATTGGTGGCATTGTAGCATTATATTTTATATGGATTTTGTGGAATAAAAGAAAAAGTTTAAGCCCTCTTGAAAGAGAAATTACCAATTTCGCAAAGAATTTACCCTTGAGCCAGCAAAAATTGACTTCTGAAAGTTTTCGGCATTGGTTACAACGTTTGGCTGAAAATGTACCTGAACATGAAAGGCGTTCATTTGAACAATCCATCAAGTTATTTGAGCAGGAAATTTACGTAGGTACTCCGCTAAGTTCTCAAGATATTCAATGTTTTAAGACTTTGCTTAAAACTTGTACGCAAAGTTTAAAAAACTCAGAAAAGGGCTTGTCATAAAAAATAAAAATGAATATGATGCTTGGACTTCAGGTGTATAGCTCAGTTGGTTAGAGCGCTACGTTGACATCGTAGAGGTCAGCAGTTCGAGTCTGCTTATACCTACCAAGATAAAACAAAGGCTTACAAGCAATTCAATGACTTGTAGGCCTTTTTTAATATCTGCTATTTGTCGCTGTTGGCGCAAATGTTGTGCATTTTGGTGAAAATACGCCATAATTTACGCCAAGATTACGCCAAGACCCATACGATGAAATTACCCAAACCTAGAAAAAGAGGTGATGCTTACCGAATCGAACTTATGTTTGATGGTAAGCGCTATTCAGCTACCCGAGATACTCCAAAAGAATGCGAGCAATGGGCTGCTTTAAAGATATTAGAACTTAAGGCTAACGCTGGCGATTCAGTGGCAGAGGAAACTAAGCCTATATTTACCTTCAAAGAATTATTTGATGAATATTTCGAGAAAGTAGGCCGCCACTCAAAATCTAAAGACTGGATCCTTGTTCAATACAAAACTTTTGAAAATAAGTTTGGTGAACTGGCCTATAAGAATATTTATGACATCACACCCCAAGATTTAACAGCTTGGCGTAATAGGCGAAGTACCCAGGTAAAAGAAAATACTGTTCTTAAGGAAATCTCACTGTTTTCCGCTATGTTCACTTATGCTCAAAAGGAAATGTTTCTACTAGATGTAAATGCATGGATGCAGATCACTAAGCCAATTAAGCCTGAATCTCGATATCGACGGATTGCTCAGCATGAAATAAATAAAATGCTTGAGCTACTGGAGTATGAAATAGGGCAGGTACCCACATTGCCACAACACTATGTTGCTTGGGGTTTCTTATTTGCGATAGAAACAGCTATGCGCAAGGGTGAAATTCTCAGTATGAATCGCTCTGAAATTTATGACGGGTATGTACATCTCCCAAAAACCAAGAACGGAAGCAAGCGCAATGTACCACTTTCTAAATTTGCAAAAGAGTTGCTTGCTTTAATACCTCATGATGATGAGCGAATTATTCCTCAGTCAGCCGATGCATTCCGAAAATTATGGGAGCGCAGAAAAGCCAGTTCAGGTATTGAGGATTTACACTTTCATGACACTCGACACGAAGCAATATCAAGAATGGTAAAGGTGCGCAAACTTCCAGTTGAAGTATTGGCAAAAATAACAGGTCACAAAAAAATTGAAGTGCTGGTGAATGTTTATTACAACCCAGATGCAGATGAACTTGTGGAAATGTTTAACTCGTAAAAAAAAGAGAGCTAATTAGCTCTCTTTCTACCTCGTTTTGTATTTGAATCCTTTAGCATCTGTGATGCTGCTGTTGGATCATATAAAAATTTACCCTCGGTACCTTGGTTAATCGCAGCCAATTTTCTGCGCACTGTAGCAGCTGAAATACCATGTCGTTGTGCAATCTCAGCAGCGGATATTAACTCAATTTTTTCCTGTCTCATTTCTACCACAGTTGCGCCACCAATAATTGCACCCAAATAAAGCTGTGGAGGTGCATTGGATTCAACTGTAATTGTATATTTAAGTGCTCCCATCAAGACACCTCCTTCAAACTTTCCACCACATTTCTAGGCAACCCACTCAAATAACAACTAAACAAGTGGTAAAGCTCATCCGCGTTCATTTCATTTACTTCGATCATGCCACCTGTGCCATTTACTACACGCTGACGTGACCAACCACGCATATTGAAAGTAAACTCATTGTCGTAATCGACTGCATTCACAATCGCATTAAACAGTCCAATTTCCTGCGCATCCCAATTTTCAAAGTAGGGCATATCTTTGGAAGTTAAGTTGTCAATTTGGAGCTGGGCGAATTGGGGTTTTGTTAATCGAATTTTAGTCATTAATCGCACACTCTATAAAATCAGTAAGAGACATGAAGTCACCGTAATACAACTGATTAAAAACCTTA
>NZ_VPAF01000024.1:0-13145 GCF_013419345.1 Acinetobacter sp. YH12086
GGCCAGGCCTCAGCATTTTATTATGGTGATCCCCTGGGCGAAATGCGCCTGGTAAGCAGAGTTTTTGAAATGTAAGGCCTTTGAATAAGACAAAAGGCTGCCTCATCGCTAACTTTGCAACAGTGCCGTCTGGATTGACTTCCAGAGCCAGGTTCTGCTGTACCATTTCATCTGCCAGTGCCAGAACGATATGCATGAGTTCGGCACTGTCGGCCTTGACCACAGCTGCAATCATGGCCATATCCAGATTCTGTTCATCTGCATCAGGCTGGGTATAACGTTTTAATGCGCTCAGACGGGCTTTGGCTTTGAGGAACTCTTCACGTTTGGCCAGATGTTCTCTTAAACTTTGTTGCTGTAGCCCAAGCTCATTGAAAATAATCGAGAAACGATCGGCATAGAAGATGCGTGAATAGAGCTTGATGTCCAGTAACCAGTCTTTTTCAGTTTCAGGCTCAGGACTTGGAAAATACAGCAAGTATTTGCCCTGCTGATCCTCAAGTTCCAGTTTAAGCTTAATCGCAAGGCTGGATTCTTCTGCCATATTCAGAATATGAACATCATTCAGTTTTAACGCCTTTACTTCTTCGCTAAAGGACTGTTCCGCATCGTACCAGAAGACAATCCGGTGCTGTTCAATATAAAAGGCTTGTTCCAGACCTTGTTGTAGTTGACTTAAATTCATGCAACGACCTCATCAAGGTCTAGTACCGGAGAAAAAGCATTCATCATTTCTCCCCCGTAATCGCTTTGACTTCAGCCAACAAGTCCCCAAACTTGCCATAATTGACTTTCACCCCATCATCCAGATCTAACGTAATACGCTGATCGGCATAATGACGCAGCTTTTCTTCAAAAGTACTGAGTTCAGCCTGTTGCTTATGCAAGTCTTGCAGTTTTTTCTCGATGCGTTTGATTTCAGCCGCAGAGTCACTGCTTTCTTTTGCTGTTTCCAGAGAATTAGCATAGGCGGACATTTTGGAAATCAGTGGCATAACATATTCGGTACGCATACGCGCCAAGGTGCTTTCGTTATAACGATGCAAATACACCAACGCCTGGAAAGCCCCCTGTTTACCACTGCTGAATAGCCAGTAGATCGGGCGCTTTTTATAGGTCTGCATGTGATCTTTATAGAACTTGCTGGCGAGGTAACGGCGAATGGTGTCTTCAGCCGTTTCACTGGCTTTTTTATCTAAGCTTTCTGCGAGCCACTGCATATTGGCATCCAGTGTCTCTTTCCCCCAAACGGCAGTTAAGAACTCTCGAATACGGTGCGTTGCATCATCTTCAAACCAGTGCATTTCGGTCAATGGAATAATACCGTCAGCATCTGCCGGGAATGTTTGATAACGGCTAGCATCAAAGTCTTGATTACCTGCATGGGCATAGATCAGACCTGGTTCATCCAGACTATAACGCCCCATCATGCAGCCAAGTGCATAAGAGACTAAACGCTGGCTGTCTTTTTCACGGTCGGCACGAGTTAAAGTGATCTGTTCATCTGGTACGTCTGGTGTAAGTTCATCCTGTAAACCATAAGCATCAATAAACAGCTTATTGTTTTCTTCTTCCAAGCGTTTCATTTCAGCCACGGCGTCAGTATTTTGCTGTTGCCATGTGTTAAACGCTAGTTCTAAGTTTGGCTGTTGGCTACGAATAATGGGGTTTTGGGTAAAGTCCCATGAGGTTTCGTAGGAGTCCCAATCATATTTAGATAATTGAACACAAACCTTAATATTTTCTTCATTAGCTGCTTGTACATCAAATGGAAGTTTATTTATTTCGCCAACTCCAAAATGTAAGGTAGGATTCATAAGATTCATATAGTAGAAAACAACTTTTGAATTTAATAAACCTAATGTTGTTATTAAATTATTTGAAAAAACCATAGAACCTGTATTTTCAAATATAAAGCCTTCATCTACTAATCTTGCACAAAAAAAAGAACTCGAAATATCTGTCCAGGTTACGCCAGCTTTAAAATAATATGATGGATTTCGAATGGTAGAATTACGCTGCTGTTTAATTGCAAATCCATTTTTTTCCCAATTAATAATATGATTTCTGTTTCCATACCATTTTCTTGCAGTACCACCATCATTATGTGGGAACCATTTATTTAAATTAATTTGATTATTTTTGGCTACAAAATTGATCTTAGTATGATTGACTTCATACCACTCTCTTACAAACCTAGGTTTATCTCCGCTTGTTAGTCCACTTTTAGCATTAGCTATATCCGCTAATGCTGGCATTTTCTCAAAATTATCACGTATAGAATTACCTACCCAATATGCTATAGGACTACATGGTATTTTTTGGAAATCTTCTTGAATGGTTGTATCAAAGCGATTTAAATTATTTTTTAATAGGTATTGTTTTTCCTCATGATTTTTATCTACTAATCTGAAGAAAGCCGGCTTTACACCCCCTATATGTTTTTTTTGACCTACGAATGCTACAGTCTGTACAACTTCGCCTGATATCTCTGGAAAAGCTCGGGCTCCCAAATGAGCCATAGTCCAAATTGAATGATTTAGAAGTAATTTTTCCCGCATGTTTTGATATGATGTTAAAAACATCCATCCCTGCATTGTTACCATACTACTAGCACCAGATTCTTTACAAAAATCGAAACCACGTTCTATAAACATGGCAAAGAGGTCTGATTTACTATCAGGATAGTAATCTTTAGCGAATTCTTTTAAGTTTGTAATTGTATTCGCACCCATATACGGCGGGTTAGCGATTACAGCATCATATTTTTTCGCTAAAAGTTTTGCTTGTATAACCAAAGGCAATAATTTTTTAGCAGCGGCTTTCTGTAAGGTATCGCCCTCAATAACCAAGCCTTCTAAGGTATTTTGCAAATCGATAAAATCTTGTTCTGGGCTATCCATACAAATTAAAGAACCAAAAGTTGAGGCTTCTTTAAACTTAGCTAAAACTTCCTGAATCAGCTTAAAACGTTCGTCATTTTCAGGACTGCTTAAATCCTTTTGATCATTGCCAAACAGATCGACATGACTGCCTTTTTGCCATGCTTGGTTTAAGTTGAGATCTTTCCAGATTTGATCTGCATCTAAATCCTGACTGTCTTGTAGCGCAATAATATTCAGCTTCGGTGGATTGCTAAATAAACGGCGGTCATCCTCACGCGCTTTCATCAATAGCGCAAAACTGGCTAACTGCGCGGCACGGGTATCAATATCAATCCCGTACAGGTTGTTTTCCAGAATCAAACGTGGAATATCACGACTGCGGTAACCACGTTCCAAATAAATCGCTTTTAAGCAATCGTAGGCTTCCACCAGAATATGCCCCGAACCACAGGCCGGATCCAGTACCGTAATGCTTTCAGGGTTTAAGCTATCGCCATCTTCACTGATCCGTACATCAATCAGCTGTTTTAACTGTGCATTGACTTCATCGCTTTGCTCAGCCGGCTGAATATAGTATTCCCACCCACTGGCAAGCATACTTTCTGGCTGTGCCATCATCCATAGACGACCAACACTGTTCTGTACCAGGTATTTCACAATCCAGTTTGGGGTGAATAATTGTGTCGCGGCAGGGATATCTTCACTTTTGACAACTTTACCAATCACCTGGTCTTTCTTTTCAGAAATATAGAACTGATACAGCCAGCCAATAATCTGCACATCCGACCAGTCTTCTTCTGGAATACTGCTGACCAGATCACGGATCAACGAATCGGTTTTGGTCAGGTTATCCGGTAATAACAGTTCTGACTCATCAGACACCTGTTCGAACAGGAGTGGCATCACCTGATTCAACGCATGACACTGCGCCAGTAACAATTCACGATAGAGTTCTTCGTCTTTATTGCCATCCAGCTTGAGTTCAGCCACACGGCTGGCATCTAAACCCGGTAGCTCAATGTCCAGACATTCTTCCAGAATCTGCGGCAAGCCTGCACTACCATCGGCACTGCTCAGCACACGGCGACCATGATCCAGTAAGCCTTTGCATTCCATGTAGCGAATGGCACAGAGACGGTTAAACCAGCTATAAGCGATATAATCAATCGTCTGCTCAAAACTGCTGGTTTGAATGCGCTTGATCAGCTTCTCACGTGGTTTCATGACTGATAGCGGAAAAACCTGATCGCCAATCAGCAGCAAGTCCCCTTTCTGTTCTGCCGGTAAAATGCGGTCTGCGGTGATGCCATATTTAGCGGCTTGCTTGCGCATCGCTGCGATAAAATCATTTCGTGCTTGCGGTGCGTATTTTTTAATATTACTGGTATTCATCTTTAAACCTTTAATTAATGACTGATGCCGATATCCCTAACCCGAGTTAGCGGATACGCACACGCTTTTTATCACTCACGATTTTTTTCAGTTCAGCTTTGAGTGCGTCTACAAACTGATCCACTGATTCTTCTGTTTCCAGATAGACACTACTTGAGCTTTTGCTGTAAATGCTGGCGACATCAACTTCGACAACAGGTTTCGGTGGCACTACGGCTGTCACAGACTGTACCGGACTCGCAGCAGGTGTTGATGTAACTGGGCTGGCTGTAGTTGCTGAACTCGCCACACTCTCGGCTTTGCTCTGAGCCAGTTGTGCCGCTTTGGCCTGACGCTGGATTTCCGCCTGAACTTCGCTTTCCAACTCATACAAGGCTTCATCAAAACGCTCGACGCTGGTTTGAGTTTGCAACATATAGATGGTGGACAGGCTAGTTTCCACTTCAATATCCGTTTTCAGCAGTTGTAGTGGGCGTAATAGCTTGTTACTCAGCTCAGCGGTGGCAATACCACTGTTTTTAATCTCGGCTTCTAACTGTTTGATCTTGTCATCAATGTGTTCTATCGCCTGATTGCGCTTCTCAGTCAACAATTGCTCATTGACGCTTTCCACTGTACGAACCAAATCAGCCACTTTATTTAACAGACCATAGGGCGATTCAAGGGTGGAAATGCGATGTAATTCAGAGAGGGCTTTTTTTGCCACCTCATCACTGCCCAGCGCCTGTTTGTTTTTCTCAAAATGACGTAAGGCCTGTTGCAGTTGTTGCCAGCTTGGCATCTGGTTGCTGAAGAATTCATGAATATCACGATAATCTTCTTCCAGATCCAGATAGTCGTCCTTGTTCTCGACCACGGCCTTAAAGAAATCGAAGCTGTCGCTATTCGCCAGCAGACGTTCCAAAGTCAGAATAGACTTTTCAATCACTTTCTTACCCGGGAACTGCCCAACATCAGTTTTACTCTTATACGACTTAAAGTTGGCTAACCAAGTCTTAAGATGCTGCAAATAGAATTCAAATAGCTCTTTCTCAGTCGCTGGTCCCATCGCCGAGAACAGTTCTTGGGTGAGTTGGCGTGCCTGTTTCAATACCTGATCATCAGTCTGGCGTTTTTTAATGATCGACACATCACGGCGACGGCGGCTGTTTTGTAAAGGCTCAAAGGCATCTTTTAACTGTAAGCTGCCGCCATTTAACTGTAGTGAAATCCGCCCCATCGCAGCCAGCTGACCCACCAACAGTAAAATCTCGGCATCTGGCCAGCCATAAGGACGTTTGGCAAAACGATCCACCACATCTGACACCAGAATACGCTCTGTACCGGTGGCCCGTAGTGCAATGTACTGCTCCACTTCCTGTAGGGCTTTGGGATTGCTCTGACCGCCATCCAGAGACAATCCGAGCTGCGCCATATCATCCACAGTCAAGACGGCGTTCAGTTCACGCCAGGCATCCTGCTGATAGACCTGCAGATAGCTCAGTTTGGTATAAGTGTTTTCCAGCAAATAACGACAAGCCTCATCCAGCTTGGTGGTTGGACTTGAAGATGAAAGTTGTAGATGTTGACCCAAGGCATAACTTTCCGCGTCCAGCAACATTTCTTCGACCCGGACACGCAGGCGTTTTTTACGCTCCTGGTTCTCACGGCCACGGTCTGCCAGGATACGGGTGATATCGGACTGAGTGCCATCATCATTTAACCGAATAAATTTATTGGTTTTCAGCCAGGTGCGCAGTTCATTAAAGAACTGTTTATCGTCTGCCAGTTTAAACAGGACTTGTCCTTCGGCCTGAGTACTTTTACCAATACAGTAAGCTTCAGTATAGAGGTTGTATTCCGTATCCAGCGGAGAAATGATTTCAACTTTCAAATCGCTCTCATACTTGCCATCCAGGCTATGACCATCCAGAAAACGACCAATCTGATAGTCCATCTTGTTGGCTTGATGGCGGTATTTGTTCTGATCGCGCAGTAAATCTTTAAAGATCAGGTTGGCTAACTCTTTATTTTCTTCTGAAGCCGCTAAGTCTGTGGCTTTAATTTTTCGGGTAATATCCCGCTCTTCATTGGTTAGGAACAGGAACTCATCACCATTCCTAGTAATCAGGCTCTCTTTTTCCAGACGCTGCAGGCTCTCTTCAATCCGCTTGCGCAATGCCAGCTTATCTTCATCAATTTTCTCAATCGACAAAGTCACCAGGTTATCCAGCGTACCTTTGATGATATCGACATAGCGGATCATGAACAGGGTACGCAGCATCTGCACATCAAAACCATCCAGGGTCTTATTCTGCCCTGCCTGGTCGATGGTACGCTTCACTGCTGTATCCAGAAATCCTTCCACTGAAGTATAGAAGCGGTGGAAAGGAACCAGGGCACCGACTTCATCTGTAGCAATCGCATTCGCGGCCATCTGGAACGCATCCAACATGGACCGTTCACCATAGGCCAGGTGTGCACCGGTCGCACCGACCTTACGGATTTCTTCAAATACTTTTTGTACCAGCTGAAAATGGTACGGCGCAAAAGGATAGTTATGGATAAAGCTGTCTGGCCCCTCATAGTTCTTTAGGGTTGGGCCTGAACGGTCAAAGGTAATCTGATTTTTTAAGATATCGCCCTTTTGCTCAAACACTGATCTGAGCAATGCTTCTGCTTCTGGGGTTTTACGTAATAAACGTTTCTGGATGACTTCATCGGTATTGGAACTGGACAGTGATAACCGGGTTTTAAAACGACCAGCAATCTTGGAGAAGTCATTGGCTTTGGAAGAAGACATCTCACCTAAAACAGCATCGATGTCTGCCTGTGAGGTGACGATAATCCAAGCGCGGCCTTTACAGATCGTACCCAGGTTTTCAGTAATGGTTTGCAATGTCAGCATCAAGCGGGTATCGCTGCCAATAAACTGCCCCACTTCATCGACCAAGAACAACATGCGTTGCTGGGGTCCTTTGCTGTCCAGGTATTCTTTCACCCACTGACAGAAGTTTTCAACCGAAACACTAAAGGTCTGCTCAGAATCCTCAAACCACTTGTGTGCAGCTTCTGCTGATAGATTCAGTGCCTGAGAAATCGCAGTTTCGACATCATCCTGATAGAACTGATATCCGTCACGTTCTTCTAGCCAAGACATGCCGCTGGATTCCTCAAACGCCTGTTTAAAGCGTTCATACACCCCTTTCTGGCTCAGGTGACGTTCCATATGGGCAATATGTGGATGGTCAGCACTAAAACCCTGATACTCGTTAAACACACGTAAAAACACATTCAGGATCGGATTGCCATCGTCATTGGAACTGGCTTTACTGTCAATGTTAAACAGGATGACATCGGCATGATGGCTAACGGCCTTGCCAATATCGGCACGGATAAATGCATCGCGGATTTTAGTTTCATCAAAGAATTCTGCGGCGCTACGCTCGTTACCTTGCGCATCACGTACCACTTTATTGGCCAGAATATACGACAAGGTTTTCAGGAAATGTGATTTACCTGAACCAAAGAAGCCTGAAATCCATACGCCGACACGGTTGGCAATCGAAGGATCGCTCAGGTCTGTGCCATAAGACTGGAAAAAGTCCCGAAAATGCTTTTCCAGTTCATTGGTGACCACATACTCATCGAGTTCCTGATAAACCGTAGTATTGTCATTCTGGTCTGCTTTTACGACCCCGTTAATCGCACGATCTAATGGCTTATAAAAAAGTTCTTTAATGTTCATCTCAATCCATTCCCCCGAATTCTTATTTCTATTTGCCGTGTTAAGGCACTAATCTGAATGCTCTGTAGTAATTATTGCTTGGAATTTTTCCAAATAAACTCATCGCTTGACCGTCGTAATAACCTGGGTAAAACAGCACCACTGGCTTATGCCCCAGTAACGAATGCAAACTGTTCAATAAGTGATGGGCACGTAACAGTGGCCAAACCGACCCTACCCCAGTCATCAACACAATATCTTGTGCATTGGTGGCATATTTACTCACCAGATAGGGCGCGAACTTATCCATATGCAGTGGGCCTTTCAGCGCTTTGAGCAGCGCCTCATCGCCTTTGGCTTTTTGCATTTGAATGGCTTTATCGATGAAGTTACGCTCAGACAGATAATCCACCACGGCTTGCAGCAGGTTGATATTCACCACCTTCAGCTGACTGTGTTTTTTCTCCAGCATCCCGTCTAGAAAATGCAGATATTCGCGCACCTTCAACTCATCTTCAGGTGCATAATCAAAAATCCAGAAGCCAATTTCATTGCCCAATCCTTGTCCAGTGAGAAACTCGGTTGAAAGTATTCGCTCTGGAATCTGGTTCAGACGCTCATGTATTGTTTGACTCATTGCTGCCCCTCTACAACTAACGCGTCCATACCGACACTTCCATAGATCTTTTAATGCGTTGTTTATAATGTTCTTCCAACAGGCTACGCAGCTCTGCTCTGACGATCACGCGCTGCAACTCCAGCTTACGGGTACTTTTTAAATAACCGGCTTCTGCCAGCATGCGAAACACCACCTGCCCCATTTTTTTCTTGCTGGACTCTTTCCAATCACAGATATCCGGATCACGTTGTGAGCGTTCATCCAAAAAATCTGACCAGATATAACTGTCCAAGTATTGCGCCTGGGAGATATAGGCATCCCTCATCACCGTTTCCATAAACTCAAGCAGCAACAGGTTGCGTTCCAGTGCCCCACAAAAAGCCACCTGAGTCGCCAGCTCATCATCCCCATCCCGCAAAGCTTTCCAGAAATCAGGCTCTAAGCGCTCAAGACGCTTACGAATGGCAGTGGCGTTACGTTGGGCTGAAGCAGGCGTTCTTTTTTGCAGAATATTGTCAATCTGAATGGCCTGATGCCATTGTTCTGGAGTCGCTTCTCGTAATAACAGATCCGCGATCAGCCGGCTTTCACGCACCATCAGGGAACCGCCAATCAGGTCACTGTCATAATGAAATTGTTCTAACATAGCCAATCTCCTATGACGCCTGATCAAACAGGTAAGACGACAGCTTTTCGATATCTGAGCGTTGTAGTACCAAGGGATATTTCAAGGCATCATCCGCCTCAGCCAGCGTGATCGCGGCCTGATATCGCTGCAAAGTATAGTGAGCCAGGGCTTTTTTCACCGGAATCTGTAATCTGCCATCAGGCATGCCGAAGTCTTTTTCGACCAGCGCTTGTTGTGATGAGTTCAATTTTGGATTAGGGATCAGCGTCAGTACAATTTCTTCATGCCATTGCTGATCCTGAGCAGGGCCTACTGACTCAATCGCCATCACAACAGGTGTGCGATCAATTCTGGAGAGTAAAAAGTCCTTAAACTGCTTGCTCTGATGGCAATAGGCACGGACATGCCAGCGAAAACCGGTATACACCAGGGTGTGTGGGGAAATGATGCGTTCATGCCACTGCGGATTCTGCATCGAGGCATAAATCATTTTTAAAGTACTTTGGTTGCGGCAGGCACGCAAAACTTCCCGAATCACTTCAGGACGTACACTGCGATCAGGTAATTGAACTGCTGTAAGATTCGGTTCTGGCATCGCAATAAGGGCATGCGATTCACTGACCAAGCCCGAGAGCATATTGAGATATTCATTGATATGCGCTGTAGTCAGTACAGGCTGGAAGCTGGCCTTAGGCACATAACCCTTGACGGAGGGGTCATGAATCAAGGCATCGGGGTTATACAGCGTATTGTAACGCTTGATATCCGCAGAAGCCTGCTGTCGACTGAGCCCAAACCAGCTCATCAAACGATTGGTAACCAAACGACCTTCCCAGTAAGCAAGCAACTCGATGGCTCGCATTCGAAGAAGCACTTCATGCTTATCTGTCGTCATATACCAATCAGTCAATAAATAGCAGCTTTAAGATTACCCTACAGCAAATATACAGTAAATATTTTTGACGGTATTTAAAGGTAGTATTGCAATCATCAGATAAAAAATATACTAGTATCCTGATGATAGCCGTCAAAGTACGATCTCTAGCAGATCATGGATCCTGGTATAGCGCGTGAATTGAGCTAAGTTTTAGAATGAGAGAAATATGGGTTTTAGATTTCGTAAAAGTATTAAATTATTCCCGGGTTTTAAAATTAATCTGACCCATAAAGGCATCAGCAGTGCCAGCATTGGCAAACCTGGTGCTTCTCTAAATATTGGGAAAAAAGGTACGCGAACCAGTGTCGGCATTCCAGGTACGGGACTATCTTACTCTAAACACCAACCTTACTCTAAAAAGACCCGTGTTCCACAACCGACATCGCTAGAACACACGGAATATAATCCTCAGAATTTAGAACAACCGAAGGCAAAGATATGGCCTTGGATTATTTTTGGAATATTGTGTTTTATGGTGGGTGCCGTCATTTTTTAGCAAGAACCGCATTGTATTTTAATCAAAAAAAAAATGCCCAGATGGATGAATGGGCAAACTAAGGAATTAATATCCTTCAGAAACTCCAGCGCAATTCTCGCTACTTTCAGTAAGCGACTCTGGCTCAATCATGATAGTCTGACTCAATCGAGTCGAGGTAAATCGATCCATCACAATTGGAGCAGAAATTATGCTTGATCACACTCTTGGTTAATGCTGAAAAGTCTTTGAGTTTTAATTAATAAATAATAGTATCCATGTCTACCCTCAACTTTACTTATTTTCAGATAGCAACCAATCGAGAGCACTCATTTTTACAATACCATTATAATTCGCTTCAGTCCCTATCGTGTCTAATGTAAGCAAATACTTGGGATACGAATCAGAAATTTTCTGTAATGGACGTAACTCTCGGCTGAGTGTCTCCTCATTGAGCGTTTCTAATGCCACCTGATAATAAGTTAAATTCTGTAAAGTATCGACAGCAACAAAATCAATTTCATATTCATCAACCCGCCCTACATAGACCGTATAACCTCGTCTGACAAGCTCAAGATAAATCACATTTTCTAAGATATGACCTTGATCAGCATTAGCATCAGGCAACATAATCCGGCGCAATCCGACATCAACTAAATAGTATTTTTCAGAGGATTGTAATAACTCACGCCCGCGTACTTTAAATTGTGCGGCACTATAAAATAACAAACTGTCCTGTAAGCCCTGAATATAGCGTTTTACTGTTTCAAATGAAATTTTAACCCCACTTGAAACAAAGGTATTTTTAATTTTATTGATGGAAATAGCTGAGCCTGTCACGCTTGCCAAATATCTTGTGACACGCTCGAGAGAGTTAATATCGGCAGTATTCAAACGTGGAATAACATCTTTAAACATTACACTGGCATAGACCGCTTGCAAGTAATCATAAGTTTCCTGCTGGCTAGTCATGGCAAGCGTATAAGGGAAACTACTGCGCGTATACATGGCATACAAATCACGATTTGATAATTGTTGGATGATCGGATTATTTTCAATATGCCACTGTTTAAATTCTTGGAATGAAAGGGGTAAAACATGTTGCTCTATATAGCGTCCTGTAAGTAAAGTCGCAAGTTCTCCACTTAGAAAGAATGCATTTGAGCCTGTAATATATAAATCGATATAATCCCGAACATATAAAGAGTCGACTACTTTCTCAAAATTTGTAACATGTTGAATTTCATCTAAAAAAACATAGTTTTTTTTACTTTTATCAACTTTGGATAATACATAATCATGTAGTTTACGGTAATCGGTGAGTTCTTCAAATTCCATAAATTCGAAGTTGATGGCAATGATGTTTTCGGCTTGTACGCCCTGTGCTTTTAGGTCTTGTTGAAACATCGCCAATAAGGTGGATTTTCCAGAGCGACGTACACCCGAAAGCACTTTAATGACATCACGGTCTTGCCATGTATTCAGAAATTTTAAGTAGCCATCACGTCGAATATTAGCGCTTCTCATTATTTACACTTAGAATCTAAAGTTTTAATAAATTCTATCAAATTTTAGAATGTATATGTAAATATATTTAGTTTTAAGAAAAGTTTAAAGGTTAAGTGAAACATTCAAAGCTGCTGTAGAAGCATGTAAACATGCAGATCTGATCAAAATCCAAATTCTGTCTTTTTGATTATTTTCCATGTCATGTTATGTCATTTATGCTACGAGTTAACTGCTATATAAATTAAGTGAAAAGTAAATGGAACTAAGTTGTTAACTAGAGTGGAACTCATTTTTGTTGTGCTGATGGTCTCAGCCTTAATCCTAATTGCTTATGAAATGCTAAAAGGTTTATTTTAGAGCATCTATACAATTTTTGATCAAAAAAAGCCCACAGAGGGAATCTATGGGCGAAACTAAGGACCTTGACGGTCATTCAGAAACTACAGCTAGTTTCTGGTTGTGATTCTGGACTGAATTAAAAATAACCATATTGGCTGAATGTATCAAAAGTTAAATCATGTGATTAATCATTGATACTTCTGCAAAAATGAGCTCATCGCTCTGTTGATTAATACAGTAATTCACCAAACAAATCCGCTCTAATCTCTTCCAGGCTCAGATCTGATTTCATCCTATTACAGATGGGATGAACCAGCAGACCATTCTCTAGAACACCTTGCCCACCTACGGCTTTGGCAATCCGATGATCCGATTCAGTAGAATCAAGATAGATCAATCCATCACAAATGAGGCAAAAGTTATGATTACCCACCAGAAAATTGTGCTTAAGCAGACTCTTGGTTAATGCCGAAAAGGCCTTGGGCTTTGACCGAGAAATTGGACTAATCGACTCCACATATCCCACTCTATTGTAAACAAGACATTTTTATCTTTTATATTCAATGGCTTATTTTCCTGCTAATTGGTAATACCATGAAAAATACCATGCTCAGAAAAGGCTTAACAATATTTTGAAAAATTGCCTACTGAGCGC
>NZ_VPAF01000025.1:0-13076 GCF_013419345.1 Acinetobacter sp. YH12086
TGATTTCAATGAAAATCCTTTCTGCTAGTGCTGAAGGAAGTCTAAATATAAAAGGTGCATATTTAGAAGTTCTTAGTGATGCTCTAGGATCGATAGGCGTGATTATCGGAGGAATAGTTATTTATTTTACCCAGTGGATGTGGGTTGATACCGTAATCGCTGTGTTAATTGGCTTCTGGGTCTTACCTCGAACTTGGATTTTATTAAAACAAAGTATTCATATTCTGCTTGAAGGAGTTCCTGATGAGATTGATATTGAGTCGTTAAGAAATGATTTATTGAAGCTAGAGGGCGTTGAAGGGATTCATCAGTTGAAAGTCTGGGCTATATCCTCAAGAAATATTCATTTAACTGCTCATTTGGTTGCTCCGAATAGCAATACAGATCAACTCTATCAAAAGGCCTTAGAAGTTCTAAAACATAATCATAATATTACTGAAATTACGTTACAAATAGAAAATACGAAATGTAATACATTGAACCAACATAAACACTAATTTGGACTTTAGTCTTCATATAGATGTTTTGTGTAACTTTAAAGTATACCCTAAAGTTACAATCTGGAAGTTCATGAAATTATGTATCATTTAAATGATTTTTAATCATAAGTAACATGTAACTTTAGTGTTAAAGAATTATAATTTACGAAATTGTTCATTTTTATCCAATTGGGGCGTGAAAAAGTGAAAGGCCAAAAAGTAGGGTATGTCCGGGTAAGTTCTGTCGAGCAAAACACTGGACGTCAACTTGAAGGAATTGAGGTCGACCGGATTTTTGTTGACCGTGCTTCAGGTAAAAATACTGACCGACCTAAATTTCAGGAAATGTTGAACTATGTCCGGGAAGGGGACAGGGTGATTGTACATTCAATGGATCGTTTTGCGCGAAGCCTAAAAGATTTGGTCACTGAAGTAGATAAACTGGTCAAACGAGGGATCGCCATCCAGTTTGTAAAAGAAAATATTACTTTTACAGCCGAATCCACCCCGATGGATAATTTGATGCTTCAAATGATGGGTGCTTTTGCACAGTTCGAACGTGAGATCATTTTAGAGCGGCAAAAGGAAGGAATAAAACTCGCCTCTGCTCAGGGGAAGTACAAAGGTCGGGTGCATAAACTAAAGCCTGACCAAGCTGAAGCTTTACGACAAGCATGGAAGGAGGGGAAGTATCCATCGAAAATGGCATTAGGGAAAGCTTTTGGGATTAGTCGTCAGGCGGTATACCGATATTTACAAGTTAGTGAATAGCTTATTGGGATTAGCAACTAAATTTAGTTTAACTTATAAAAATCATGAAACACTGTTCGAATTTTAAGCGTGGAACATGAATAATCAATAAAAAGCCGCTCTGCTGGTGCCCTATATTTCAGAACGGCTTGCTTTAATATAATGATATTTAAAGAGAAATATCAAGCATTACGTATAACGTGTATTATGTTAATTTTAGGAAAAGTGAAAAATAATCTACAATAGAATCTACGAAAAATTGGCCATCAATTATGCCTGATTTCTCCAGTGGAAATAATTGGATTGTGAGATCCCCCACTCAAAATCATAAATTAGAAAGAATTGAAGCATTTCTTTCCAATTATGCTTATAAACCTCACCGACATGATACTTATGCTATTGGCAGGACTCTTTCCGGAGTTCAAAACTTTCATTACAAAGGTACATTGCAACATAGCTTGCCAGGCATGACTATGGTTCTACACCCGGATGAAAAGCATGATGGTGAATCAGGAACATTAGATGGCTATCGCTATAGAATGATTTACATCGAACCAGCGATGATCCAAACCATTTTAAAGGGTAAACCTTTGCCTTTTATCAGACATGGCTTAAGTAATGATATTCGCCTGTTTAGGGCAATGGATAGCTTTCTAAATAATATAAATAATTATATGGATACCCTAGAAGAGGAAGATGCTCTATTTGATTTGGCAACTACACTGTGTGAAATTTCAGATACTTCATCTAACCAAAACAAAAAATTTGACTACAAGGCAGCAGAGAGAGCGCGTGAGTGTATTTTGGCGTATCCACATGAAAACTTAAGTTTGTCAGATTTAGAGAAACATGCTGATCGTGACCGCTGGA
Organism: Acinetobacter sp. YH12086; assembly: GCF_013419345.1. Taxonomy (NCBI): domain Bacteria; kingdom Pseudomonadati; phylum Pseudomonadota; class Gammaproteobacteria; order Moraxellales; family Moraxellaceae; genus Acinetobacter; species Acinetobacter sp. YH12086. The sequence goes on from NZ_VPAF01000025.1 coordinate 2,100, forward strand.
GCCTTTCTCGTGATTTCCGATTATTATTTGGAACTAGCCCACACCGTTATATGATCATGCGTCGCTTAGAAACAGTTAAGTTCTACCTTGCTCAAGGGGAGTCTATTGTTAATGCTGCTTTAAATGCAGGCTTTTTTGATCAGAGTCATATGACCAGACATTTTATAAAAACATTTGGTTTAACTCCCACTCAATGGAAAATGATAAATATTAAAAGATAGCCGTTCGATTTGAACGGCTAATTTGTCCTACAGCAGATTTATTCCATTAAGAAAATCTTTGAACATAAAAAGCCCTGATAAAATCAAGAGTATACCCATCAGCTTATTTAGCCGATTAAACCAGATAGGATTAGCAATTTTGTTGCCTAATACTTTTCCAACCAGAGCATAGGTGAATGGTGCGCCAACAGCACCAAGTGAAATCAGTAAAGAAACTATCAAGATCATGATTCCTGTGATTTTGGCTGCAGGGTACATAATTGTCGTAACAGGTAGAATGACGAGAATGGCTTTTGGATTTAATAACTGAATAAATAAGCCATTTAAGAATGTTAGATGGCTTTCTTGCTGTTGAGTTGTTTCTACATTCGCCCTAATCATTTTTATAGCCAAGTAGAATGTATAAATTGCACCCGCTAAAGCAATATAATGAATCAATCCATGTGGAATAACAGCTTCACCTATATAGCCAAACAATACGAATAAGATCAACATGGCGAAACCAATGCCTAGGTAAAATCCTATAGTCTTTTTTAATTGACCTGTAAGGCCAGAATTTAGCCCCATAAAATTTACAGGGCCTGGGCTATACATAACGCTTAATGTATAAAGAAATATTTCCACAGAGTTCACTCAATTAGATAGCAATAAACATCAAAGAGAGAACGGTATCGAGTTATAGGCCTTAAAGATTGTACGTTTGTGCTGAACTAATTAAAAATTTCTATTTAACTTATGTTCACCTAAAGTTCACTTCATAAGTGTATAAAGAAACTATGTATTGTATTTTCAATTGCTTATATAAATATTAGTCTTGGTTTAGAATTTTAAAGTTCATGAACTATGAGAAAAAACTAAGATACGATCAAAATTGTAGAACAACAAAATTATTTATACTAATTTACAAGCCACGCTGTTTAAGCGTGTCATTAAAAAATAAATCTTTTAATCTCTCCACACAATCTCCACACAATCTCCACACAACATCAGCAATTCATAAACACTGCTATTTCAAAATAGTAGTATCTAAAACCCCCCCTCTGAAAAAGCATGTCAACACATTATCATTTAATAGGTTCAATACTTATTACAACTGTACTTTTAATCGGCTGTACACAAGCCAAAGATGCTGAACAGTCCCCAACAGAAATGCCACCAGCGGTTGTCAGTACCATCACGGTATTACCGCATTCCATGAATTTAATTGAAAATCTTCCAGGCCGTGTTGTCGCTTACCGTATTGCTGAAATTCGCCCGCAAGTAGGTGGAATTGTTGATAAAGTACTTTTTAAGCAAGGCTCTTATGTGCAAGCAGGTCAACCGCTTTTTAAATTGAATTCTGAAATATTTCAGGCAGATGTAAAAAGCAATCAAGCCACTTTAAACCGTGCACAAGCTGAGGTGACACGTTTGCAGGTGCTGTTAAAACGCTACACTGAATTAGTAAAAGTAAATGCGGTTAGTCAGCAGGAATACAACAATACCGAAGCAGATTATCAAAAAGCAAAAGCCGATGTGGCGCAAATGCAAGCCATGTTAAGCAGACAACAACTTAATCTTAAATATGCGACTGTTACAGCCCCTATCTCGGGAACGATTGGTGAAATCTTAGTGACTGAGGGTGCATTAGTTGGTCAAGGTGATACTAATGCAATGGCCGTAATACAACAGATTAATAAAGTCTATGTTGATGTAAAGCAATCAATTAGTGATTATGAAAAACTACAGGAAGCTTTACAGCAAGGTGACGTGTCAAATACCAAACATACGGTTGAAATCCTAAATAGTCAGGGTAAACCTTATAACGTTACAGGTGAAATCCTATTTTCGGATACTAAAGTTGATCCTGATACGGGTGATGTCACAATCCGTATTTTAGCCAATAATGAAAATCAAAAACTTTTGCCAGGCATGTATGTTCGAGTCAATATGAGCCGAGCTCAAGTTGAAAATGCGCTCCTAGTTCCAGAACAAGCGATTCAACATGATATTAGTGGTAAAGCCAATGTTACGATTGTTAATCAAAAAGGTTTAGCGCAAAGCAAGCCTGTTCAGCTTGGTCAACGTTATCAAAATAACTATGTGATCAAACAAGGGTTACAAGCAGGTGAGAAAGTCATTGTTGAAGGGGCTGATCGTATACAGCCTGAGCAAAAATTAAAAATTAAGCAGTGGCAACCTACAAATATTAAGGAAAATGGAGGACAGCAATAATGTCCCAATTTTTCATTAGGCGTCCTATTTTTGCATGGGTGATTGCTTTATTTATTATTCTGTTGGGTGTACTAAGCATCCCCAAGTTACCTATTGCACGATTCCCAAGTGTTGCGCCACCACAGATTAGTATTACGGCAATCTATCCAGGTGCTACGCCAAAAACATTGAATGATAGTGTTGTGACCTTGATTGAGCGGGAAATGTCAGGTGTCAAAAACTTACTTTATTACAGTTCAAGTTCAGATAGTTCTGGAACAGCAACAATCACCGCAACATTTAAACCAGGTACAGATGTAGAACTTGCACAAATTGATGTGCAAAACAAAATTAAAGCCATTGAGTCACGCTTACCTCAAACAGTGCGACAACAAGGGCTGATGGTCGATGCTGCGTCGTCTGGTTTTTTAATGATGGTGGGCTTAAGTTCACCGAATGGCAAATATAGTGAAATTGATGTCAGTGACTATATGACTCGCTATGTGATTGAAGAATTAAAGCGGGTTGACGGTGTTGGTAAAGTCCAAAATTTTGGTGCTGAAAAAGCCATGCGGATTTGGGTCGATCCAGATCGTTTGGTTTCTTATGGATTGAGTATTCAAGATGTGAATACAGCCATCCAAAACCAAAACTTGCCGATATCACCAGGTCGTATTGGTGATGTTCCTGCTTTGACGGGGCAACAAATTACTATTCCTTTAACTGCTCAAGGTCAATTAGAAACTGTAGAGCAATTCAAGAAAATTAGTTTACGTGCTCAACAAAATGGCGCCAATGTTCGACTGTCGGATGTCGCTCGTGTCGAAATCGGGGCACAGATGTATAACTTTGCGATTTTAGAAAATGGCAAAGCCTCTACAGCTGTGGCGATACAAATGAGTCCTGGTGCCAACGCTGTCAAGACTGCAGAAGGTGTTAAAGCGAAAATTGAACAGTTAGGTTCAGCACTGCCTGATGGTATGAAATTCTCTATACCTTACGACACTGCACCTTTTGTAAAAATCTCGATTGAAAAAGTAATCATGACATTGCTTGAAGCTATGGCATTAGTTTTTATTGTCATGTTTATCTTTTTACACAATGTTCGATACACCTTAATTCCGGCGATTGTTGCACCGATTGCATTGCTTGGCACATTCTCAGTCATGCTGCTTGCTGGTTTTTCGATTAATGTGCTGACCATGTTCGGTATGGTGCTTGCGATCGGGATTATTGTCGATGATGCGATTGTGGTCATTGAGAATGTTGAACGCATTATGGCGACAGAAGGCTTATCTCCAGTTGAAGCCACATCTAAAGCCATGAAGGAAATTACCAATCCGATTATTGGCATCACCTTAGTGTTAGCCGCTGTATTCTTGCCGATGGCATTGGCGTCAGGCTCAGTGGGGATTATCTATCGTCAGTTCACCATTACCATGTCGGTTTCAATTTTATTCTCAGCTTTCCTTGCACTGACATTAACCCCTGCGTTATGTGCAACGATGTTAAAACCGATTGATCAAGACCATCAGAAAAAGGGTGTTTTTGCATCGTTTGATCGCAGTTTTGAGAAGCTGAACAATCGCTATGAACGCAGTTTATTTAAAGTAATTAAACATAAAACCCTCGCAATGTTATGTTTCTTAGGCATTGTCATTGTGCTGATTTTTAGTTTTAAACACGTTCCGACTGCGTTTATGCCAGAAGAAGATCAGGGGTGGTTTATGACTTCGATTCAACTTCCTGCGGATGCAACTCAAGAACGTACCCGTAAAGTCGTTGCTGAGTTTCAAAATTATTTAGACCAAGAAACGGGGATTAAAGACAATATGGCGGTCTTAGGTTTTGGTTTTAGTGGATCTGGTCAGAATACAGCGATGTATTTTACCAATCTATTGCCATTCGAAGAGCGTACTATTACGGCACAAGAAGTCGTGAATAATGCCAATATAGCGATGGCTGAAAGTTCAGAAGGTCAAACCATGTCTGTGTTACCACCAGCAATTGATGAATTGGGTAACTCATCTGGTTTTTCACTGAGATTATTAGATCGTGGCAATATTGGCATGCCTGCTTTAAGAGAAGCACAAGATCAGCTTTTAGCATTAGCAGCACAAAGTAAAATCGTGGCGGAGGTCTATCCTGAAGGTTTGCCAGATGGCAGTTCTGTACAGCTTAAAATTGATAGAGATAAATTGCAGGCATTAGGTGTTAATTTCAGTGATGTGACCGATATTATTTCAACCTCAATGGGTTCGATGTATATCAATGATTTTCCAAATCATGACCGTATGCAGCAAGTCATTGTGCAACTTGATGCCAAATCACGCATGAGTATTGAAGATATTCTTCAGATTAAGGTGAACAGTCAAAGCGGTAAATTGGTTTCAATGTCTGAAATAATTACTCCAATTTGGCAACATTCCCCACAACAATACAATCGTTACAACGGTCGTCCATCATTGAGTATTTCTGGCAGTCCAGCAGCAGGTATATCTTCAGGACAAGCCATGACTGAGATGGAAAATTTGATTGAACAACTTCCGAAAGGTGTGGGTTATGAGTGGACTGGGATTTCTCTAGAAGAAAAACAGTCGGAATCACAAACCTTGTTTTTATTACTGTTGTCGATGTTAGTCGTTTTCCTTGTCTTGGCAGCGCTTTATGAAAGCTGGTCAATTCCATTCTCTGTGATGCTAGTTGTCCCTCTAGGGTTGATTGGCGCCTTTTTAGCAGTAATGTTACGTGGTATGCCAAATGATATTTTCTTTAAGGTCGGCATGATCACGATTATTGGTCTATCTGCAAAGAATGCTATTTTGATTGTTGAGTTTGCAAAAGCACTAAGAGAAGAAGGAATGGGTTTAGTGGAGGCAACCGTTGCAGCCGCTAAATTGCGCTTACGTCCAATCCTAATGACATCTTTGGCATTTACCTGTGGCGTTATTCCTTTAGTCATTGCCAGTGGCGCTAGTTCTGAAACTCAAAAAGCGATTGGTACAGGCGTCTTTGGCGGCATGATCAGCGCAACAATTCTAGCTGTTATTTTTGTACCGATTTTCTTTATTGTCGTCATGAGCATGGTTGAGAAATTCTCGAAACGTAAAGCGGCACATTAAGCATCAAAACTGAGAATAAAAGCTGTGGGTTAACGAGTTTAGCCCACAACAAATCTTTCATTTACATCTTTATTTCAGAATTGATTTAATAAACCATCAATATAGGTTTAATCATGAAAGCTACCAATCTTGATCCGAAACGCTGGTGGATATTGCTCGCTGTCGTGCTTGCATTTCTGCCGATTGTGATTGATATGACTGTACTGCATGTTGCGGTTCCCTCATTAACCCAATCGCTGAGTGCCACAAGTAACCAAGTCTTATGGATTATTGATATTTATCCATTACTTATGGCTGGACTTTTAGTTCCGATGGGAACTTTGGCTGATCGTGTCGGCAATCGTAAGATTCTGCTGATTGGCTTGGTTATATTTGGAATTGCCTCAGTCCTTGCGGCATTTTCCCAAACGGCTTCTATGCTGATTGCCGCACGTGCTTTATTAGCATTAGGCGGTGCCATGATTATGCCCTGTGTATTGGGTATTATTCGCAGAACCTTCGAAGACAGTCGCGAACGTGCCATTGCGCTGGGTATTTGGGGCACAATCGGATCAGCCGGTGCCGCCATTGGACCGCTCATTGGTGGGGGATTGTTAGAATATTTCTGGTGGGGTTCAGTTTTCCTGATTAACGTCCCAATCATGCTGGTTGTCGCACCAATGTGCTATTTCTTATTGTCCCGAAAAGAAGCTATAACCCCTGGACATTGGGCATTTGGTCAAGCGCTATTGCTGATTGTCGGTTTGATTTCGTTTGTATATGCACTAAAAGCAGGCTTAGGCGGTAAACAGTCGTTGTTGATTGTCTTGCCTTTGGTCGTTTTATCTATCGGCTTATTAACCATATTTGTACGCAAACAGCTGAATTCTCCTCAGCCGATGCTAGATCTTTCGCTATTTTCACGTCCTGCTATTTTAGCCGGCATTATTATGGCAATGGTTGCTGCAGGCGCTTTGGCAGGGGTTGAGTTAACTTTGGCAATGGAGCTGCAATATGTCATTCGTTTAACACCGCTGCAAGCCGGTCTTTTTATGGTTCCGATTATGGTTGCGGCCGCTATTGGCGGGCCTATTGCTGGTTTTTTATCCAATAAATTTGGACTCCGTCTGGTTGCGACCATGTCATTAATATTGGCAGCAATTGCGTTGGTCAGTTTGAGTTATTCAGATTTTCATCATCCGGGAATCATCGTTCCCTTTATTTTAGCTTCGATTGGATTAACACTGAGTATTGGTTTAACAGCTTCATCCATTGCGATCATGGGCTCAGTACCTGCAGAAAAGGGCGGTGCGGCAGGTTCACTTGAAAGTACAGGTTATGAACTGGGTACAGGACTAGGTATTACTTTATTTGGTGTTTTCATGGCCTATATATTTGGCAGTCATCTTCAAGTGCCGTCAGATTTAACTGCTGTTTTAGCAGAAAAAGCCAGACTTTCGATTGGTGATACCTATTTAGTGGCGAGCCAGTTACCCGTTGAACAAGGTACAGCATTGATTAACGCAGGTAAAATTGCCTTCAGTTCAGCTCATGTTAATTTATTATTAACAGCAGGGATTATCATCGGGATACTCTCCATTGTGGTATTTTTTATGCTAGCTAAATATCGAGATGAGAATTCATTGTGATGAAATTTATTTGAGGATCATCAAACAGAATGGTTAAGTTCAGACATCAATTTATCTTAAATTTATGGTTTAAATTAAGCCGTATTAATCTGAACTTAACACATTATAAATGAGTTGATGTCTTACGATTTAGTTGAATAGTAAAACAGCTGCCACCTAAGTTTTTGGATTTAGAATAATAAATATGACCTTGGTGTGCTTCAATAATTGCATCAATCACTGCCAAGCCTAATCCAGTACCGCCATCTAGACATGATCTAGAGTCTTCCAGTCGATAGAAGGGTTTGAACAGGTGTTTAAGATGCGATTCATCAATACCAGGACCTTCATCTTCAAACGTCAATACCCAATGTTCTGCTGTGGTTACAGATGTAATATTTATTTTTCCAGCATTCGAATATCTTAGAAAGTTAGAGAACAATGCAATAAAGACCTGTTCCATCCTTCTTATATCAACGCAAACCAATTTATCCGTCAAATTTAAAACAATAGTTAAACCTTTAACATGAAACCGTTCATTAAACATCTGCAGACATTTTTCAATACTATTTTTTAAATTGGTCTTTTCTAGTTCTAATCGTAATTGTTTATTTTCAATAAGTGTCAGTGTCCGTAAATCTTCCACAAGGTAAGATAAGCCTTCGACTTGGTTCAATAAGCTTAGGTGTAAAGCTTTATCGGCAATAAATATACCATCGACAATACCTTGCAAGCGACCTTGTAATATTGTCACAGGTGTTCGTAATTCATGTGCAATTGCAGCATTCCAAACAGTTGAATTCTTAACTGATACTTCAAGTTGGTTTGCCATTTCATTGAAGTTCTCAATAAGAGACTTGATTTCATGTGGAATATCATGATGTGGCTGTTTAATTCTGAGTGCTAAATTGCCTTGTTGAATTTGTTGAATAACATCTGCTAAATCACTAATTGGCTGTGTATAGCGTTTTCCATATTTAAAGGCGAGGATAGTAGAAAGAAAAAAGCCTGTTAATAGCACTAAAAACAGCCAGATAAAGTCAACGGAGGTAACTGAAAATTCATTTGAATTAATAACTTGTGTATTTAGAAAACCTATTTTTATCGCCCAGCTATAAACAAAATAGCCAATCATGAAAGATAACAGCGTAATGCCTAAATTGAATAGGCTCATCATGATAATAAACTGGAAGTTAATTCCAACAGAATTTTTAAAAAAGTTAAATTTCATGATTTTGATCTAAGCGATACCCCACGCCACGGACATTGATTAATAAGCCATTTACATCATTTTCTTCAAGTTTTTTGCGTAATTTGCTGATATGGCTATCTACAGTGCGATCTAAAGCATCACTTTCAGGCATACAGTTTTGGATCAATTCATTACGTGTAAAGACTTTATTCGGTGTTTTTGCCATCAAAAACAGTATCTTATACTCAGTTAACGTAAGGTTGAGCAACTGATTTCTTTGACCATTTGAAATGTAAACTTGATGATGATCTGGATTAATTTCAATATTTCTATAACGAATAATATTAGTTATTTCCATATTTTGGCTTGTACTTCGTCTAAGTACGGCTTGTATTCGTGCAATCACTTCGTTTGGGTTAAATGGCTTAATAATAAAGTCATCAGCACCCATTTTTAGCCCCATGATCTTATTCACTTGATCATCTAAGGCAGTCAGCATAATGACAGGTAAATGACTTGTTTGACGGATGATTTGTAGAATTTCCCAGCCATTTAGTTTGGGTAATTTAATATCAAGGAGAATCAGGTCGATAGAGTTGGCTTTTAGGCACTCTAAAGCTTGTTGTCCATCCAATGCACGGATGACCTGCATGTTTTCATTTTTTATGTATTTTTCAAGAATGTCACCAATATCATAATCATCTTCTACAACGAGAATGACGCTGTTTTCGAAGCTGTGCTGTAGATTTGGATACATATATTTTATCTTAGATGAAGTAGCTATGCATTTTAACATTTAATTGTGTAATGGAGATGATTAGACGAGCAGTCATTTATATTTGTAATTGAGGGGTGACATATAATAAAATTCGTTGCATATCAGTATTAATGAACAAAATGTCAATTATCATTCATTTAACATAATGGCTGTTATACGAAACGAGAGTGTAACTCCAAAATAGAAATGTCCGGTTTCTCCAAAGTAAAAATGTCCGCTTTTAGAATATGCACTTTTGCAATTTCGTTAGCGGACGGTTTGATATGTTGGTGTCTATGTCGGATAAAGAACTTAAACGATTGTCGGTCGTGCAGGAAATCTGCGATCAACGCATAACTCAATCCCAGGCTGCTCAGCTACTTCATATTTCAGAACGTCAGATCAGACGCTTACTGCAGAAATACAAAGCTCAAGGTCCCGCTGCATTAGCCCATGCCGGTCGTGGCCAAATCAGCAATTCCAAACTTCCTGAAGAACTCAGACTCAAGTGCCTCAATATTGTTTCTGACCAACTCCATGGTTTCGGACCCACTTTAGCGCATGAAAAGCTCACCACCGTACATGGATTCGATCTTTCAGTAGAAACCCTGCGTTCCTGGATGATTGCAGCTGACTTATGGATTCCTCGATCCAAGCGCCTGAAACGCCCGTATCAGCCTCGTTACAACCGGGATTGCTTTGGTGAACTGATCCAAATTGATGGCTCATATCATGACTGGTTTGAAGGACGCGCTGCTAAATGCTGTCTGCTGGTGTTTATCGATGATGCTACAGGAAAATTGCAGCATTTACGCTTCTGTGAATCAGAATCAGCCTTTGATTATATGATTTCAACACGCTTGTATGTTGAGCAGCATGGTAAGCCGTTGGCATTTTACAGCGACAAACATTCAGTCTTCAGGGTGAATCAAAGCAGCAAGAAAGACACCAAGATTACCCAGTTTGGACGCGTACTCAGTACCCTGAATATCGATATCATCTTCGCCAATTCACCACAGGCCAAAGGCCGTGTGGAACGTGCCAACAGAACCCTTCAGGACCGTCTGATCAAGGAGATGCGTCTGGAAGGTATCAGCTCGATTGAGCAAGCTAATGCCTGGCTACCCTGCTTCATTGAGCAGTTCAATCAGAAGTTCGCCAAGATGGCTTTTAATCCTAAGGATCTACATCGGCCTATCACTGAAACAGCCGAAGAATTAGATGATATTTTTACTTGGCGTGAACCCCGCAGAGTCACGAATAGCCTGACGATTACTTATGATAAATGCGTATATCTCCTGGAAAACACCGAAGAAAATCAAAGGTTGATCGGTAAGTATCTTGAGTTCCTGGAATACCCGGATGGTACAGTCGCGATTGAATATCAGGGAAGAAAAATCAATTACAGCATCTTCGATAAATTAAGTCAGCTTAACCAGCGAGAGATTGTTGAGAATAAACGTTTAGGTGCAGTTCTCAATCATATTCAACAACAGCATGAAGAATTGGAACAGCAAAACAAACGTAATCGTTCTCAATCTATGCCAAGCAGACGTGCACAGAAGACAGTAATCAAAGAACGAAATCTGAATCCTGTGCTTGACTTGGAATTGTCCATATAGGACATTTCTATTTGGTTATTAGGTAGGACATTTCTACTTAGGAATAACAGAGAGTGTTAGAACCCATTTAAAGTGTCTATATTCTCACCAATAAAAATGTCCGGTTTCTCCGAGGTAAAATATGACTTTTGAACAAAAATAAGCCATTGTTTATTCTTTTTATTTCCAACAAAATTCCAGAACTCATCTACTTCGAGAGATTCATAATGACTTTGCTGAGGCTGAATTTCATAGGTTGATTCAGTTAAAGTACGTAAAACTTT
>NZ_VPAF01000026.1:0-11925 GCF_013419345.1 Acinetobacter sp. YH12086
TCGTATGGTGATTATCGGTGCTGAAAGACAACTTGATATTAAAATGCAAACTTAACTCTATACTGCTTTAAGCAACTGTTCTATTTAGTAATAAAGCTTTTATCCTTAATTATTTAACATAATAGAGGTTATACGAAATGCTTTTTAAAATATCCTTGTTTTTCATATAGTTATAAAATTTTGACTGACTTCAAAAACAGTAAAAAGCCGACTTAGAAACAAGTCGGCTTTTTTATGAGCAGGTTTGATACCTTTTGCCAAGAACATAGGTTATTAAATAATCAATTGATAAAATATATTCTTATTATTTCATTTACTCATAAAATATATTCATTATAATGTTGTGTATTCGATCGAATACAATAAAGAGGAACTTTCATGACCGAGATTAAACGTCTCCCTGAATTTGATGAATGGCTAGATAGCATTAAAGACAGTATGACCCGTCTTAAACTGAATCGAAGATTAGATAAGGTTCAGCGTGGTAATTGGGGCGATGTAAAGCATCTTCAAGAAGGTGTTTGGGAAATGCGAGAGTTCTTCGGACCAGGTTGGCGCATGTATTACATCAAACATGGTGATGTAATCATTGTGATGCTTGGAGGTGGTGATAAATCTACACAGCAAAAGGATATAGAACGAGCTGTTGATTTATCAAAATCTTTAGAGGATTGAAAAATGGTTAAAATAGCTGATCTACCTAGCTTTGACATGGCAGAAGCACTTAAGAGTGAAGAAGATATTGTAATGTATCTTAATATGGTTCTTGAAGAGAATGACCCTGCTGAACTAGCTCATGCACTTGGTGTAATTGCTAAAGCTCGTGGTATGACTCAAATCGCTAAAGAAGCAGGAATTGGACGTGAAGCACTTTACAAAGCACTCCGTCAAGATTCAGCACCTCGTTTTGATACGATTAATCGTGTAGTAAATGCTTTAGGTCTAAAACTAACTGTGCAGAATGCATAACTATTAATAAAATTTTGTCTAAGTTCCATCTTATTTAACATAAAATCTCATATACGAAATTCGGGTGTTAGAACCCATTCAAAGTGTACTCATCAGTACACTTTGAAATTTTGATATAAAAAATTTAACATAAAATCTCATATACGAAATTCGGGTGTTAGAACCCATTCAAAGTGTACTCATCAGTACACTTTGAAATTTTAATATAAAAAATTTAACATAAAATCTCATATACGAAATTCGGGTGTTAGAACCCATTCAAAGTGTACTCATCAGTACACTTTGAAATTTTGATATAAAAAATTTAACATAAAATCTCTTATGCGAAGTCAAAAAAGTAGCCCCATACCCTTATTGGATAGGAGCTTTGTGGCAAAAAATAGAGTGAATTCGATAAAAAAATGAAATCCTCTAATTCTTGTTTTAATTATTTTTTTAACTAAGAATTAGAGGATTAATTTCTTTACCTCTGGAGTTTTATAATTATTGTTATAAGATTTATTAAATCACTTATTGCTCAAATAATCTTCACAATCTGATCATTCGCTCATGGATAAGTGTGATGGAAATCACAAAATCAATCAGATCTAAAAATCACACAATTACACTATTTATGATGAGCGAATTGTTCTTTTAATTTTCTGATCAGTCTTGTATTGCGACAAAGCATAGACCGCCCAGATGGCAGCCGGGATCCAACCTAAAACTGTAATCTGAAGTAGCAAACAAATGATGCCTGCAAATGGTCGCCCTATGGTGAAAAACAGCAGCCAGGGAAAAATTAAAGCAATTAGCAATCTCATTTCAAATTCCTATGTATCTTTTCAAAAAATTAATAATTAAATGCGGGCAGATCAAACAGCTTACGATCTCTTTCATCCATTAAATATTTATCCATCTGAGCAATCAGTTTTGCTCTGGCTTGTTCATCTTCTTCGGTAATTTTCAACATGCAGGATCCGATTAAAATCTTGCGTCTGGTATCATCCTTTCGAGCCTGTTCTTTCTCTTTGGCACGTTCTCTTGCCAGTGCTGCCTGTCTTTGAGCCTTTAACTGCTTTAGCTTTTCTTCCTGTGCCTTGATTTTACTGTCTAATATTTCAGTAACACTCATTAATCCAATACCATCATCCTGGGAAACCATCCCTAACATAAGCGCACTTGAATCTGCATTCAAGGTGCTATATGTATAGTAATGTTTTCCTCGAAGAGCGCACTTATGCAAACTTCGTTTGCAAGTCCGATTGGGGAAACCCCAATACCCCGACAACCGTATCCACGGTTGTATTTCACTACGTGAAAATTTAAAAGCGAAAAAAGGCATGGCGATTTACCACTTTTCAGTCAAAACCGTAGCACGATCAGCAGGGCGTTCCGCCACTGCTGCAATCGCCTATCGGGCCGGTGAAAAGATTTATTGCGAACGTGAAGGCCGAGAACATGACTACAGCCGAAAAACTGGTGTGGAATACAAAGAAATTTATTTACCCAAAGGCGCACCAGAGCATTTAAAAAATCGGGAAAAACTCTGGAACGAAGTGGAACAACGGGAAACCCGAAAAAACTCGACAGTTGCCCGGGAATTTGAAATCGCTTTTCCAAGTGAATTAAATCAGGAACAACGCCTGGCCATGCTCGAAGAGCTATGCGCCAGTATCGTGGACAGACATCAGGTGGCCGTCGATGCCTGTATCCATGCACCGCATACTGGATCCGGCAGTGATGAACGCAATTATCACGCCCATATCCTGATGAGCACACGTAAACTCACGCCAGAGGGTTTTACAGAAAAAACCCGGGAACTGGATCAGAAACACAGTGGAGAAATCGAATACTGGCGCGAACACTTTGCCGATATCTGCAATATGCACCTGGACATGGCCGGATACACCGCCCGAGTCGATCACCGCAGCTACAAGGACCAGGAGAATGGTCTAGAGGCTACCCTGCACGAAGGGCCGAAAGTCACCGAACTGCGCCGGAAAGGGATTAAGACCGAAATCAGCCGAAGCAATGATGAAATCAAACAGAGAAATCAGGCTCAACTGCAATACGGTAAAAATATGGATCTGCTGATTGCTGAAAATGAGATCAAACTCAATACACTAAAAACTGAACAGCAGATCCAAATCAAAAATAGTGCTAAAACGCCACCAATTGACGAAAAAGCCCTGTTTGAAGAAAAACAGAGAGAAACCCTTGGCAAAGTGCTAAATCGCGAAATCAGCGCAAAAGACGCGAATCTAGACCTAGAATTTATGCAGGATGTTTTTAAAAAGGCCGAAAACACCTTCGGCAAGATGCAAAAACATGAAAACGAGTTCAATCAGCAGCTTGCCCAGGACATCGTGAAGAGTCGACTCAAGCAAAGTCATGACAGATTGCAAAGCCTGGTCGATCAACACAACGAATTAACCCAGAACAAACCCTTACTGTTTGGAAAAAAAGCCTGGGAAGCCCAACGTGACGAGATTTATCAGGAACACAAAAAGCTGAAAGGTCAGCATGAACACCAGAAAAAACATGGTGTGAAGGATTTATTGGAAAATGAAAAGTTCAAAGAACATGCCTGGAAGCAGTACCAACAACAACATCCGGCCAAAGCCAAGCAATACCAAACTCTATACTCAACCTATCAAGTTATTAAGAAATGTGTGAATGAGATCAAAGCAGAACAACAGATGAAACTCAGACAAGAACAACAGCTCAAAGCACAGCAACATGCGCCTAAAATGAAATCTCGTGGCATGAGTCGATAAACAGAGCGAGTGTCTACGAGCGAACTGAGAAAATTTGCTCTTTCCTTTCCCTGATTACAAGCTCCCTATCCATTAATCACCTACCCTACAGAGCATCCCGCATGGGTGCGAACTTTCCAAGTTTGATCCCTAAACCGAGCGTAGCGAGAAAAAAAGCTGATGAGCGAAGCGAATTCCGAGCTGCTTTTGCTTTTTCTAAAAGTCACGAAAATATTAACCAAAAATTGCCCCAACGAATCGAGCGAAAGCGAGATTCAATAGAGTTTGAGCGTAGCGAAAACCAAGGGCAATTTTTTACTCCCTGGGCTTTTAATTATTTTTAAGCTTTTAAATGCTTTTAGACATGCTCAAGACTTTGTAAATAAAGGCTTCTAGATCTTATATGACTACGTTTACCTACCAATATGACTACGTTTACCTACCAATATGACTACGTTTACCTACCAATATGACTACGTTTACCTACCAATAATCTACATTATTTTTTTTTGTAGATTTAACTACGTTTACCTTGCATTAATCTGCATATTTATTATTATAGATTTATATTCATAAGTAATAATGTAGACAAATAAAATGCGGGACTTAGTAGTTAAAGATAATGCCTTAATTAATGCGAGTTATAACTTAGACTTAGTAGAACAACGTTTGATCTTATTAGCTATCGTCGAAGCAAGAGATAGTGGTCGAGGAATCAATGCAAATGACCCCTTAGAAGTGCATGCTGAGAGTTATGTAAATCAATTTAATGTTGCAAGACAAACAGCTTACCAAGCGTTAAAAGATGCTTGTAAGGATCTATTTGTACGTCAATTTAGCTATCAAGAAATTAATAAAAGAGGAAATGTAGAGAATGTTTTAAGTCGCTGGGTGAGCGAGATTAGATATATCGATGATGAGGCTACAGTAAAGTTAATATTTGCCCCTGCAATCGTGCCACTTATTACACGTTTAGAAGAACAATTCACTAAATATGAGTTACAACAGATTAGTAATCTCAGCAGTGCTTATGCTGTGCGGTTGTATGAATTATTAATTGCTTGGCGTAGTACGGGTCAAACTCCAATTATCGAACTAGCAGAGTTCAGACAAAAAATAGGCGTTCTTGATGATGAATATACAAGAATGGGAAATTTCAAAGATCGAGTATTAAATCTAGCTATTGCCCAAATTAATGAACACACGGATATTAACGTCCAATGTCAGCAACATAAAAAGGGACGTAATATTTCTGGTTTTTCATTCAACTTTAAACTGAAAAAAGTCGTTATAGCTCATAACAAAGAGCAAACTGCTCTTGAGATTTTCTCAAAATTTACCGATGCACAGCGTCATCTTTTTGCCAGTAAACTGTCTGAGCTTCCAGAGATGAATAAATATTCTCAAGGTACTGAAAGCTACTCACAATTTGCAGTTCGAATTTCTGAAATGCTACGAGATCCACAAAAATTTGAAGAACTACTCCCATATCTAAAAAAAGTAGGCTTTAATACAAAATAAACTTCATGTTCAGATTGGATGTTCACATAAACATCCTTGTACACGTACTGAGGGATTCCATTGAACACAACAAAATTTAGCGTTATGGACGCAAGTAAAGCCTTTAAAAAATCACGTACAACAATATACGAGGCTTTAAAAAGTGGTGAATTATCAAGAGATCATGATGGACTTATAGACTTGTCTGAACTTATCAGAGTTTATGGCAATCCAGTCGGTGTTCAGTCCAGTGCACGTACTGAACAAGTTCAAAAGGATGTACAAGTACACGTTCAATCTGAAGTTGAAAATGTATTAAAAGATCAAATTTCTTTACTCAAAAATCAGTTAGAGTTAGCAAATCAAAGAGAAAAGTCTTTGATGCAACATATTGAAGATCTTACTCATAGAATTGAGTTTAAGGGCACCTTAGAACAGCCAAAACAAGAAAATATTAATCAACTAAATGAATCTACTAATTCGAATATAGCAACAGATCCTCGGCCACAGACTGAGTCAAACTATGACGGATTGACTACTCCTCAGAAAGACAATAAACGTATCCCTGTTCCAGAACACGTTGAGCCTGAACCTAAAAAAAGGGGTTTCCTGAGCCGTTTTTTCCTTCCTTATGGTTAGCCAGGACTCCAGTTTTTTGATGAGCCAATTTCAGTGCAAGCACATGAAATAATGACTCATCAAAAAACTGGATGAGGTTTATTAAAACTGAATAAACTTGTGGAACATTGCTTAGTTATTGAGCGTGGAACACGAAAAATCACTGAAAAAGCCTAAGAGTGGTCTCTTAGGCTTTTTTGTACAGAATAATACATTGATTATATTAAGGTTTTATTAATGATTTCGTATAAGGTGTATTATGTTAATTTTAGAAAATCTTCACTACTATTATTTTAAAATAAGCCTTATATCCAAGCATAAAACAAGGTTGTCTAGACTTCTTTTAACAGTAAAGTTATCATAAAACTGAATTTTATTTTTTAGGTAAGTTTATGCATTCTATCCGCATTCGTTAAGACACAACTATTTGCATAGTGACACTATTTTATAATGGTGGGCTTTTGTTGTGTCTTTAAGAATATATGCGGATATATAAAGTAAAAGTATGCTTAATTTATAAGTATGCTTTTAGTGCATAGTTTCCAGTTATAACTTAATTGACTAGCTATTTGTCCACCCTGTGGATGAATAGCTTTTTTTTTGGGAGGACACTGTGATGCTAGCTTTTGTTTTCACCTAAATCCTGTTTGCTGCATAAAAAATTTCAAGAGCTAAACAGGAGTAAATAAAAATGAGTTTAATTATTAAAGCGAGAAACATACGCTTGGATTATGCTGGGCGTGATGTTTTGGATATTGATGAATTGGAAATTCACTCTTATGACCGTATTGGTCTTGTGGGTGATAACGGAGCAGGAAAGAGTAGTTTACTCAAAGTACTTAATGGCGAAATTGTTTTAGCCGAAGCGACATTACAGCGTTTTGGTGATTTTGCACATATCAGCCAACTGGGCGGAATCGAAATAGAAACGGTCGAAGACCGGGCAATGTTATCTCGCCTTGGTGTTTCCAATGTACAAAACGACACAATGAGTGGCGGAGAGGAAACTCGTGCAAAAATTGCTGCCGCATTTTCCCAACAAGTACATGGCATTCTAGCGGATGAACCAACCAGCCACCTTGATCTCAATGGAATAGATCTACTTATTGGTCAACTTAAAGCATTTGATGGAGCATTACTTGTTATCAGTCATGACCGATATTTTCTTGATATGGTTGTAGACAAGATATGGGAGTTAAAAGACGGTAAAATTACGGAATATTGGGGTGGTTACTCGGATTACTTGCGTCAAAAAGAAGAAGAGCGACAACACCAAGCCGTAGAATATGAGCTGATGATGAAGGAACGGGAGCGATTAGAATCTGCTGTGCAAGAAAAACGCCAGCAAGCTAATCGATTAGACAATAAGAAAAAAGGAGAAAAATCCAAAAACTCTACCGAAAGTGCTGGACGACTTGGGCATGCAAAAATGACTGGCACCAAGCAAAGAAAACTGTATCAGGCAGCTAAGAGTATGGAAAAGCGTTTGGCTGCATTAGAAGATATTCAAGCACCAGAGCATTTGCGTTCTATTCGTTTTCGTCAAAGTTCAGCCCTAGAACTGCACAATAAGTTCCCGATTACGGCAGATGGTCTGAGCTTAAAATTTGGTAGCCGTACTATCTTTGATGACGCTAACTTTATAATACCGCTTGGCGCTAAAGTCGCTATAACTGGATCGAATGGAACAGGGAAAACGTCCTTGTTAAAAATGATATCAGAACGTGCTGATGGATTAACCATATCTCCAAAAGCTGAAATTGGCTACTTTACACAAACAGGATATAAATTTAACACGCATAAATCTGTGCTCTCCTTTATGCAGGAAGAGTGCGAGTACACAGTTGCGGAAATTCGTGCAGTATTGGCTTCAATGGGGATCGGAGCGAATGATATTCAAAAAAACTTATCCGACTTATCGGGAGGTGAAATCATCAAACTGCTTTTATCCAAAATGCTTTTAGGAAAATATAATATTTTGCTTATGGATGAACCAGGAAACTATCTTGACCTAAAAAGTATTGCCGCATTAGAAACAATGATGAAGTCCTATGCAGGAACTATTATCTTCGTATCTCATGACAAGCAATTGGTCGATAATATTGCTGACATTATCTACGAGATCAAAGACCACAAAATCATCAAGACTTTTGAGAGAGATTGTTAATGATAGCCAATCTAATCCGAACATTAATTATTGAACTCTTTAAAGGAAATTAAAAATGACAATTCAAGATATTCAATCACTTGCTGAAGCACACGGCTTGTTGCTTACGGACAAAATGAATTTCAATGAAATGGGCATTGATTTTAAGGTCGTTTTTGCTCTTGATACAAAGGGGCAACAATGGTTGCTGCGTATTCCTCGTCGTGATGGCATGAGGGAACAAATCAAGAAAGAAAAACGCATTTTAGAATTGGTAAAAAAACATCTTTCTGTAGAGGTTCCTGATTGGAGAATTTCATCTACAGAATTAGTGGCTTATCCCATACTTAAAGATAATCCTGTTTTAAATTTGGATGCTGAAACCTATGAAATAATTTGGAATATGGACAAAGATAGCCCGAAATACATAACATCTTTGGCAAAAACCTTATTTGAAATCCATAGTATTCCTGAAAAAGAAGTTCGGGAAAATGATTTGAAAATTATGAAACCTTCAGATTTAAGACCTGAAATAGCAAACAATTTGCAGTTAGTAAAATCTGAAATTGGTATAAGTGAGCAATTGGAAACCCGCTACAGAAAATGGTTGGATAATGATGTTCTATGGGCAGATTTCACCCAATTTATACATGGCGATTTATATGCTGGGCATGTACTAGCTTCAAAGGATGGAGCTGTTTCAGGCGTTATTGATTGGTCAACAGCCCATATAGATGACCCAGCGATTGATTTTGCTGGGCATGTAACTTTGTTTGGAGAAGAAAGCCTCAAAACTCTAATCATCGAGTATGAAAAACTAGGGGGTAAAGTTTGGAATAAACTATATGAACAGACTTTAGAAAGAGCAGCGGCCTCTCCTTTGATGTATGGTTTATTTGCCTTAGAAACTCAAAATGAAAGCCTTATCGTTGGAGCAAAAGCTCAGTTGGGAGTTATATAATTTAAAAATATGATTGCTGAGAACTGCCTTGTTTTGAAACTTGGTTGGCTTTAATTAGTTTTTAGTATTCTTTATAGAAAATGCCTCGATCAAGGGGCATTTCTAACAATCATTTAACATAAAATTTCTTATGTGAAGTAACCTGAATGCAGCGGTGCCCCATTGGGGGCGCGTTGAGATAAGCCTCTTTTAGATAACTTTAGCAACTCGATAGACAGTTGCAACTCCACAATTCACTGCTTTGGCAATTTCTTCCTTAGTCATATTGCCAACTACTAGCAATTCTTTTATTCGTTTATGTTTAGCCTCATTTGCCTTCTTGCCTGTTGGTTTGTAACCCGAACGTGCCAGGCCCTGCTTAATACGTTCTATACGTTTCTCATTGTCTAGGCGGGCCATTGTTGCCAGAAGATCAATCAACATATTGTTGATGAGTTCCAAGATTGAATGAGTAATGCTGTCACTGGTTTGAATCATTTGGTAGGTAGTAGGAAGATCTGCTACGACTAAACGAAGTCCCTTCTCCTGGATCCTGCGCTTCAGCTCTTGAAAATCTCGTTGGGTTAGGCGTGATAAGCGGTCAATACTTTCAACTAACAATGTGTCACCTTGATTTGCTTCTGACAGTAGCTTATTCAATTCAGGTCGGTCTAACTTCGTACCACTATAGTTTTCCACGTACACAATGGTTTCACCCAAATTCAAGTTTTGGTTTAGATCCTGAAGAATCTGCAAAGCCCTTTCTGCATCTTGATCTTTAGTTGAAGCTCGTAGATAAATACGTGTATTCATTTCTATCATTTAATCTTAATTCTATTAGATTAATGATAATACTATCATTTAATTATTGCATTAAGTCTAATGATAGATATTGTATGCGATTTGGCTCGCTATCATTCAGGTATAGTCTTTTGATAAAAAAAGCATGACTAAAAGCCATGCCTTGGGAATTCGTATAACGTGTATTATGTTAATTTTAGATAAACTATAGAATCCATTAGTTTTTAAACCAATAAATTAAATATTTTATGGAACTCCAGAATATTTATTCAGGCGATACTTAAGCAATAAGGGTAGGGTGATTACATAAAGTATTGCAGCTAATGCCCATACCATTCCAGGAGCTGATGCCTGAGTCATAAAATAGAGGCTAGTAACTAATACAGGACCAATTATAGCCCCCAGACTATTAAAACTGCTTAATAGCCCTTGTAATTCACCTTGTCTTTCATCACTAATACCTCTGGACATCATTGCTTGCAAAGCAGGAACGGCTACTCCACCAAGGGCAAACAATGGTAACAACGCAAAAGGCACCCATTCTTCAACAGCAATAGATAAAAGAAGTAAACCAATTGCATCGCAAGCTATTCCACATAACAACGTATTTTTCTCTCCAAACCTCTTTACCATAGGGGCGATAGCAAAAGCCTGTGCAATAGAATGGCATATTCCATAACTAGCAAGGGAAACACCTGCAATAAATATACTCCAGCCATAACGATCCTGCCCATAGATAACCCATAAAGTTGCGGGGACTTGTGAAACCAATGTGATAATTAAAAAGATACCAAGCAATGGAGCCATATTAGGTTGAGTGATCAAATAGGATAATTTCTTTAATATTGATTGCTCCTGAACCTTCTCAGTCATTTTATTGCTGTGTTTTGATTCTTTTAATAAGACTGCTGTCATTATTAAAAGAATCCCATTCATAAAAGCAGCAGCAAAGAACGGTGCATGTAAGTTCCATTCACCCAAAACTCCACCTATTACCGGACCCGCTATAAACCCAATACCAAAGACAGCTCCAAGGAGACCAAACCTTTTTGCACGCTCATGGGCTGGAGTAATATCTGAAACATAAGCTGTTGCAACAGCCATGTTGGCACCTGTAATTCCCGCAAAAATACGACCAATATATAGCCACAATAGAGAAGGAGCAGCAGCCATTAGGAGATAATCAGCCGTTGCACCAGCAATTGAAATAATTAATACAGGTCGACGTCCAAATCGGTCACTCAACGCTCCAAGGATAGGTGCAAAAATGAACTGCATCAGAGCATACACAGCTAATAAAGCACCATAGTGAACACCGCCTGCTTCAGCTCCAGCCAATGACCGTAATAATTCAGGCAAGATCGGCATAATTAAACCAATCCCAACAGCATCCAGAAATATAGTGATTAAAATCACGCTCAATGATTTCTTCACAAATGCCTTCTCTAGCAATGATAGAATTAATATTCTCTCACACACTCCCTATCAGTGATAGATTTATGAGTAAAAAAGATATTGCACCTCAACGTCTGACACGTGAAATAGTCCTGCGTACCGCATTGGATATGTTGAATGAAGAAGGCATAGATTCAATAACCACACGCAAGCTAGCTCAACGATTGGGTATTAAATCTCCAACTCTATATTGGCATTTCAAGAATAAATCCTTGTTAATGGAAGCAATGGCGGAAACCATTATAAATGAACACCATTTAGTTTCTTTACCCATCGATGGGATGACATGGCAAGATTGGTTGCTCGCTAATTCTGTAAGCTTTCGTCGAGCACTACTAGCTTACCGTGATGGTGCTCGTCTACATGCAAGAACTAGCCCCAGTCAAGGACATTTCAACACGATTGAGGCCCAAGTTGCGCTGTTATCTCATGCTGGGTTTTCTCCTGTTGAAGCAGTTGCATTACTTATGACATTAGGAAGGTTTATTGTTGGGTGGGTCCTTGAGGAGCAGCAAGAAGAAATAAGATCAGACCCACCATTCGAAGCCGATCCAACTATATATCCACTCATGCTCCAAGGAGTGAATACCTTACAAAATATGAATGCGGATGACATTTTTGAAAATGGGATTCGTATGGTGATTATCGGTGCTGAAAGACAACTTGATATTAAAATGCAAACTTAACTCTATACTGCTTTAAGCAACTGTTCTATTTAGTAATAAAGCTTTTATCCTTAATTATTTAACATAATAGAG
>NZ_VPAF01000027.1:0-10982 GCF_013419345.1 Acinetobacter sp. YH12086
TAATACCCTTAGTCAACCATTCAAACGGTTCAAATTTTTCTGCTATTGCATTCATCCCAATCCCTCAAACTTCTCTAATATCGATATCGTGTACTGTTTTCATTAAGTGTTTCTTATTGCGATAACTCGGTAAATTTCTCGTTCCAGGCGACTTCACATCCTCAACAATGAATTTCCCGTTTTCGATGTATGTAAAATCCGCGAAGTACCTCAATTCAGGTTTTGCCCTTTTCTCACCTTCCAGCTTAACCTTAGGTGCCAAGACAAATTTGACCTGACACCGTAACTCTGAAATTTCACCCCTCTGCATTCGCGCTGTAAGCTCGATATAGCGCTTGTACTCTTTGACGCTATCGAACTTCATTCCATCCTTTTCAATGCGCTGTGCGTTAAATTTGCTGCGCCCAGACTTAGGTTTAGTCTTAGGCGCATATTGAGCGTGATATTCAGCGAGTGAGATGCTGGTCACTATCACCTCGCAAAGCCAAGCAAGCTAATTGCTCAGCTAGATCAAAAGCATCACATTTTCCCGAATAATATGAATCAGCATTTTTCTTGTATTCACCCTCTGCAACCTCGTAATTATTTGAAAGCTGCACCACAAGATTTTTAATATTGGATTCCAGCAACTCCACACGTTTTTTCTTCTCGATATAACAAGCCTCCATGTTGTTGAGCTGGGCTTTTAGCTCATCAATCTCACCCTGACGAGCATTCCAGCCTTTGGTGTGCCATTCTTGAGTGAGTGCGACAAATTCATCCTTAGAACGCTGACGTTGTGAGCCCCACGCCTGATAAGACATCTGTACTAGCAACACTCGATAAACATCACCATCCTTATCAAACAACTTGTCACCATGGATGAATCGCATGTTTGTGTAGAAGTCTTGATCCTTAAACCACTTTTCAAAATCACTCATGCTCAATCACCCTCGTCGTCGGCGCAATATGATTCCGAATGTCTGACACGTTGTCCGTGCGGTCGTGGTCAGCTATGGCAGCACTAAGATCATCGTACGTAAACCCCTCACTTGATCTGTGCCACATCCCATTTATGACTGTGAACTTCATATCATCAGGACAGCCAAGATTTTTAAGCATCCCTAGTAAATTGCGTGCCTGCTCTAATCCATGGTCTTCAATAAATTGCTGTGCTTTCATCCTTTCACCCCGAATAGTTGTTTGCATTGCTCTGTGGCTTGATACGAATAGATCGTTGTTTTAACCAAGTAGCCGCATTCAACCAGATCATTTAGACAAGCCCTTGCTGTCATTCTTGATGTCTCCAATGCGGCCTCAAGCACATCAGTCACGGTAATTTCACATCCTGCATGCGCCGCAAGAATCAAAATATCTAGACGCTTTTCAAATGCGCTGCGTGCACGATCTCTGCTCGGTGATGCTGTTTTGAATGTCATGCCACACCTCCAAATAAATCCAAAGTCCACTCATCACGAACCGGATTTGACTTTGCTTTGGTCTGCTTTTCTACCTTTAGCTTTGTCGCTGGCTTCATTGGTGGTGCATATTCAAGCTCCAGTGATTCAGTTGCTAGGAATGTCTTGTTGAATTCCTCTTGAGTTGGCACCCAATCAACTAACTGCCAGAACTCACACCCATGTCTTAAGCCTGCACACACTCGATCTGCTTCAGCCTGTAGAAACCAAAAACTAATGTGAGAGGCTTTTTGAGCAGGATTCATGTTTTTGCAGTGCTCTTTTATTTGCTCTTGGAATGCTTCAACAAAATAAATTTCAAGCTTCTGATCGGCTGCAATTTCAATCTCATTTTCACCAATCAAGCCAAGCCATATTTTGAAGTCGATATTTTCCTGCTTATTCAATCCAGCAAACGCATGATCAGTAAGTGGTTTTGGATAAGCTGTAAAACCGCTTGAGTCTTTGTATTCAGAAATTACGCTCACACCCCACCTCCTACACGCTGATCCGTCCAGTTACATTCCACAATCACTAGGCCATCATGCTGAAACCGCGACCAAAGACGATCACCCAAATCCTTTTGCAACTCAGCCATCGTCATATTGGAAATCAACATCGTTGGCTTTGCTGCGTCATAACGCGCATACAAAACTTTGTGCACAAGCTGCAACCGATTTTCGTGACGGTCATGCAAGCCGTATTCATCAAGAATTAACAGGTCATATTCGGTGAATCGGTGAATTGCGTTTGATTCATTGTCATCTGCTTTTTTCCAAGCATTCGCAATCTCATTACCCATATCTTCCGAAGTGATGTAACGAGCATATTTGCGTGATTCCAAGACGTTTCGAGCTACAGCGCATGCCAGATGTGTTTTGCCTGTGCCTGTACGACCAACCATGATCAGATTACGGTTAACGCCTTGCTTGAAGTCCTTAGTGAATACTGTGCAGTGTTGCTTGGCATTCTGCTGACCAATGTTTTTCACGATGTAATCTTTGAAACCGCTATTCGCATGACGAGCTGGTAGCTTAGCCCCCTCAAAATGCTTTTCACGAACCATGCGATTTACTTCGACCTCGTGATCCTTGTGAGCTTTGTTTAAAATCTCTGAAGCGCATTGCTTGCAAATTGCTGTTTGCCCAACTCGAACTTTTTGAACCTTGTGAGCTTCACAGAACTCCGTGCTCATTTGGATTTTTGTATTCAGGATTGATGCGTTCATACCAAATCCTCCAATTCAATGTTGTCACTGGCAGGTGCATACTGCTGAACTTCACCCCATGCATCGTTTACGTTGCGAGAGTTTTGTTTTTCGGGAATACGGCCTGTAGATTTTTTAGCTTCACGCTCGGCCTTAGCCAGTTGCTTTTCAAATTCCTGAAAAATCCACTGTGCAAACTTCCGAAGTTTTTGGTTATCAGTGAGCTGGTGATTGTTTTCATGGTGAGTATTAAAATTCCCAAGATGGAATTGAAAATCTTCCATGCCTAGGATTTCAGAAACTCGTTGAGAATATTTTGTGGTTCTCAAGGCAATCGCCAGTTGTTCAAGATCTGGTTTCCAATGATCGCTTTCTGAAAAATCTGCTTGCGCGTTTGTGTGTGTATTCTCTTGTTCCTGCTCCTGTTCCTGCTCTTGGCTTGCAAGGGGCTTCGAAGGGGCTTCGTTTTTAACTACTTTTTTAACTGTATTTTGACGTTTTTCAGTCATACAAAATGCTTGACTGTATTTATCGTAAAAGCTTTCTAGATAAGGGTTTGAAGGTAATGAGTTGTATTCGTTTTGAACACCAATACTGCGCTTATCAGTACTCTTTAATTTGTCAGCAATTTGGAAGCGAGCCATTTCATGCACCCACACCATTTCGGAAGCGTGGTCATAACTGCAAAAACCTGCTTCGCAAGCCCATTGAAGCCCCTTTGAAGCCCCTTCCATGCCTAAGCCTGTTTCATGAGCTACATATAAAAGTGGCATGTAGTAAAGCCCCAACATATTGGCGTGAGGGCTAGTCATTAAATACATCGACACCACTAAAGACTCAGGACATTGTCTCAACTGTTTACCAGTCGATCCTGTCCAAAAGTGTGGTGATACTTTTCCATATTCGCGCATAGCTTCTAAGCTCCTTCGAAGGGGCTTGCAAGGGTTAAACCACTGATGAAATGAATATTTTTAGGGCTTAGACATTTGCCCCATTGGGGCTGTTGTGCTAAATTAGTTTTCATATTCAATGACTCCTGTTATTTGAATTACTAAAAGCCTGATCTAGACCATCAGGCTTTTTCTTTGCCTAAATCCCTACAAATCCCTTCCGATCCCTCGTGGAATTGAACCTCAGTACTTAAATCCCGCAACAAAGCTGATACTCCCAAGCGCTCGAATGATTTTGCTTGTAAATTAAGTACATGCCACTCACCTGCTATTTCTTTTTCAAGTAAATAAGCAAGGTACTGTGCAAGATCTTTTCCTTTGATATTTGAGAGAACCTTTGCACGTTCATGGTTCTCAGGAGACAAGCGAACATGTGTAGATTTCTTATCAAGACTCATAAATTCACCTATGCGATTTGCTGTGGTGCGCAGTGCGCCAGCCATAATTTTTCTAGATTCTTGCCTTTCTCATATCCAAGGCGTTTACCACATAATCCATTCTCAAGATTGCTTACGTAATTCTGAGAACACTTAACCTCAGTGGCGATTTGGGTTTGGGTTAATCCCTGTTCCTTCAAATCAATGATCATTTTTTGCCATTGGTTCATGGGAGACCTCCTATATTTCCAATAAATATATAGGTTTTCCGATATTAATACAATAGCCAAACCGATTGGAATATGTATCAGAATTCCGATAGTGGTATTTAAGGAAAAATTCGATGACAACTTTGGGCGAGAATTTAAAAAAGATTCGCAAAGCGAAAAAGATGACCCAAAAAGAGCTAGCTCAAAAATCAGGGGTTAAGCAGTCAGTTATTTCCGATTTGGAAACAGGTAATGCTAAGTCTACGGGTTCAATTTTAGAGCTAGCTAATGCGCTTGGTGTAACTGCAGAGGAATTAAAAAAAGGCGTTTTTGATGAGACGTCAGTAATAAACGTTGCTCCTGTAACTCCTCGAATGGCCCCAGTACTTTCATGGGTGCAGGCTGGCGTATTCACCAGTGTTCAAGCTGTTGATATGTCTCAAGTAGAGGAATGGCTTCCACTACCAGAAGAATGTACAAATTGTTTTTACTTAAAAGTTCAAGGTATTAGTAACAATCCTGATTTCCTTGAAGGTGACTATATTCTTGTTGATCCTGATGTTTATTACAGTGACATGCAATCTGGTGACATGATTGTTGTAAGAAGACTTGAAGACGCTACGTTTAAGAAATTGGTTATTGAAACCGATGGATCTCGATACCTTCAAGCATTAAATCCAAACTTCCAGCCCAATATCATTCCTTTAGATGAGGATTGCCATTTTGTGGGTCAGGTTGTTGATTGTATTCGCTATACATATCGTGCTAAGCGAAGAACTAGGGCAATTTAAAAACAAAACCCAAGCACATGTTGAAAAGTGCAAACCCCTGCTTTGTGGGGTTTTGGTTTGGGAATTAATTGGGCTAAATTCAGCAAGTGCTAAAATAAATCTAGTATAATGCTAGGTATCTACAAGAGGCTTTTAAAGACTGATGGTTATTGAATTGGTTAAACACTCACCAAATGCGCTAAGGCGCTATATGACTGACATGAATGTGTCAGCGAGTGCACTCGCCAATTTAACTAAGATATCTCAAAGCAAAATTAATAAGGCCTTGGATGAGGTTGAAGTATTTAAGCTGAGCCAATTAGAGACTATTTCAAAAGTTTTATTTGTGCCAACAGTGTATCTAACAACTGATAATTTTATCTATGAGCGTAATACGCCTGAAATTATAGAATTTAGAAATCATATAGATATTCCAGAAGATAGATATAAAGAAAATGCTTTAGTGCAGGAATTTTGCCAAGTTAGAGATAACTTTATATCTATATTAAGTTCTCTGAATGAAGAGCCTAAAGCTTTCGATTTGAAGCTTAGCGGAACTAATGCAGAAGAAGATGCTCAAGCAATAATTGACTATTTTGGTTTTTACACACACAGCAAAAAAATCAAGAATTCAGATGATTACTTTAATGCTTGGAGAGACATTGTAGAGCTCATGGATGTAGTAGTTATAGATAGAGGGCGAGATAAATTTGGCTCGGATGGTATGTGTTTGTATTTTGATGCGGTACCCATTATTACCATTTTTAGCTCAGGACAATCTCAATCTAGAAAGCTATTTACTTTAGTTCATGAAATTGTCCATTTGGGATTAGGTAGTAGTGTCTTTGATGGGCGATTACTAGAATCTGACAATAGTCTTGAAAAATATTGTGATCAAGTTACGGGGTATGTTTTAGCCCCAAAAAATATTGTGGCTGATTGCTTTAATGAAAATTTAACCATCGAAGAGAATGTTATTCTTATTCGAAAACAAACAAAAGCAAGCAAAGCAGCTATTGCCATTCAGTTAAAAATACTTGGATTAATAAATCAAGATCAGCTTGCTGATTATTTAGATTACATCAAACCCAAAGAAAGTGGTGGGGGGTTCGGTTCTAAGAAGGAAAATATGGTCTTAAAGTATTTTGGCTACAACTTTGTTGAAAAAGTTATGAGTGCAATGTGGCAAGAGCGCATATCATCCAATACCGCCAAAAATATTCTTGGATTCCATAAGACATCAAAACCGTCAGCCTTTAAAGAATTACAGCAAAAGGTCTTCTAATAATGATTAAAATTAGCTTAGATACAAATGCTGTATTAGACTTTTGTTACAGAAATTATCCAGAACAAATATTTAAGGAAATATGGAGTTCTTTAGAAAGCTCCAGACTAGCCAACCAAGTTAAGTTTTATATGTGTGAAGCTGTTTTGCATGAAATTGAACAAAAGATTGCAGACTATGAGTATGATGAATCAATATTTCATGCCTTTCTTGATCGTTTCTGCGTTCATCAAATCAAGCCAAATGAACACGGAACATCAATCCTTGGTTTAAAACAAGAGTTATTAAAATATAATGCATCAAAAAATTCACACCACGTAACAAAAGATAATTACGCTGATCTTGATGTTGTTAGTTTGGCTCATCATTATGGTTCAGATGCTTGTGTTATAACATGCGAGCAAAGAAATCCTTTTTTAAACTGGGATGCTAAATCACAAGGCCACAACATGAAAGTTCCCAATATTTGTGAAAAACTAAATATTGAATGTGGTAACTGGTCTTATTTATTTTCAAAACTTGGATTTTTGTTTTAATTATTTTTATATTTCCCCCATCCAACCCACCCCACGGTGGGTTTTCTTTTCCTTATTTCCGCTTATAATTCATCCACCAATAACAACAAGACAAAATCATGAAAACAAGATTAATCACGTCCTTGCTTTTAGCTATTTCAATCACTGGCTGTCAAAAGGAAGCTAGCATTACAGCTACCGTCGACCCAGTGGCCACAGCTCAGTTTGAAAAATCAGATGCTCGACTTGGTGAATACCTGGATCTTCTGAATGACCCTAAAGCCCCTTCATCAGAGAAATACAGAATCCTTTGCAAGGACTTTTATACCGAATACAAAAGCAACTACGTACCTGCTCTATTGAAACTTCAGCCCAATGATTACACTGAACCAGGCCTGCTTGAAGATCTTAAAGTCACCATGGACGCCTATAAGAAAAATTTAAATATTCACTGTAGATAAATTCATGCAAGAATTATAACCCACTCATAGCAGTGGTTTTTTATGTCATCCAAGTGTAAATAAACCATCATATTTCAATCCAACCAACTACCATGTTCATATCTATGATTTATAACCAAAAGGCTTGTTTAAAATGAAATATATAATTGGTGCTTCACTTCTTGCTTTAGCACTATCTGGCTGCAATTCATCTCCTACTCAAGTAATCAGTCCTGTGGAAAGCGTACCAAGCACTCTGGCTGAAACTCAGGTCATTAACTTTGTTGGAACAATGGATCTGGCGATTCAGCTTAAATCATCTGACAACTTTGAAACTGCAGAATTAGTAGACAACTCGGGTAAAGTTCATCACTTAAAGCAAACTATTGCAGCATCAGGTGTACGTCTAGCTAATGACCAAGGTGTATCAATTCACTTTAAAGCTGGAGACGGTGTAGTTGAATTAGTACCAGGTAAGCCAATCAGCATTACTGAATTCAAGAAGCAGTAATTTATTCCTATCAAATCGACCCACCTTATGGTGGGTTTTCTTTTGTCTATTAAAACATGAATCAGAAAATAATATCGGTTTTTCTATATTTTTATCGGTTTACCTATTGACTACCAATATCGGAAATGCGATATTTACCTCGTAAACACAAAAAAAGCACACCGACCCTTTCAACCTTCGATGTGCTTTGCAAACTGCGAGGTCATTATGGAACAACAATTTTCACATAGCAATACACCAGAGTTTACTTCTAACAAAAGCCAAACATCTGCGCGTCTTTACCAACACCCTACAGCTGAAGAAATGAAGCCCTCTAAAGCTAAAAAACGCATTGGTGATTTCTTCGCTATCGCCCTGCTCATTTCAATCTTCTTTGGGTTGGTGTTAATGGCTTTTTATAAACACGCGGAACAAATGGATCGTCAGGCTGTTGTTGCGATTAAGGGAGGTGTGTGATGAGTGTACGACTCAACCCTATCAATCTAGCAACACACCATATTTTGCAAGATGGGCAAATTTCTCATTTTCGTAGCGACACACACCCAAACCAAAAATTGGTTAATGGTGTTTGGGTTGACCTGTACGAAGACGCAAATGTAGCAAGTTGGGCTTCTCGCATTAATCAAAAACCAGCGGTTAGAAACACTGTAAAAATTAAACCCTCACCTATTTACCCACGTAAAAACGTGCTTGGCGCGTACCAAGGGGATTGATATGAACACACAAGTTAATGTGAAGGAAATTGAAAACGCTCGTCAAGCATGGCTTGCTTCTCGTCGCCTTGGTGTTGGTGGGTCTGATGTTGCTGCAATCCTAGGTTTAAGCAAATACAAGTCTCCATATCAGTTGTGGTTGGATAAGACCAATCGTGCTGACTTGAATGACTCTGAAAGTGAGCCTGCCTACTGGGGTAACCAGCTTGAAGATATTGTTGCTAAAGAATACGCAAAGCGAAATGGTGTGAAGATCCAACGCGTGAATGCCACGATTAAAAATCCTGAACACGACTGGATGATTGCCAATATTGACCGCGCCATCATTAACCCTGAAATCTCGGGCAATGTACGCATTAAAGACGGCAAGCTTACAACTGATCGTATTCTTGAGTGTAAGACTGCAAACCAATATTTGGCAAAGCTTTGGGGTGATGAACAATCCGAGCAAGTGCCAGACTATTACCTCACCCAATGTCAGTGGTACATGGGAAATACAGGTGCATCTATGTGTGGCTTAGGAGTACTGATTGGTGGGCAGAAATTCCGCAGCTATCAGATTGCTTTTGATGAAGAATTATTTGCAATGCTTCAGGAAGAATGCTCAAAGTTTTGGTTTGAGCATGTGCAAGCAGACATGCCGCCTGCCCCTACAACTTTTGATGATGTTTTGCATCGCTGGTCACATCACAATGCTGACCAAGCCTTAACTGCTGATGATGATCTAGTAGAAACCATTGCTGAATATAAAGACCTTAACAAAACCATTAAGGACGCTGATAAAGAGCTGGATGCTTTGAAGTTAAAAATCTGCAGTCGCATGGAAGATGCGGAAATGATTATTCAGGAAGAAAAGCGCCTAGCAACTTTCAAATATCAAGAACGTAACACATTGGACAGCAAAGCACTGAAAGCGGCTCATCCAGACATCTATGAACAATTTGTGAAGACTTCAAGCACTCGTGTTTTGCGTGTGTCTTAACCAGTATTAAAAAGGAATAAAAAATATGAACTCAATCGTTAAAGTGCCAACCGCAAGTGTGAATTTCTTAACACCAACCAACTTGCAGGAAGCTATGCAGATTGCTGATTTACTTGCTGGTTCGGATATTGTGCCTAAGGACTACCAACGCAAGCCGGGCAACATTCTTGTTGCTATGCAATGGGGTGCTGAAATTGGATTACAACCATTGCAGGCTCTGCAGAATATTGCGGTGATTAATGGTCGTCCTACTGTTTGGGGTGATGCAATGCTAGCTTTAGTGCGTAGTTCCGGACTGCTCGAGTTTATTCGTGAAGAGTTATCTGAAAATGGGCTTGAGGCAACTTGTACTGTAAAACGTAAAGGGCAAGAACCTGTTGTGACGAAGTTCAGCATGGAAGATGCAAAAAAGGCAGGCTTGGCCGGTAAGCAAGGACCATGGACACAATACCCAAAGCGCATGTTAAAACTTCGTGCTCGCTCTTATGCGTTGCGTGATGAATTTACGGATGTTCTTAAAGGTATGGCTATTACTGAAGAGGAGATGGATAAAGAAATAGACATCACCCCTGCTTCATCAGAAGTAAATGCGCCAAAATCCAATAGCGGCTCATCAGCATTAAAGGCTCGGATGGCAAAAAAGCAAGCTGTTGAATCTACTGCTGTTGAAGTTGATTTTGATGTTCAAGCTTGTCTTGATGCTATTGAAACAGCTCAATCAGTGGATGACTTAAAGGCTATTGCCAACACAATTCCTGCAAATTTGGGTGAGCCTGCTAAATCTACGATTAATTCCGTATATAAGTCACGCAAAGCTGAACTCTCGGAAGTATTCCCTGATGCTTCTGTACAGTCGGTTATTTCTGAAATAAATAATGCCTCAGATTTAGATCAGCTAAATGAGCTAATGCAATCTCGCTTTGAGCCATTTACTGCACAAATGACAGAGGCTCAAATCAACCAGATCAGTAGTGCTTATGATGCTCAAGAGGCAGCACTAACTCCATGAGCTATCAATATTATGCAATCACCCGCGTGCTGTTAATTCAGCACAACGGTCGGGTTAAAAGTTACCGCAATATCAATCTATTTGGGATTGAAGATTGTATTAAAGAATTTGTCAAAACGTGGGGACATAGGTAATGGAAGTAAAACAATTAGAACCGGCCGAAATCGTACGTAATGAGATGGGTACTTGGACGCATCCACAATATTCAAAATATTTAGCAGAAGAATTTGATGGTGCTGAATGGATCGATCAAAAAGACTGGGATGAATTAAAGCGTCGCTTCAACATTGATACAGTGACTTTATGGATGGAAGGCTGTGTAAATAGTGATGATTGGGAAGCCATGATGGATGATTGTGATATCACCAAGTGGGATCCAATTGCTCCAAACGGATTCTTTTTAATAGATATTCATTTTGGTGAAGATGATGCATACGCATTGTTTGCCCGCAATAAACGTGAAGTCGAGGTGGCGTGATGGATATTCAGAAAGAAAGAGAAGCGTTTGAAAAACATGCCAGTAAATTTTTTACTGATTCTAAAGAAGCTTTCAAAACTAATGGTGATCAGTATTTGTA
>NZ_VPAF01000028.1:0-10920 GCF_013419345.1 Acinetobacter sp. YH12086
TTAAAAAGAAACCGACTTGTTTCCAAGTCGGTATTTTGTTGTTTTTCAGGGGGATGAAAAATTTTTAACTATATGAAAAACAATAATATTTTAAATTGCGTTTCGTATAAGCTCTATTATGTTAAATGACAGGTACTTATTCTGATTACAGACCTATTCCACTAGATCGTAAATGTATGTTCTTTTAGCAAGTAGATAATTAACTTCGATATATCTTACTTTATAACAGGTATTATGCTTAATTTTTTTTTGAAAATCATAGTACTTGTGGTGGAATGGAAAGATAGAAATTGTCATCTTTTGAAGTAAAAATCTATCACCATGTATATTGACGTTATGTCGTTCGATGCCATGTTTAGTTGAAAATGCTTTTTCCAAAAATAGGCATCCTACATATATATTCTTATGATTTTTTGATAGTTCTTCAGCTTTATTGATAAGAAAAAAATGCTCTCTTAGAACATATATGGTTGATGAAAAAAATATAATGATAAGACTAATTTGAACATAATTTTTTTTTAAATACTCAGTAATTTCCATTGTTTTTTAATATCTAAAAATTAGTATTGATCTTAATTATAGCTTTAAGTTAAGTATTCCTAAAATTAACATAATACACCTTATACGAAGTCAAAAATGGGAGCTTATAGCTCCCATTTTCAGTCTTTAATACGCTTTTTCGCTTCGTCATAAACTATGCTGTCAGCTCGTTTCCCGACGGTGATGAGCAAGATAACTACCTGATCATCTTTGACTTGATAAACTAGTCGGACTCCAGCCTTTAATAATTTAATTTTATAGCAGCCTGCGAGATCCCCTCTAAGCATATTCTTGGGAATATGTGGCTGCTCTATGATCTTGGCAAGTTTCTTCTTAAATTGATCTCTTATAGCACTAGGAAGCTTTTCCCATTCAGCTGTGAAGTCCTTATGACGTAAAAGCTTATAAGTCATCTAAAGTAATTTCCTCGAACATTTCTTTAGGATCATTAATTCGTTTACGAACAATCGCTAATAGCTCGGTATCCTCTTCTGAGAGTAAGGCTTTTTGTACAGGGAGTTTTCCAGTCGCTGCAATGTATTCAAGGACATTTGTAAAAAACTCAGTAGGTGCAATACCTTGTTCTCTAAGAACTGAATATGATTTTTCTTTAAGGGCTTCATCGACCCTGAAGTTAACAGTAGCCATCACTTTTCCCATTTATTGAATGTATGAAAATATTGTAATGCAAACTGCATTACAAGGCTAGTTCGTATAATCGCCATTATGTTAAGTTAAGCGAAGATTCACTTAAAACAAGAGCTTTAATTTTTACGGCTTTTTCGAAATGATCTAATTTATGTTGCATGATCCACCAATTAGCTGCTTCCATTAAGAGCTCAGGATTATCATTTTTATTCTTGAAAAAGGCATAGAAAGATAAACCTACGCTATCTCCTTTCTTCTCAATTTTCTCATTACATCCATGAATAAATATTTCTCTTAACTCTTTTCTCATGTTTTTAACTTTCTCTAAAATTAATTACGAAGCCCCGATCTAAGATCAGGGCTTTATTTTTTTCTACCTTACATTTCAACAAGTATTGATTCGCCTGTAGAACAGTCTCCATTACGCCATTGCCAGTTTTCAATTAACTTAATTTTTCCATTGGCTTGGATCTCAATCTCAGTATTACATTCACCTATACGTAATTCATTCATCTCATTGATGTGGTGGTATGCCATAGTGAAAGTTTTTTCAGAAGTCATGAAACCTAGTAAATGTCCATTGGTAATACTGCCACCAGAATAGGTAGCTTCTATACGCTCACCTACTTGGTAATAATTAAAAATAGTCTCGTGAGATACTTCTCCATTAGATGTATTTTTAGCATTTACAAATTTTTTATTATTTAGATTTAAGTTCATTTCTACTCTTTAATTTCCCTAAAATTAACATAATACACGTTATACGAAGTTGAAAAATTGAGACTATAACCTTAATTTTTATGTATTTTTTAAAATTTAAGACCTAGGCTAGTGCCTAGGTTTTTTATTTCGTATAACAGCCCTTATGTTAAGTATTTGCAGATATTAAGTCATTGTTTCCACAAATGAATACTGCTTGAGAGCAGTCATCTAAGCTATCCATTAAAATTTCATTCATTCTTTTTTTATGAAAACTAAGAGTGGCATTACTTCCAAATTCACTTTCTAAATCAGATGATAAAATTATAGTGCACTCATCATCCCTTAGCTGATTCCATAAGTTTTGAACTAATTGAACTAATGCGAATCCGATGTTGATTATTTCATTCATTTCATACTGTTGATTATCCACGTAATCCTCGATATGAATCTTATTACTGGAGGCTTCAAACCCTGTTAGATCTCCGTAAACATCAGCTATGGCTTCGTAATTCACCTGCTCTAACCTATCTTTGTAAAAATTAAAGACAATAGCATCCGAATCCTCATAAAAGCCTTCTAGTATCATAAGTTCTAAAATTGAGGGAAGCTGGACATCATATCTGGATAGAAAGAATGCATCCATTTGGGAACTTTGAAGTATCACTTTTACACCTGGAATATTTTTGCTGTTATTGAAATTAGATTTTTAGTATTTCTAAAATTAACATAATACACCTTATACGAAATGAGTTATAATTGTCTTTATTAATCAATGGTATATATCATTTTGATTGGCCCGTATCCTCCAGATCGGGCTTTTTTAATGATTTATCACGTTCCACGCTTGTTTCTTGATCAATGTTTCACGACTTTGTTCATATCAGTTAAACAATCGTAGTTAATCATAGGGTCTAAAAAAACGGCTCCAAAAGCCTCTTTTTTCTGGTTCCGGTTGGACATGTTCCGGGACTAGAATGCGCTTATTCTCGATTACTTCAGGTTCTTTTGGAGGGATTGTGATCACTTCCTCTTTTTCTTCTGTCTCAGGCTTAGATTGAGTTGGCTCAGGATCAACAGGTGTAGTGACATGAGGTTTTGGAGCTTCCAATAGACGTTGCATGACTTCAATTTGTTCTTGGTAGAAGGCTTCTCGATCTTTGGCATCTGATACTTGATTTTTCAGCATGTCTATCTGCTGTCTAAGCAGTAAAACTTCTGCCGAACTTGGACTGTCTATTTTTACAGGGTCTTTTACATTCTGTTTTTTAGCAGGCTCTCCAAATACACGAATGGCTTCTGAAAAATCAATCTTATTGTCAGAATTTTTACTTAGAATTCCTTTGTTTATATGGTTGTATATGGTCTGTCTATTTATATTGTAAAGCTTGGATAATTCAAGAACTGAAAGGCTTTTCATGATGTAAAGCTATGCCTAATCTTGTCAAAAGTTGTTGTCTATTAGACTGTCTAATAGACAAATGAGCAAGCTTATATTTTATGCCGCTTTATAGCCAACTTTTTTAAGCAGTGGAGTAAATTCTTTTAATTTTTCTGGATCTTTAAGCATATCAGCAATCCTTACAGCAAATTGAGAATAACTTTCTGTCCCTTCAGAATATTTACTACTCACTTCCGGGAGTTCTGAAAGCTTCTTGGCAAATAAGAGACGTTGTGGATCTGTTAATGTTACTAAATTTGATTTTTTAGGTTTCTTCTGACGAAACTTAAATGAAAATCCTGAAATTATTCGACCAGTTTTATGTTGCTCGTATTGAGCTGTTATATCTGTCCATTCATTCACTTGTTTAAGAGCAAAATCTAAAACGTAAGTTTTGAAATTACTCATGGTCTTATACTGATTAACTTCAACACCTAGTTGTTGTCTGAATATTTGCAAATCAAAAATGGGGGTTTTCCCTGCTGAGCGCCATTGAATTAACAACTCATATAAACGAATTGCATAGGCACTAGTTAATCTAGCGACTTGTTGTAATTCATATTTAGTAAAATTTTCTTCTAAACGAGTAATAAGAGGGACGATATCTTGTGTGAAACGTAAAAAAACAATCCCTGAATTAGGTTCATAACCAATTTTATCTACCCAGCGACAGTGGAAACTGCGGTCTTTCCCCGTTTTGGGGTTAACGTCATGATAAGTAACATAACGGTCAAATAAGCTTTTAGAGGCGTCTTTAAGAACTGTATAAGCAGTATGTTTCTCAACATGGAAGGTATTAATATAGCTATTCGCATGAACCTCTAGAAGACTATTTTCAGTGATTCCATGTCCAGTTTCTCTAGCTTCAGCTATAGCAAGTAAAATTAAACGTTGTTCTACCATGTCTAGGGTGTAACTTGCCTGCATTAAAGAATTATCTTTAACGATTAATTTTGACATTTCATTCTTTATTATCTTAATAACTAGGTTATAAGATAGACCATTCAAATGGTTTTAGCAATTCTCTTTTTAATGGGTCGATAAACCTAGTTTTAATACCCTTTAAGACAGATATAATTTCACTACTATTAAAAGGTTTAAGGTCCATAAATTTTAGTTTTAGTTCTTTTTAACATCAGATTTCGTATAAGAATTTAAAGGTCGACAAACCTAGTTTAAAGGTCGACAAACCTAGTTTTAAAGGTCGACAAACCTAGTTTTAAAGGTCGACAAACCTAGTTTTAAAGGTCGACAAACCTAGTTTAATTAAGTATGAAAGCCTTTTAAATAAAGGCTTTTATAGCATTTAAAAGCATTTAAAAGCATTAAAATAATTAAAAGCCCAGAGAATGATAAATTGCCCTATGTTTTCGCTACGCTCAAACTCTATTGAATCTCGCTATCGCTCGATTCTTGGGGCAATTTTTAGTAAATCTCGTTATGACTTTAAAAAAAGCACAAACAATTCGGAATTCGCTTCGCTCATAGTGCTTTTTTTACTCGCTTTCGCTCGTTCTAGAATCAAATTTTGGCATTTGATTTACGCTCTTTTAGATTTCACATACTAAAAAACAGTTTTTCAAAGAGTCGAAGCGCGAATTTTAGTTATGCCGCTCGTAGACACTCGCTCGGTATATACCTTCTAGGTATATTGTGAGTTTTGAAATGGATCTTGATTTGTATTTTTGCAAAATAAGCTAAATGCTCTTGTTTTGCGATTACAGCCACTTTATTGATTTAGACGTAGCTAACTCAAAAATTGGTTTAAAAGTGGCTGTAATCGCATTTTATTGCGGTTTTAAGTGACTATCTGCTTCAAAGATATAAAGTTCTGTACCGTGGTCATCATATTCACATAATCCTTCAATAACTTTGATAAACAATTCTCTGCTTCGAAAGTAGTTTTCAGTTCTTGGATGAATATATTGATAAAGCGTGGTGTTACTGACCATTCTGAAAAAATTTTGGTTATTGACGATGGTATTTTTAACTTTTTCTGGATCTATATTTTCGGTTGATAAATTAAGTTTGTTCCAGGCGGCTAGTACTGCTCCACCTAAAGCATATTTGAGCTGATTTTCTGCATTACGTTTCTTTTGGGCGTTTGTCAGTTCTTTATGACTTTTTTGCAAAATTTCGCGCTTGTGTTCATTCTCCAGCCGGATCCGGTTTTCCAAGGCTGCTTTTTCAATTTTCTGGTAAGACTCCAGGGCACGATCCAGGCGGAAGAAATTATCCTGATCCATTTCCTGTGTCAGTAATGCCAGAATTTCTGTTTCGTTGGCCAGAAGGGGCTGCTGGTTTTTATCCTTTAGCTTGATCTGTTCAATGAGGGCCTGTCTTTTTAAAAACTGGTTTTTATCACGGTCTGCAGCTTTCAGTAGATTGAGCTGTTTGTCATTGAATATGCCATTTGCTTGTTGAAGCAAGGTCAAAGCCTGCTGCTGGTTTTTCTTGAGGAAAGGGAGATTTTTAAGGAACTGCTGTAATGTCATGAGGTCATTTGAAGTGAGTATTTTCGCAGGTCTTCCACGGGCCGCCATCGCATTCTCCAGCATAAAATGGGTGAGGTTTTTGTGTTTTCAGTTTAGCATAGGCCGGCACGGGAAGAATTAAAAAAAATGTGGGAACATTTTTTTTAATTCTTAAGCTCGTTTCCGTGTTTTTAATTCGATATAATTACTACGCAATTATATCGAATTAAAAACACTTCTCCTCGTGCTCCGCAGGCTCTGCGAGGCTCCGTGAATTTGAAGGTGGGAATATGTTCTACTGCAATCTGGAACACACAACAAAAAAGGCCGTGAAGACCCGATCCGGAAAAGTGAAAAATGGTGCCACGGCCAAGAACCGGTTTCATTACATTAGCCGGACTTCGCATTTCAGAAATTACAAAGAAAGTGCTTCAGAACAGATTGAGTTTGTCAGATCGGGGAATATGCCGAATTTTGCTGAAGGGAAGCCGGCTGAGTTTTGGGAAGCTGCTGATATTTATGAACGAAGTAATGGCCGCACCTGTTCCAGTATGGTGGTGGCCTTGCCCAAAGAGCTGAGTCAGGCACAGCGGATTGAACTGGCCGAGCAATTCATTAGTGAGTTTGCAGACAGTTACCGCTATCCATTCACCTGTGCCATTCATAATCATGCTGGGTCCTTGGGAGGGAAAGAGCAACCGCATTTGCATTTCATGTACAGTGAGCGGCATGTGGATGGCATCGAGCGGACAGCAGAGCAGTTTTTTAAGCGTTATAATCCGAAGGATCCGCATAAAGGCGGGGCACAGAAGTTAACAGCTGATGTGTTAGGCATGGGAAAGGCGCAGCTGCAGCTGTATCGGCAGAAGACTGAAGAGCTTATTAATGAAAGTCTAAGGTATTATGCTCCCACCAAGATGGTGGAAATCCGGGGCATTCAGGTCGAGGTCCCTAGCCTGGTCAGCTGTTTATCCAATCAGGAATACAATAAGAAGCATGGCACACAGCTGAAGGATGTGCCTGTGATGAATAAGGCCGTCCGTTTTGCGCGTGAGAAAGAGCCAGCGTTAGTGGCCGAACGGGAAAGAATGACTGCTGAAATTAACCGGTTACGTGCTGAAAATAATTATGAGTTGTATCGTCCATTTTATGAGGCTGAATTAGAGAATCGAAAAACCATTGAAGAACAGCAAAAGCAAGTCGAGACTCCACGGACACGGCAGCGATGGTATGCCCAAGAAAAGTTATTGTTTTTACAACAGAAGATGCTGCAAACCTTATTGCAAGATCGTCAAACGACCCAACCGCTTAGGTTGATTCAGCATGATTTACAGACCTATATAGACCTTTTGAATACCGAGTCCTTCGATCGAGTCGAGAGGTTCGAATACTTAAGGGATCTTGGCCAACAATTAGAGGGTTCAGTTATTCAGATCGCCTCTATTGATGAAGAATTGGCATTTATTCAGCGGCAAGTCATCGAACGTGTGCCTTTGCAAATGAGGGAAAAGGCTATCGCTCCTGAAAAGACAAGGAATCAAGATAAGGATAATGGTTTTAGTCCTCGCTTTTAAGCCGATTATTTAAGGCACGCCACTGCATAAGCAGTACTGCTTCTTCATCTTTAATTGTGGTTTCTCCAGACTGGATCCGCTCAAAGCGTTCCCAGGATCTTTTTTCATGGGCTTTTTTTTCTTTGGGGTTCATGCCAAAGGTGGTGATAGATTGGGCTGTTGCCCAATCCTTACGATCCATTTCTTTGAGATGCTCACTTGTACTGAATTTTTTCATGGAAAATACTTCCTATAAGGGGTTAACCGAATTATTTGATATCTAATTCCCTAATGTGACAGAACCTAGAATTCCAACTATTAAGCCAAATGCAGAATCTTCTACTTGTATTTTAATAGATCATTCTACTTTTAGATTCTTTTATTTCTAGGGAGGTTGCTATAGTAAGGCTATGATTAATATAGTTTTATTGGGCTTGCTGGCGAATTTTAGTTTCTTGAAGAAAAAGTAATATATTATTTATAAATCAATAATTTATAAGATTAGTGGCGAACTTTAGA
Organism: Acinetobacter sp. YH12086; assembly: GCF_013419345.1. Taxonomy (NCBI): domain Bacteria; kingdom Pseudomonadati; phylum Pseudomonadota; class Gammaproteobacteria; order Moraxellales; family Moraxellaceae; genus Acinetobacter; species Acinetobacter sp. YH12086. Next base: position 7,875 of record NZ_VPAF01000028.1, read on the forward strand.
TGACAATCTTCTAAAATTGTCATCTAAAATTCGCTCATAACTCATATTTTTTATTTATATCAATATCTTATATATTGTTTTTTAAGCCTGATTAAATAAGCCTCACAATAGCAATAAATAAGTATAAAGAAACAAGTGCAGCGGAAATTTTAACCCTCTAATTCTTTGTTATTAAAAGCATGCTCAAAGAAGCAAATAAACAATTAGAGGGTTATGCTTTTCTTATCCAATTCACTACACTTTCCATTGTATAAATCATATGAAGCGTGGACACTAGATCCGCGCTTTTTTGATGAATTTCGCATAAGAGATTTTATGTTAAATAAATTTTAAATAGATTATAAAAAATTCTATAAATAAGATATATTTACAAAAAATATATTTCAATCTTTAAATTTTACTGAGAGTTTATTAAATACCATGGTTGCTATTTGCAAAGGCCTTGATATGAGGTTCAATTTTAATAAATTAGGTCCTATACATGAAGGTGAGATAGAGTTAGCAAATCTTACAGTTTTATGTGGTAAGAACAATACGGGTAAAACATATATAACGAACTCAATTTACTCATATTTAACCAAATGGAAAGAACTTATCAATTGGTCTCTTCCTGAGATATTAGAAAAAGAATTGTATGAAAATGCTGTAGCCTCAATAGATTTAAATGAATTTATAGTTAGTAAACTAGATTCGTTAACTAAAGAAAGTGCTAAGAACCTTAAAGATAGATTAGGGAACTATTTTGCTTGCTCCGATGCAATTTTTGAAGAAACTTATTTTGATATTCATATTAAGTTAAAAGATGAATGGATTGATAAAGAATATGATCATGATTTTAGAAGCTCTTCTGGAAAGGTTTTCTTATCAATAAAAAAACCAGCTAATTCAACGGTTGCTGAAATTATCTCAACAGAAGTTGATGGTGCACCTCCTATATACATTTTAGATGATGTTATTTCTCAGACATTAATATCTATTGTACTCAGTACAAATATACCAACAACATTCATAGCAAGTGCAGAGAGAACTGGTGCATCAATATTTAAAAATGAGCTTAATTTCAATAAAAATCAGCTTGTTAGAATGTTAACTGAGATGGATAGTTCTCCTTCGTCTAAATTTCATCCGTATGATCTACTTAAAAAATTTAAACGAAACTATGCTATTTCAGTAGAAGATAATGTTGAGTTCATTGCAAACTTACCTGACTTAATTCAATCATCATCACAAACAAGTTTTATTAAGAACAACCCACATCTTTTAAAGAAATTTGAAGAAATTTCTGGTGGTAAATATCAGATAACTAAAGAAGGGAACTTATATTTTATTCCGACCGCATCTAAGCGTTCTAAATTAGGTTTGGGAGAGTCTTCTAGTGCCGTTAGATCATTAATGATTATTTGGTATTGGTTAAATTATAAATCTAATTTTAATGACTTATTAATGGTTGATGAACCAGAGTTAAACTTACATCCAGAAAATCAAAGAAAGTTTGCACAATTCATTGCTGGATTAGTTAATTCAGGAATAAAAGTTTTTATGACAACCCATAGTGACTATATCATTAGAGAATTAAATACGTTAATTCTACTTAACTCAGATAAAGATCATGTCACGAAAGTAATGAAAAAATTTGGATATGATCAAAATGACGTTTTAGATAGTAAAAATATTAATATTTATTACACATCTACTGGGCTTTTTCAGGTAGATGGTAGCTTAAAGAAAAAACGATTAGGTAATATAGAAAAATTAAATATTACTGAAAGTGGGATAAAAATTATAAGCTTTGATGAGGAAATCAGAGCTATGAACAAGATTCAAGATGCTTTGCTTTATGGGCTGTAATGATGTTACCGATAGAAACTATTAGATATTTTAAGTCCTGTGGAATTTTAAAGCCAAATAAAGTTATCTTGAATGAAGTAGTTAATGGGGATTCTATTTATTTAGAAATTGAGGAAAAGGATAGATCTGCAAAGTTAAAGAAAATTACACTAACGGGGTTTTCAGAAGTCTTTGCTTTTACACAAGATAGTGTTCCGCCACCAGCATCTTTTTTATTCAAGAAACATTTAGCATCATCAACTTGTGATGCCATTATTTTTTGTGTGATAGAAGACAATCCTTATATTCTAGTTTTAGATTTAAAATCCTCTTTAAATGGATACAAAGATAATAAGTATAAGTGTAAATCAGCCAAAAATTTAATAAGTTATTTAAATGATGTTCTTATAGAGTTCACAGATTCTGATTTATCAGAATGGCAAATAGTATATTGTATATGTCATTTAAGTGATCCTAAAAGAGAAACTGAGATAACATACGATTTTAAAGTAAGTAATGATCCTAATGATCCTGTTTACTGGAAAGTTGAAAATGCTGAGACTATCCCTATCAGAAAATTATTAAATATAAGATTGATATAAATTTGAAATGATAAGCAGGATTTTGTGATTAAACGTTTTATGCTTAGTGACATATTTAAATGAATCTATGTTTAGAATGTCTAAAATTAACATAATACACGTTATACGAAGCTCCAAAAATGAGCTTAATCCAATGATTTAAAATATTTTTTTAATAAAAAAAGCCCGACATCCTGTCGGGCTTTTTCGTATTGGTTCGCTTGGCATAACTCCTGTCGTGCCGCCGATCCTTGTGCGATTATTTATTTTTATTCTGCGGAACATCCTGTTCTCTTATGACTTCATGATATTGAATACAAGGGATTGTGAACATCCGCAAAATCCCTAAATTTATGTGCGCTCAGGCGTACAAAATTGATGAATTTTTATCCCAAGAGTTGTCCGCAGAAATTGGGGATAATTTAAGCTAGCGCTGTCTTGATAACGCAGAGAAAAATGACAAATTGATTAAATATTGATCAATTTTATTGGCAAGAAGTATCAAAATTGCTTAAAAAGAAACCGACTTGTTTCCAAGTCGGTATTTTGTTGTTTTTCAGGGGGATGAAAAATTTTTAACTATATGAAAAACAATAATATTTTAAATTGCGTTTCGTATAAGCTCTATTATGTTAAAT
>NZ_VPAF01000029.1:0-10704 GCF_013419345.1 Acinetobacter sp. YH12086
GACTTGCGGGGTAATGTATTGAGTGCCGTATTCAGTGGTGATTTGCTTCGCTTGTGCCGTGTCGTACCAGTACAAAAAAGTTGAAATTTGCTTATCTACGTTTTCGGTTGTGTATGCAATGGTTGGGTTCATATTGAAGTCAAAAGACAAACTTAAAGACTTCACATTTTCAACATTAAGCAGTTGATATTGCACCACATCATTTTCAATGCAAATCCAATTGTCGCGGTAATAACATTTCCAAATATAGACCTGCAAACCTTGTGATGTGTCGAGTAAATCCACACCACCCCACTCAAAGTCCACAAGCGGTTCAGCTTTATCAGGCACTAAAAAAGCCCCGTAGATGGGGCGTGTGGATAGCTTGTTTTCAGGAAGACTCATAGCGACCCCAGCTCATAACAAACTCGTATGTCAAGGATTCAGTATTTGTTTTTGGAATTGGTGGCGTAATCTCCAACTTATAACCAATCCCCATATTTGCTAATAAATTATTTCTAAGAAATATAAACCGATGATCAAAATTAGCTCTAGATGGAGGGAATGTACATATAGCTTTTGCAGATGTTGTGGTTGGGTATGTTGTGTTGTTTGCATCTGCAGCATTATCTCCATACATTACTGGTATTGTGGTTAAACCTGTTGGCATTGCTACATTTGATGCTGATGCTGTGTAAAGTACCGAATTACCACCTGAATACCCAAGTGTGATCTTATCAGTAATAAATACACTAGCATTAGCTATAGTGGGCAACCCCACATAGCTGTGGCTACTAATTAAATTATCGTTTTTATCAACAAGCTGAAAGCCACCACTAATTGATGATGCGGGATAGCAGCGCACCTCCGATGTCACTTCTAGTACTTCATCAGACAGCACTGTAATTGTCGTGGGGTTTCCCGCTATATCCCTTATCAGTGCTCGATTCCATAAATCATAATTACCCCAACCCAACCCCACTTCGGATATATTACCTGTAGCTGATCCCACACTAAAACCCCAAACAATTCGCTGCCCATAGTAATAAGGTTGTGCGGCTGTATTTGCTACTGCAGAGGACCCTTTTGCGGTTGTAGATGCCGCGACAAAATTATCAAGCATAGTCTGACTTGCTAGTGGTGTTGAGTTCCCAGTGCCAACACAACAACGATCAATCCATCTTCCAACACTCATTCTACTCAAACCGCTATCAAGCACAATATTGTCACTCCAGCCCGTCTCTTTAATGACTTTATTGTGTTTCTTTACAGCGATCTTAAATTTTGCTCCAACTTGCATTTCAATATTAAACATTTTATACCTCAATTTTTGATACTTTATTCAAAGCAAAACTCGTTGCTACAGGCTCACTCCCTGCATTGTGCTGAATAACAGTTCTACTTCGCTTAACTTTTGTTAAGCTAAAACTTGTGCTTGCGCTTTCATTTACACTTGCTTGATTGAGCGACGGTTTTTTAATTACTTTATTTAAAGAAAATGATGTGTTTACTATATCTGTAATTTCAGTAGTATTCACAGTGGAGCGCAGGGTAACTTTGTTTAAGGCAAAGCTGTTAGACACATCATCAGATAAACTTGATATGTTTATCTCTACTTTGTTTTTGCCATGATTCAAAAAGAAATCGGTGGTTAATTCATCATAAAAATAAGCAGGATATGGCTTACTCGTCAGCACCTTAATCGGTGGTCTCTTAAAATCCTGATCACCGACAAACACGCCTTTTTTATCGTACTGCCGCAACCGATAAGCCCCGACAATGCTTAAAGACCCCCAGCCGTTTTCATCCAAAATCACTGGATTCGGATTTAATAAAGCATCATCCGCATTTTCATATGAAGGCTTTTTAATCGTAGATTGATAGTCATAAGTCCATACTTTGCCGCCCCCTAATGCTTTGCCGTATTTATCGAAAAACTGTGTGCGCATTTGCTGCTGATACACAATTTTCTCTTCAATAAAAACGCCTGATTTGTCGTAAATTTTAAGTTGTACAGATCCACGTACATAAATTAATGCACTGCCTGCTTGATCTAACAAAATTGGATTTTGATTGGTTGCGGTAAACTCAGAATTTCGGTAGGTAGGCTTGAAAATATCTTCACCCACTTTGAATGAATACACCTTGCCACCTATTAGTGGTTGTCCTTCTTTATCGAAGAAGTGCATTCTCGGTTGAATAACCGGTGTTGCTAGTCGATGTTGGAGCATGAATTTCACCCATTAAAAAACCCTCCGAAGAGGGTTATTCTGTTGCTGCAATCGCCCCAGATGTGGTGGCTAGCTTCTGCGCTTGCTTGATTAAATTGGCAAGCTTTGGTGAATCAGGTGGCAAATCTTTAGCAGCAAGCAGAATGCGTTTGCCTGCATTTGTGGTAAGCAGTGTTTTCGTGAGGGTAGTCGCCCCAACCCCTGTAAGCGCCAATGGTATGCTTGACATTGCTGTAACTGCCGCACCACCACCAAGCAGCCACGGTACAGCCCTATTTCCTGTCGGTGGGTTTTCCATGTATTGACCCGCTCGCTCAATATGGCGCATCAACTTAATAAACCCATCCATTTGAGCCTTATCACTACCCGAGAACACATTGCTATAAGGGGCACTCATTCGCTCAAACTCAAGCGCAAACTTTGCGGGGCTAAATGCCTCCTTATTTGGATTCCACGCCTTATCTAGAGCGTTTTGTGCCATTTGATAACGCAGAGCGGCTTGTCCTTTTGGGTCTAAGTTTTTGTAAAAATTAGCAGCCTTATCACCCTTTCCAGCTTTCATGAATTGTTCAAAAATTTGATCAGGCTCAATGCTGCGTGCAGCATTTGCAAACGCCTTGTCTTTACCTTGCTGCAACTGACCATAAAGGCTATTGGCGCGCTTTAGTTCACCGAACAGTCTTGTATTACCTGAATTTTGAGCGAAATCCAAAATATCATCGTCAATTGCTGTTCTAATTTTGGTAAATGCGCTACTACCTTTTTTTCCAGCACTACCCCATTCACTTACAAGCTCCCCTAGTCGTGACTGGACTGCTCGCATTTCGCCAAAGTCTTTTTTGATGTTCATGTCGCCAAGCGTGTTTCTTATGGATAATAACTCTTTTTGTAATTCCGTATTTGGAATAACTTTTGAATCGTTAGCAATAATATCGTCAATAGCTTGAACGGTTTTATTTGGAGCTATAGCGCTATCACCCGCTAAGTTTTGAACACGATCATACATTTGCGAAGCAACACGCTGACCACGCCAATTTTTAATCTCAGCCGCAGCCTGTAAAACCTTGCCTGAATCCTCTCCAGTCTCATTCACAATCTTCATGATTCGCATAGCATTCTTGTCACCGCTTGCCGCAGCAGCTTGGATTTTATCTAAGCTTTTGTAGTCAACATCAGACATTTTTCCTTTTAGGTTTTCTACCACTTTTTCTGCTGCCGCCTTAGCTTCATCATGCTGCCCTTTGCGGAAATTTGATGTGCCAATTAAAGGAATTTCCTCAAGTTGAACTTCTGCTTTTTTTGCAATCGGATTGCGACCAAGATCACCAACCGATGTGCGAATACCGTGTTTTTCAGCCTGATCTAAAACCTCTTTCACCCCCTCCTTGTAATTGCCTTTTTTAGCATTCACAGCACGAGTAATACCATCCCCAATTTTTTTAGCTGCTACACCACCAAGCGCACCGCCTAGCGCACCTGATTGGATATTTGATACGCGTTTATCCGCATTTTCAGCAAACTGAGCACCACCAATTAGAGCACCTAACCCACCGCTTTTAGCTACTGTTGTTGCTACATTTTTCCCGATACCGCCAGCGCCAAAAGGGAGAGACCCTACAATCGCCCCAGATGTGCGCCAGCCATCTGAACCCGTTTGCCCCGTCCTCGCTCTAGCTTTCTCATAAGCATCATCAATAGCTTTGGTTTCCCGAGTAACTTCTTTGTAGCGATCTGTTTTTAAGTCTGTTCCAAGCAATTTATTAACTGCACTGCTGCCAAAATCCTTAGCCCCTGAAACAAGCTGATTAATACCTCCACCAACATCGTTAACAGCACCTAAGATAAAGCTTTTGACTGAGCTTGGCTCTCCCACATCAACCGTGATTGCAGGCATGGAGCCAAGGTTTTTGTGCTGCTTGCTAGATTTGGCTAATTCAACCATCTCATTGATTGATATTTTTTTGGGGTTGCTGGGCTGGCTTTTGGACTCTTTTGCCAATTGAACCATTTGCTCTACTGTTAATTGCGCCATTCTATCCGCCTTGATTTCCTTTGATTAAATCAGACCAATTACCAACTATTGGTGCTCGTGTAGCCTGTGATGTGAGCTCAGCCCATTTTCCTACAGCAGGGCGCTTATCCTGACTTCTTGCTAGATTCGCCCAATTGCCAACTATTGGTGCTCGTTGCGGTTGAGTGTTGGGTTGCTGTTGCTGAATATTCGACCCAAGGTGTTTATTCACAAAATCCCAAGACCGCTTTCCTTGTTTATATGTTGAGCTTGGTAGAGATGCCCATGTGCGACCTGATTTTTGAATTGCGGTACTAAAGTCACCCTTTAGGATGTATGGCAAAGCTCCATTTTGAGCAAGCAGCGCAATAGCCCCCAAGTCCTGAGATTGAGGTGAGAAATCACGGAAGCCGTACTGTTTGGCAAGATTGTTCCAAGTGCCATTTAAAAACTGATAACGCCCTGCTGCTGTGGTGTAGTTGGTTGCGCCATCGGTTTGCTTGAATGATTTTCTAACATTTGGGTGTGCACCAAGGTTGTTAAAGCGCTGATTGCCAAAAAGTGTGTTATAGCCGTGCTGCACACCTTCCGCTTCTGCAATGAAATCTAAGTATTTACGCACTCTTGGGTTTGCATACGCCTGCTGTATTTGAGATAGCTTTGCCATAACTTTTCCTTGGGTGTAAAAAAACCACCCGAAGGTGGTTTTGTGTTTTTCATTTAAGCCTGTAATCTAATGATATGCGCTCAGCAGAGCTTAAGTGCCATTGAAAATATTCAGTTCGTTCTCGCTGCTTCTTTAAATCTTCTTTATCAATAAAGTGATATGCAAACATCGCCCCATCTGTAAAATGGTCGTGAATAGCTGCAGCCATATTAGGGCTTATTGCTCTTATTGGTTCACCAAACTTTTTCCACCATTCGCGAATCCAAAGCATGTGCCATGCCAAACCCTGCACATTATTGTGATAATTTTTATCTATTTGGATTAAATTATCTTGCTTCGTTGAAACACGAGCCTTTAATTCCATTGTCTCTAAATAATGAATCGATTCAGGAAAATGAATTGCCAATAGTTCGGCATAACGTGGGATTTTAAAATGTCGATTATGACGACTCCACATTTCAGCATAGATTTTACGGTTTCCCTGAGAACGACGATCTACAATTTCATGAAGTAATGCTTGTTGTTCAGGTGAAATAGATTGGCGGTCGTTAATTTTCCATTGCATAACCATTGCGTCATAAGCACGAATCACCATTAGGTGGAATTTTGCAGAAATCCACATTGCGTATGAGTAGACTAACTCTTTAACAACGTATGTACCCTGTTCTTTCCCTTTCCCTTTAACAGAATTGACCGCTGATTTTTTAGATGTGCAAATTTGCATATCATAATTTTCAGCCTCAATAAGCACAATCAGATCCTTGGTTTGTTGGTTGCGAAGAAAATAAGCAGGGAAATGTTTTTTATCATCACCGCTCGCCTTATGAAGGTCATTCAAGCAATAACGCCCATCTTCATCTTGGCGAATTGAGAAATCACCAATAATTAAGGGTTGGTTGTTTGGATTTGCAAAGTTTTGTGTTAAATTAGACATAGTTACTTCTCTTAGTAATGACATCAATCAAGCCCTGCTCGTCAAAGTATTGGGCTTTTTTGTTGTCTGTTGATTTCATGCTTTCGCACTCTTTTGGTTTAAATAAAATTCAACAGCCTTATTGATTAAATAATTCATTGAACGCTCTTCTTTTCTTGCATGAGCTTTTAATTCTTCATGCAACTCATTTGATACTCGAACACGAACATCAATAGGTTTTTGACGACCTTCTTTCATACTTCCTCCCTTAATGCCACATTTTGTGGCGTTTAATAACTATAGCCACACTTTGTGGTAATGTAAATACCTATCGTGAAATATTTACCACAATTTGTGGCATAGAGGTTTTTAAATGAGTAATCAAACTGATCACACAATAGTTAGATTGCGTGTGCCGCCTGAGTTAAAACAAAAAATTGAAGATTCAGCAGAAAAAAATAATCGTTCGCAAAGTGCGGAAATGGTCGCCCGCCTAGAGCAATCCTTTGATTCTCCGATGGTATTCGATCCACGAAATGCAAATTTAATCACAACTATTGTTGCTCAAAGCATGCAAACCCTTATTAGTGAATTGAGGTCTGAGGGTGTGGAAAATGATAAGTTGGCTAAAGCTGTTAATAATGTGGCCAATAAAAAAGCACCCTAGGGTGCTTTATATACATTCACTATTTTCCACACTCCCCATATATATGATTGAGCCATCTTCTGCTCTAACTGACATTGAGGCTAATTGTCGGTTATTTTGTTTATGCAAGTGTTCATTCCACACAGCACAAGCTGAATCTTTTAATTGCTCATCATAGATAGCTTTAAGTGTCGAGGGTGGATATTCCCCTTTTTTGCTAACCGTTAGGTCTTGCAGTCTATAAACTAACATGGTGCTAGTTACTGTAACCCCCTCATAAAACACCTCACTATTTAATTGCATTGGATACATGGTTGCCATTTGATTATTTACTTCTCTGTAAAGCTCATCAATGGCTTTTTTATTTACATATTTAAACTCTTTATTTACATACCCGTGATCAAGAAGGTATAAATCCTCTTTACTCGGGGTGTTATTGTCCCACGCAAATACACCAAAACTTGAAGCAAGCAATGCACAAATTAAAATTAGATTTTTCATGTTACTCATACTCACCTCGAAGCATTTTCTCCTTCCAAATGTCTTTCACATCCTGAGAGACAGGGGGGATATCTTCATGGACACTCTCAATCATGCTTTGCGTCAAATGTAATTGTTTTTCTATGTATTTTAGTGATGAATCCATCTCTTCATGCATCTTAAATTGCTTCTGCTCAATATCGCAAAGCTTACTCCATAGCAACCACCAACCAAAAGCTATAAGAAAAATAACCCCAAAACCTAGATACATTGTAAAACCCCCATCGAAATGAGGGATTTATAGCATAAAAACCGATCAACTATCTATTTAATGCTCACACCTTGAGATTTTAAGATGCTTGCCATTTCTTCTGTGCTAATACCTGCTTGTTGTGCAGCCTGCTTGACCTCGCTTAGAGATGCGCTAGACCCTTTGGGTGGTGGGTTTTCATTTGCCCCTCTTTTTTTAGAGGTAACACTCAAAGGGATGGTTCCGCCACGGCTCGCATAGTTCTGCGTTCTCTGATTGGCTATTTTGGCTGCATCGCGCATTTGCTTAGCTAGAACGGTTAATTGCTCCTTCATTGCTTCTGGGCCTATCTTTGGATCTAGATTTGCAACCGCTGCCGATATTTTCTCCCCTTCAGCATTCGACAGCGCCCCCATACCCTGTAGGGCTTTTACGGTGGGCAAAAATACCTGTGATTTTAAATTTTCAAGCCTTGCATGGAATCCTTTTGCATCCGAGCCTGGAATCAAGCCAAGTGCACTCGTTGTCCCTGTCCCCCAATATAAACCAGGGTCATTGATTAGATTTGCTGCATCTTGAGAGGCTCTTGCTGCCGCTCTTGCGGCGTCCGCAGCCCCAAGAGCATTATCAACGCGCTGCATTTTTTGTTCAGGTGTCTCCGCTTTACTTGCAGAAATTTGATTACCGTCAGCACCTATTGCTGGGCGATAATCTCCATTTTTATACACAATCCATGTCTTTCCTCCAAACTCTTTGAGTTCAGCTTGCCCATTTTTTATCTCATCCTGTTGGGCTGTGTATTCAAAATTCTGCTGATACTGCTCACCCTCTTGCTTTAGTCTTTCTCGACTGGTCTGGTTGTCCAGTTCGTTGTTTTTGATGCTAGTGGCATTGGTGTTCACATTATTCGCATCAGGCTGAATATACTGTTCAGGATTTTCAGCTGCAGTAATCCCTAGACTTTCGACAAGCGAGCTGATTGCTTCGGGGTTGTTTGCATTCGTAGTTAAGAACTGCTTTGCTTGCTCGTATGATGCATCATCAATAACCCCACCAGTCTTACCATGTTCAAGCATAAAATTGGCAGCTCTTGGGTCTCCGCGCATCGCTGCTGCTAATGCGCTACTCATAGCGCGTTGACGATTGACTGTGGTCTCTTGGGTTGTCTTCCCAGCATTCGCAATACGCTCACCACCCTGTGCTCGAGTGTTGTAGATATCCGCATCATGCTTCTGTTGGTCACGCAGTGCTTGCACTTCTGCTGCCTTGTCAGCTTTTAGTTGAGCATTTAACTCGCGACTGAACATGGAATTGTTAGCAAAAGCTTGGCGCTCTTCAGGATTAAGTGCTGCCATTTTTCCCGCTTGACGACCTGATAGCAGTTGGCGCAAACCTTGCCCAAATTGAATGCCTTTAGCTGCTGATTCAAATGGATCTGCTTGTTGCTGCCCCATTAAAGGGATACGTGGATCAATCATAATTCACCTTTAAATAAACATGCCGCCAATTGTGCCCGCCGCCCCTAGTAGGGAGTTGAAGTTATTAGCTGTTCGGTTGCCTGCAGCAACCTGCCCTGCAGCCACAGCATTCGCCCCTGCCATAGTGTTGTTCGCCACCGCTTGAGCTGTTTGCATACCTGCATTACCAACGCCCGCTGCTGCGTTTTGCCCCATGCCAACTAGGCTTGAAAGGCGATTGTAGGCATTGCCGTACTCTTGGCTTGCAAAGTTTTGACCGTAATTATTTAGAGCTTTTTGAGTAGCACCACTTAGCAAACCACCTTGGGCTGCAGCACCCGATTGAACACTATCAAGACCTTGATTTAAACGAAATTGATAACTTGGATCTTGCTGCAATAATTGAGATGTATCAGCACCATTAAGCCCAGCTAAACCTAATAAGCCACCAAGGGCTTGAGTTCCTGCTTGCATATATGGTTTTTGATCAGCACGCACCTCATCAAACATTTCTTTTTGTAGGGCGTTTGATTCTTGTGATGCTTTGTATTGTGTATTTGCTGCTTGAGTTGCAGCTTTTGCCTGCTTGTTTGCTCCGGTAATAGAGCCAATGACTTTTGACATATCACACCTTTTTCATAAAGATAGTTTCAGCTTTTTTGAAGCCTTTACGCTCCCAAACTGCGCCACGATAGCAGTCATCTAGTGTGGCTAATGCCCACATATAACAACCTTGCTCTTTGATATATCGATCACTACATTGAATAAGTAAATTTGAATATCGGCGGTACTTTGGTAGAACAAAAATCACATCGGTACATGCTTGTGTTTTTCCTTTGAAACGAGCCAAAGGATTGATCGTAATCCAATGAAAACCAATGGGCTTGCCGTTGTCGCGCATCACAAGGCAGTGAAATTGGTTAATTTCTTCCGATTCAATATAAAGCTCATGATCAAAATCAAGCTCCAATCCATAGGTTTGCTGCTCATCAATATTGTGAACTTCAATACACAGCGGCATCAACTCATCAATACAGTCGACCCAATGTTCACGCATTACTGTGATCATGGTGCATTCTCCAACGCTTCTACTCGCATCGTTAGGGCTTGTAATTGGTTTTGAAGTTGAGATACAGCACTTTGTAAATTTAAGATGTTTGAATCAACCCCAAGAAGACTTGCGTTGATAGCGGCAATTAATGCATTCATGTCGGTAAGATCGGTACTGATCTGTAAAACCTCATCACCAACCTGATTAATCTCGCCACTCATTTTTTGCATCGAAAACACAGCGTTTTCATTCGCAACTTTCGCCAATGACTCAAAAAAAAGCACCCAAACAGGGTGCATATAATTATTTTGCGAAATTGGTTGTTGTATAGGTACTTGTGTAATCTTGGGTACTTTAACTGTCATCGTATTTTTGCCTTTGCGCCAAGAATAATTAATCGCCCTGCATCCGTCATGCGAACCCGAAAAACACGCCCAAAAGATTGGCCTAGACGACGGAAAATTACGCGCTTCTCATATTCACCAATTGCGCCAATATCATTGGCTATTTCGGTTATTCGATCATTGGACCATGTTTTTCCACGATCATCCGACCAATCAAGCATTACGGTTGGCTTAGTGTTATTGTCTTGCCCAACTTGGCAGATCAATTCCACCTCATCAAAGATTAAGCGACTGCCTTGCGGGCTTACACACGGTGTTGTGCGCTCGCGAATAATTACAGCACCATTATCAGTTTCAGCATCAGCATCAAGTTTATAAATGTATGGAAATTCACGATCTCCAACCAAGTGCTGTCCTTTGAAGTAACAGTGGCAGTATGCTCGGTGGTGCTCGTGGCTTGAATTGTCAGTGTTATACCAACTACGCTCGTGCCACATTTGAGTTGATGCGTCATAACACCATGTTTTACGATCTGTTGGGAATGAAACCACGTAAAAGGCATGCCCTTCACGTTGATATGACCACGCATAGGCATCTTCGGTGCTTTCATATCGTGCTAATGCAGACTCAAGTGCGTGATTACTAATACGGACTGTTTGATAGCCTTGCGTCATC
>NZ_VPAF01000030.1:0-10090 GCF_013419345.1 Acinetobacter sp. YH12086
TACAAATACTGATCACCATTAGTTTTGAAAGCTTCTTTAGAATCAGTAAAAAATTTACTGGCATGTTTTTCAAACGCTTCTCTTTCTTTCTGAATATCCATCACGCCACCTCGACTTCACGTTTATTACGGGCAAACAATGCGTATGCATCATCTTCACTAAAATGAATATCTATTAAAAAGAATCCGTTTGGTGCAATTGGGTCCCACTTGGTGATATCACAATCATCCATCATGGCTTCCCAATCATCACCGTTTACACAACCTTCCATCCATAAAGTCACTGTATCAATGTTGAAATGGCGCTTTAATTCATCCCAGTCTTTTTGATCAATCCATTCAGCACCATCAAATTTTTCTGCTAAATATTTTGAATATTCTGGATGCGTCCAAGTACCCATCTCGCTACGTACAATTTCAGCCGGTTCTAATTGTTTTAATTCCATTACGCCACCTTCAATATTTGATTAGCCACAACACGCGCTAAATTTTCATTCGTTTCATCTGATATAGCAGGGATGCGCAAGTGCATTTCATATTCATCAAATAACGCTTGGCATGCAGAATTACCCGTTAAATCATTCTTTACAAACACATAGCTCAAAGCCTTACGGGTGCCTTTACCACTAAAAGTGCAGCTACCATCTGCAAGGACTTTCTTCACATAACCAAGCTTCTCTAACCAAATTTTGAAGCCGTCGGCATGTTTATTTTTAATGCGGAAGATCATGCTGCCACCTCATACTCTGCATTCAACTCAGTCATTGCTTTATCGACGACAATGTTGAAATTAATGACTGCTTGCTCAACACCTGTAATGTCCAAATCTTTTGCAAATACCCGAATAACCACAAGTTGCAAATGCTCAGGTAGGCGAGGATCAAAACTAATAAAGTCACACCATTTGCGACGAGTACACGCCAATTGCCAAGTAATTTGCGGGATGTATTCCGCAGGCACTTCTTTAGTGAGTAGTGTGTTCAAATGAGTTGTTGTAGCAGGGCACTTAACCTCAATTTGACCATCTAAATTGATTAATCCATCAGGCGATGCACCGCTTAATTTAATGACCGGGTGATCAACTAACCCTGTGCCTTTAACAAAATTACCCGTCTCATTTTCATAAGCAGCAATCGCATTTTCTTCCTGATCGATACCCCATTGCATTGCTTTTGAGGTTGGGGTTTCCTCCTGAACGCCAGTAATGCGCTCAGAAAGAATTGTTAATGTTAGGGCGTTGTATTTCTTGCCTTTAACAGGTTTTGCGCCGATATCTTTAATGCGGCTTGCAGTCACTTTACCGCAGCGATCTGCAAACCAACCTTCACTACGCTGGAGAATGGTCATAAGTTTCTCCTTGGCGTGCTAATGCTTGGTCAGCAAGTTCAGCGATTTGCTTTAAGTTTGCTGAGTGAGTGGTCCAGAAGTGTTTTTTGCAATCACCTTTAGGTAAGGCGATATAAGCCTCCTGAAGTCGATTTGATCCGTATTGCGCCTCATTTTGAAGATGAGATAAAAACTCATCCTCAAATTCTTGGTAGTCAGCAGGCACCGAACTCCCAATTGCTTTTTGAGTGTCAGTAAACAACTCAGATCCACCAACCGTAATTTCCTTACCCTGCATTTCTTCGACTGTGTATTCGTTTCCAATCTCCTCTGGAAAGGCTTTGCGCAAAGCACCAGCTTCAGCACATTTAGCTAATTGGCCGCGCTTGCGCTTCGTCCACATTGAGTTCAGGCCACCATCCTTAACAGTGGCGCATGCTTCTTCAAAATACTCAGTGTGACAGAACGGAACCTTGTCGCCATGGATGATTCGGTACACAGTCACGGTGCATGACTCTGGAACCGTGTGCACAACATTGCCAAACTTAATATCAACCATCGGCCCAAATACTGGTGCATCTTGACCTGCATACTGGTTGGTACGTGTTGCGGTAATTCGATGCTCAGTGATAGACGGCATAATCACATCACGCCATTGTGATTGACCTGTTTTAGAGTCCTTCACACTCATTGGTACGATATGGCAAGGCTTCTTCATGATGTCGAGATTACGTGCCTTCGCATACTCAACCGCCATGATGATCGACTCAGGTTTTGCACCTGGAAAGATCGAAGATGTAAGGGCAGACCACATCGATTCGTCAAGGTCATAATCTTTGATTGATAAGCCTAATTGGCTTTCAACTTGAGCTACTGCATTCATACTCTTATTCCTTAAAATTTGATCGAAACATGAGGCACTAAGCCTTTATTGATTGCGTTCAGAATGGCTTTACCTTG
This sequence comes from Acinetobacter sp. YH12086, assembly GCF_013419345.1. Taxonomy (NCBI): domain Bacteria; kingdom Pseudomonadati; phylum Pseudomonadota; class Gammaproteobacteria; order Moraxellales; family Moraxellaceae; genus Acinetobacter; species Acinetobacter sp. YH12086. The sequence goes on from NZ_VPAF01000030.1 coordinate 2,286, forward strand.
ATCAACATTCACACCAAGATCAGTCAGACCTTTAAGCGCTTCACTACAGATTTGCTTTTTGTGGGCCACATCAGCTTCACGCGCTTCAGCTGCTTTACGTGCAGCTTCTGCCTGTGCAAATTGCTCTGCTTCAATACGCTTACGTTCATTTTCAGCAGCTTGTGCAGCGCGCAATTCAGCAGCTTCTTTTTCAGCTTTTAATCGAGCTTCACGCTGCTCTGATTCAATCTTTTCACGCTGAACGCGCTCAGCTTCAAGGCGTGCTTTTTCTTCTGCTTCACGTGTTGCTTTTTCAGCAGCTTCACGGGCAATTTTTGCTTCGCGTTCTTGCTGAATGCGTTGCTGCTCAGCAATGCGAAGGCGCTCCAGTTCAGCCTGTTCAGCTTCGTATTTTTCACGGTTAGCAAGGGCAGTGCGTAATGCTTCCAGTGTTTCAAATTTGGCAAGCTTGGCTTGTTCTTCGAATTCCTCATACTGCGAACCAATCTCAAGTTCTTCCAAAAACTCAATATCGCCTTTTAACTTTAACGAAGTAGCATCAGCTTCAGGTGCGTGATCTTTAATAAATTGAACAGCTTCTTCATGCTTCGCAACACGATCCTTTTCAGCTTGCTCAAAATCAGTCAACGGCTTGCGGATTTCGTCTTGCAGCAACTCCATGTTGTCACGCCAAAATTTACGATCCGCATCAATAACTACAGCTTGTTGCTTAATACCTGAAACAAGCTCCTTACCATGGTTGTCTACTGTGGTTTTGATTCGAGCAAGGCTATAAGCGAACGACTTAAGTGATTCACGATCTTTCTTAACACTCATATCAAATACAACAGAGCGAGCATTTTCAGAGACACGATCAAACAAAGCTTTTGTACCGCCTTCAACTTTGAAAGCTTCGATAATTTCAGGTTGTTCAACAGCAACGATTTCTAGTTTCGCATTCATCCGTAAATCTCCTCTGCCATATCCTCAGCAACATAAGTAGCTTGCTGTTCAGATTCTTTTAAAAACTGTTCTTCGCACCACGCAAAAATCAACACATTCAACGCACGTAACTGCTCAGGAAGTAAGACAAATTCATTACCTTCTTTAGTTGCCACAGCATCAGTTTTCATTACAGTTACCAGTGTGTTTTCAATTGCTTTAAAAGCTGGGATATCAATTTCATGGCAGTTTTGTGGATCTGAATCACCAACTGCAAAACCTTGTGTGCACTCAAGTAATGGCATGCTGCATTCGATAGACGCATCACTGATAAAGTCGAAGCGATACTGAAGCGTGAATTCGACCTTGCCGTCATGAATAACAATGTCTTCAGCCACTTCAAAATCAGGGAAGACAGGGGCAAGGATTAAGGTGTTAGCTTTGATGTTCATTGATCGCCTCGCAAAATCGCAGCGTTAATATTTTGAATATCCACCTGATCGATGTATGCATTTACTTCAATGCCATCTTTGGAAACGCTCATTGGTTCCATATAGCGAATTGACTCACCATCAAGCCCATATTCAACAAATACTTCGTAATCACCGATAGTGATTAGCGCAGGGCATTGTTCAGCACAAAATTTAAGTTTTTGCTTAAGCTTTACTTCACCTGTAACGACAACTTGATTGTCGTCAATCGGTGCGGTAGTGGAGGCAGGTGATATTGAAAATGCACCAACAATGAATGCTGCAAGCGCAAGAGCACTACCAGCAAACTTGATTTGTTTCTTGTTACTATCCATAATGGTCCCCGTAGTTCATGCCCCGCATCCGCCAAGATTGTTCGGGGCTTTTTATTGATTACGAGTACAAATATAGACAAATCTATTTTATTGGTCAATAGACAAATCTATATATTTCTATATTTAATCTATCTTTGTCTATTAAGCACCTAATTAATATAGATAAAATAATATTAAAATTTACAAAAAAGCATGAAAAAACCCGCACTAGGCGGGCTATTTAGTTAATTACTTTGCGTTTTTTATAATTTGATTAGTTTCTCATAATTATGTGATTTAGTTGTCTATTCCAAAATTAACCAGCTCTATAAAATTGTCTGCCAATAATTCTAAAGCCAGCACCATTACTGTCATTTACAACCTTGTCTTTGTACTTGCTATTAAGGCTGTGTAATACAAGTTTGCCGCCATCTTCTTTAAAGATCTGCTTAAGCATTGCTTCACCTTGGAAATAGACAGCATAAAACTCACCATCACGAGCCGTCGTGTCAGAAGTATCAATTGCAAACTCGTCGCCACTACAAACATAAGGCTCTTGTGAATCGCCGTGAGCAATTGCCATTCTCGCATTCTCAGGTTTTACGTTGTGTTTTTTAAATATCTGAGCTGGAATCCCGCGCTTACCAATAACATCATCATAATGGAACTCAATGCTTTCACCCTCACCGCAAGAGAATCTAATGTTCACTAAATCTATCCAGATTTTATCATCTTCTATTTCTGGAGAATCTATAACAATATTGGGTGACTTTTCAAGCATTTGGCGTATGTTGGCGTCAACATCTGACGTTCCAACACCACTCTTTAACCAATAAACATCCACACCTAAGAATTGTGCAATCTCAGGCAATTTAGTCGAATTAACAAAATCCACTTTCTCTAAATGGCTGTATGAGGGTTGTTTCATACCTACACCTTCAGCAACTTGCTTTTGAGTGTAACCAGCTTTTAGTCGAGATGCTTTTAAGCGCTCAGCTTGAGTTAAAGGCTTATCCATATCATTAAACAACATATTGAACTCTCTATATTGTAATAGAAATTATTCTTTTGTACTAAGTTCAGGAATTACATAAAAATAGACAAATCTATTTAAAATTGTTGACTATAGATAGATTGATCTATATTTTATATAGACAACCTATAAGGGGGTCTATATGTCATCTCAAGTACAAAGTCTGATTGATTACTTTGGCGGGCAAAAAGAAACAGCTAAAGCAATCAGCATCACACAACCAACACTAAGCCATTCTTTGAAGCTCGGGGAATTGTCAACTGAGGCTGCGCTGCGTGCGCAAAAAGCCACAGGTAATAAGTTCAGCGCACTGGATTTACGTCCAAGCCTAAAAGAGCACTTTAAAGAAATTAATGTTGCGTAATCACACAAAAACAAACCAAGGACCAGGGGAGTCTTACCAGTGGGAGTTGACGAAATGCAAGAAGCCTTAAATTTAGGTTTTCTGGATATAAACGGAAAGAAAACCGATTCTACATCTGTGCGAATGACGCATGAAGCACTGCAAGCCATTGACGCTTTGGCTGCCATGGATGATGTAAAGCGTTCAGAGTGGATTCGTGATGCTGCCATAGAAAAGCTCATGAAATTCAAGAAACAACATGAGTATCTCAGCAAAGCATTCGGTAATACCACAAATACAGTGAATACATCGTGTGAAAACGAAAAAAGCCCAGTAGCGCGAACTACTGAGCCTTTGTGTAAACAATCTAGGGGATTAAATACATGGAAATTTTAACACAGAAAAATCAAATGATCAGCTTGGAAATTTCCGAGCTTGTTCAGTCTCGTCATGACGATGTAAAGCGCTCGATAGATCGCTTGATTGAGCGTGGTGTCATAGCACGTCCGCCAATGGCGGTTGTAGAAAAAGAAGCGAATAGTCGAATCTACAAAATTGAAGTTTACGTTTTTTCAGGCGAGCAAGGAAGGATGGATTCCATCACTGTGGTTGCTCAGCTTAGTCCTGAATTCACAGCGGCTTTAGTAAAGCGTTGGTATGAGCTTGAAAATGCTCAAGCCAAATTACCTCAATCATTTGCTGAAGCACTTCAACTCGCAGCAGATCAAGCGCGACAACTCGAACTTGCAGCACCAAAAGTCCAGTACTTCGACACAATTGTAGAGCGAGCAACTTTACTTAATGCCACACAAGTAGCTCAAAAAATTGGAATGTCTGCCGTAGCTATGAATAAGCAGCTTGATCTACTAAGCGTATACAGTCGTGGTGTGAAGCGTGCTCGCGTATTCCAACAATGGTTTATCGATAAGGGTTTTGGTGAGCTTAAGCAAACTGAGCTTGGATTTTCTCAACCAATGTTCACAACCAAAGGTGAAGCATGGGTAATTGAGAAGCTAGTAAGTGAAGGGGTGGCGGCATGAGAGGATTAACTCACGGCACAAATAGTGGTTATCAGCACCATAAATGCCGCTGTCTTGATTGTTGTGATGCTAAGCGTAAATACGAAGCGGAACGCAAAGCCAGAAAACAAGAAAACCTTCCTGAGTTGGTGGGTCCAAAACCAGTTAAGCACGGCACACATAGTGCGTATGCAAAGAAATGCAGATGCGAAATTTGCTGTGCATTTATGCGCGGGTACAACATGGGTTACGGACTCATTAGAAAAGAGAGTGGCTCTGACGAAGACATAGAAAGATTTGAAGAACAGATGATCGAAAGAGAAAGGGTTTGTGGAACTGCCGACAGCTATTCTTTTGGTTGTGAGTGCGACCTATGCTTAACAATCGGCCGTGATCTTTGGATGCGTCAGGTAAATAGAGGTGCAGCATGATCGACTCTCTATTCCAAGACCGTTTCAGTACCGACTTTAACTCTGTATTTGGTGTTGAGCGTGGTCACTTCTCATTCGGTGAATCAAAAGACCGTGCTGACATTCCACAGCATCAAAAGAATCGAAGCAATGCGCGCTCAATGGGTCGCACAACGTATATGCATACCAAGTCGTGCAAGGCATGTGGTGGTTTGGTGCGTAAAGTTAAGAATAATGAATGTGTGGAGTGTAACTAATGCATAAATACCTACACCATATTGGCGATTTCATGCGTGACACAGTTCACTTGAATGCCCTTGAAGAATGTTTTTACCGTCGTGCATTGGATTTTTATTACTTAAACGAAAAACCATTACCCAAAGAAACCCAAGTGGTTTTTCGTCGGTTACGTGCAAATACCGAAGAGGAAAAGCAAGCTGTTTTAAATGTGCTTTCTGACTTCTTTATTGAGCAAGAAGACGGTTTTCACAATAAACGTTGTGATGCTGAAATCGCTGGATATCAGGCTCATGCCGATAAAAATCGTGAAAATGGGAAAAAAGGTGGTCGACCACCAAAAAACAAGGACTTGCAAAACCCACAAGAAACCCAGTCGGTTAATTTGGGTTCTGAAAATGAAACCCAAAAAAACCTTAACCATAAACCATTAACCATTAACCAAGAACCATTAACCAATAACCAATATAAATATACGTTTGACCTGAACACGGTGAACACGAAATTGAAAATGGCAGGTCGGTTTGAAGTAGATCAGAAATACATTGATCAACTGCAATCACAATTCGAGTTGTACTACGCAGATCAACACATGGTTGCCAACAAAGCATTGGTGAAATTTGTTCAATGGATTATGCGAAATCAAGATTCTGAAAAACAGAATGCAGCAAAGCCTCAAATACAAACCTCTCAACAACGCACCGCATCTGAAATGGATCGTTGGAAGCAAGGTATTCAAGAAGCTCTCGCAGGTGAGGCGATTGATGTAACGCCAAAAAAGCCGTTTGTGATTCAGGAGGTGGGTAATGCCTAACATCACTACTCAGGACGTTATGCGTCTGATCAACAAAATGCGTGTGAACTACGGCAAGAAGTTTGCGGACCAGTGGACAGGTGTTGATATCGCTGAACTCGCTCAAGAGATGCTTGAAAACTACCAAGGTTTGACGGTTGAAGATTTTACTCGTGGCATGGCTCGTATGAAACGTGAAAAGTGGCCGCCAACAGTTCCTGAATTCAGAGATTGGTGTGAGCCTAAATCAGAAGAATGGCTTGATGCGCATGAAGCTTGGGCTATTGCGAAAAATTCAATCGAAATGGGTACTGGTCGCGAATTGACAGTGGTGTGGACTGAACAAGCAGCAAAGGCATTTGAGAAGTGTGCTGACTTGGTTGCTACTGGTGATAAATATCAATTGGCTGAAGCTAAAAAGATCTTTACTGCTGTGTATGAGCGATTGGTTACAGAAGCGAAAGACCTTGGGGTTAAACCGGTTTACACAACAAGTCTTGGTGTGGATAAGGATCAGCAGATTGCAGCAATTCAACAGGCTCAATTGGAAGGATTTCTACCAGCACCTGAAGCAGCTGCACAACTTGAATACAAGCAATCAAGCTCAGAGCTAAATCAAGACGCTCAGAAATTCAAAACAACTGCTCAAGAAGCGTTAGCGAAAATCCAAGATCTGATCAAGCGCGAACCCGTAAACAAGATGATCGAGGTTTTGAAAGACCCTCAGGAAGTTGAAAGCATGGAATTCGAGCATGTAGATCCATTCGATAATTTTGAGCAATACAAAGCGAGTCTTGGTTTTGAAAACAAGAAGATCCCATTTGCTTTGAGATTTATGGAAGAGGATCAACGTGTAGGAGGTGGGGTGTGAAGGATCAACATGACAATAAAACCGTGGATTGGTGTCGCTCACAACATGCGGTAGCTCAAGGCGAAAAAATGATTGTGGTTTTAAGCCACATGTTATCCAAAAGTGGGAAATCAAGCGTTGCAGACGTGTTGGCTTTGGTGGGTGGCACCAAGCGAAGTGTACAACGTTACTTGGATCAATTAACCCAAGCGGGTTATGTGCAGCGCGATGATGCATCACCTGCGGGTTTTACGGCTACTAATAAAACAAAACAACTATTTGGGGTGAAGGGATGAAAGCACAGCAATTTATTGAAGACCATGGATTAGAGCAGGCACGCAATTTACTAGGGATGCTTAAAAATTTTGGCTGTCCTAATGATATGAAGTTCACAGTCATAAATGGGATGTGGCACAGATCAAGTGAGGGGTTTACGTACGATGATCTTAGTACTGCCATTGCCGACCACGACCGCACTGATCGTGTATCAGACATACGGAATCATATTGCGCCGACGACGAGGGTGATTGAGGGATGAGTGAATTAAGAGAACGGTTTGAGCGACATCAGGCAGGGTTGCTGAATATTGATTATGAAGAGCTAAGAGATCAATTTGATCACCATGAAGAAATCTTTGGTAAGAGGTATGTGACTTTTAGTGACTTTGAAAAAGAATTTGAATTGTGGCAAGCATGTTGGAATCACCAACAAACCATCATCGACAACCTAAAAGCCCAGCTCAACAACATGGAGGCTTGTTATATCGAGAAGAAAAAACGTGTGGAGTTGCTGGAATCCAATATTAAAAATCTTGTGGTGCAGCTTTCAAATAATTACGAGGTTGCAGAGGATGAATACAAGAAAAATGCTGATTCATATTATTCGGGAAAATGTGATGCTTTTGATCTAGCTGAGCAATTAGCTTGCTTGGCTTTACGAGGTGACAGGGACCAGCATCTCACTCGCTGAATACCATAAACAATATGCGCCCAAGACTAAATCCAAGTCAGGGCGCAGCAAATATAACGCACAGCGCATTGAAAAGGATGGAATGAAGTTCGATAGCGTCAAAGAGTACAAGCGCTATATCGAGCTTACAGCGCGAATGCAAAGGGGTGAAATTTCAGAGTTACGGTGTCAGGTCAAATTTGTCTTGGCACCTAAGGTGAAATTGGAAGGCGAGAAAAGGGCAAAACCTGAATTGAGGTATTACGCGGATTTCACATACATCGAAAACGGGAAATTCATTGTTGAGGATGTGAAGTCGCCGGGAACGAGAAATTTACCAAGTTATCGCAATAAGAAACACTTAATGAAAACAGTACACGATATCGATATTAGAGAAGTTTGAGGGATTGGGATGAATGCAATAGCAGAAAAATTTGAACCGTTTGAATGGTTGACTAAGGGTATTA
>NZ_VPAF01000002.1:0-310365 GCF_013419345.1 Acinetobacter sp. YH12086
TTGTGCTGGCGACAATAGCAAGAGTGAACCACCTGATCCCTTCCCGAACTCAGAAGTGAAACCTCTTAGCGCTGATGGTAGTGTGGGGTTACCCATGTGAGAGTAAGTCATCGCCAGCTCATTATTCGAAACACCCCCTGACTAGTCAGGGGGTGTTTTTTTATACCGGGAAAAATAATAAGAACAATGAAAAACAAAAAATACAGTGACAGCCGGAGTAAAATGAATAAGAAATCTAATTATATAATTCATTTATAAGGCGAATTGTTCCTAATAGAAGAATGAATTAGCTGAATAATGAGTCTAAAAAAGACAAAAAATCGGGCGTTCTCTTCGAAATTATGCTATAAAAAATAAAACGGCATAAAAATTGCTTATAAAGTGCGGTTAATTATAGGGGGAGTTATTAATGAAATTAGCGATGGGGTTAAAGGTTGCCAATTCCTTATCATTAACACCTCAATTACAACAAGCCATTCGTTTATTACAGCTTTCAAGTTTGGAATTGGAACAAGAAATTCAAATCCAACTCGACAGTAATCCTCTATTAGAGAAAGTTGAAGAACAAAATACCGTTGAAAGTTTAAATAGCTTACAAGAACAAGAAAGGGAAAATAAAGACTTAACCAATGAATTAAATGCCGATCATTTACCTGATGAGTTACCAGTGGATACAGAATGGGATGATGTATATACCCATCAACCCACAAGTTTAGGTGCTGCTGAATTTGAAGAGCGCGAAGATAATCGGCAGGGGCATCAAAGTTTACAAGCGCATATGCTTGAGCAAGTTAATCTTTTACACTTTTCTATGATCGATAAACTAATTGCACACTGTATTATCGATGCTTTAGATAACAAAGGTTTTTTAGATTGTGACTTAAATGAAATTACCCAATCGGTTCAGCATCTTTTAGACTCTATGGATTATGAAGAAGAAGTCGAAGATGACGAAGTTTTAGTAGTTTTAAAGCATATTCAGCGTCTAGATCCTGTAGGGGTAGGCTCACGCAATCTTGCCGAATGTTTAATGGTGCAAGTTGAAAATCTTCCTGAACATGTTGAATATCGATATGAAGCTATTTTATTATTGAAAAATTATGAGTTGCTGATTACCAATGAATTACCCAAGTTGATTAAGCAAACGGGATTAAATACAGAACAGCTCAAACTAGCCATTTCTTTGTTAAAAACATTAAAAGCGCATCCAGGGCAAGAGTTTGAAGATAAAGATTCAGACTATCAAATACCAGATATTGTGGTCTTAAAAAAGAATGAACATTGGTTGGTTCAATTAAATCCTGATGTAATGCCAAAACTACGGGTAAATTCTTTTTATGCCAATATGATCAAGCGTGCAGATCAAAGTGACGATAATCAATATTTACGAAATCAAATGCTTGAAGCAAAGAATTTCATTAAAAGTATTGATGAACGACATAAAACTTTATTAAAAGTAGCAACCTGTATTGTTGAGCATCAACGAGCGTTCTTTGAACAAGGACCTGAGGCAATGAAGCCTTTGGTACTACGAGACATTGCCGAAGAAGTCGAACTCCATGAATCCACAGTTTCCCGTGTAACCACAAATAAATATATGCTCACACCACGTGGATTATTTGAGTTGAAATATTTCTTCTCAAGTCATGTTGGAACGTCATCGGGTGGGGAAGCGTCTTCGACTGCAATTCGTGCAAAAATTAAAAAGCTGATTGCAGAAGAAAATACACGTAAGCCTTTGTCTGATAATGCAATTGCAGTTTTGCTTAATGCGGAAGGTATTGATGTTGCTCGTCGTACGGTTGCGAAGTATCGTGAATCGTTACATATTCCATCATCTTCAGAGCGAAAAGTGTTGATCTAAATTTGAAAATCTGACTATTCTAGAGGTTCATTATGACGAAATAATGAATCTCTTTTTTATATAAGGAATAGCCGAAATGATCTGATCGTGTAAATGTATGCTTCGCATATTGAGTTGGATAATTCGGCTTGAACTTTTCCAGTCCTGAAAGAAGGTGAGGGATAGAATTATGCAGATTACAATTCGTGGCCACCATTTAACAATTACGCCAGCAATAGAAGAAAATATTCGTCTTAAATTTGCGGAAATGACCAAACATTTAGATCAGGTCAATAGTATGCAAGTCAAACTGACTAAAGATCATCAGGTTGATAAACGTTCAAAAAAAGGTAGTGATAACCATATTGCGGAAGCGATTATACGATTACCTGGGACAGAACTTTTTGCGCAAGCTTGCGCTGATGATATGTATACCTCGATCAAAAAATTGTCTGAAAAATTAAAAAAACAATTGCATAAACATCGAAAAATGCAGCTCATTTATATGCCTTTAACGGTTTAGATTGTACATTGTACAAAAAGAGGTTTTTTATAACCTCTTTTTTTATATATATAATGTATGTGACTAATGAATTATTTTTTAGATTTATAGTAAAATGACGGGTTTTACACCGTTAGTCCTATATGGGGTCTTGTGATGAATAGTGAACAGCTCACTGAAATTTTAAAAGCTGCTTTTCCAGAAGCTGAGGTTGCAGTTAGTGGGCAAGGCGGCAAATTTGATCTACGCATCGTCGATGATCAATTTGAAGGGAAACGTCCTGTTGCTCGTCAACAATCTGTTTATGCACCTTTGAACTCCTACATTGCCAGCGGTGAAGTACATGCAGTAACAATTCGTGCAATGACCAAAGAAGAATGGCGCAAAGCAAGCTTATTCGGAGCTTAATAATTAATGGATAAATTTCTGATTCAGGGCGGTACTAAGCTCGAAGGTGAAGTTCGTATTTCTGGTGCGAAAAATGCTGCATTGCCATTACTCGCTGCAACTATCCTTGCGGATACACCTATTACATTAACCAATGTTCCAAATCTAAAAGATGTGAACACCTTAGTGAAATTGATCGCAGGTTTAGGTGTTCAAATCAGTTATGAAGGTGATACGGTTAAGGCAGATACTTCTAGCTTAGATAATCAATTTGCACCATATGAACTCGTGAAAACCATGCGTGCATCTATTTTGGTGCTTGGCCCGTTATTGGCGCGCTATGGTAGTGCAAAAGTGTCTTTGCCGGGGGGATGTGCAATTGGTTCACGCCCTGTAGATCAACATTTAAAAGCTTTAGAAGCACTTGGTGCTGAGATCGAAGTTGAAGCAGGTTATGTGCATGCCAAAGTGGATGGTCGTCTAAAAGGTGGCGAAGTTGTCTTTGATATGGTCACAGTTGGTGGTACTGAAAATATTCTAACTGCTGCGGTTCTTGCAGACGGTGTAACGACCATTCGTAACGCGGCTCGTGAACCTGAGATTACTGATCTTGCTAATATGTTGATCAAGATGGGTGCAAAAATCGAAGGTTTGGACACTGATACTTTAGTTGTTACAGGTGTTGAAAGCTTACATGGCTGTGAATATGCCGTTGTTGCAGATCGTATCGAGACAGGTTCTTATCTAGCTGCTGCAGCGATCACAGGTGGTAAAATCAAAACTACACATACAGATCCTAATTTGTTGGAGTCTGTGCTAGATAAATTTGAAGAAATGGGCGCGGAAGTTACGCGCGGTGAAGATTGGATTGAACTGGATATGATGGGTAAACGCCCAAAAGCAGTAAGTTTCCAGACTTTACCACACCCAGAATTTCCTACCGATATGCAAGCACAGCTGATGGCGGTGAATGCAATTGGTCGTGGTTTTGCCACAATTTCAGAAACGATTTTTGAAAACCGTTTCATGCATGTACCTGAATTAGCACGTATGGGTGCCAATATTCAGGTTGAAGGTAATGATGCTGTTGTTACAGGTGTAGAGAAATTATCTGCTGCACCGGTGATGGCAACTGATTTACGAGCTTCTTTCTCATTGGTTTTAGCAGCACTTGCCGCTGATGGGGAAACGTTGATTGACCGTATCTATCATATTGACCGTGGTTATGAAGATGTTGAAGCGAAGTTACAAGGTTTAGGTGCCCAAATTAAGCGAGTAAGTTAATGAGCGATATGAGAAACGATGATCCCAATTTTGACGTAATGGGCAATTTTGATCATGGTTTAACTTTAGCATTAAGTAAGGGACGTATCTTAAAAGAAACTTTGCCATTGTTGGAGACAGCTGGCATTAACTTATTGGAAGATCCGGATAAATCTCGTAAGTTAATTTTTCCAACGACCCATAAGCACGTACGTATTTTAATTTTACGTGCTTCTGATGTACCAACATATGTTGAAAATGGTGCTGCAGATATTGGGGTGGCAGGTAAAGATGTGCTGATGGAACATGGTGCACAAAATGTGTATGAACCATTGGACTTAAAAATTGCCAACTGTAAGTTAATGACGGCTGGTAAAGTCGGCATGGTTCGTCCGAAAGGTCGTTTAAAGATTGCAACCAAGTACGTCAATTTAACCCGTCAATATTATGCAAGCTTAGGCGAGCAAGTTGATGTGATCAAACTGTATGGTTCTATGGAACTTGCACCTTTGGTTGGTTTAGGTGATTACATCGTCGATGTTGTGGATACAGGGAACACTTTACGTGCCAATGGTTTAGAGCCTTTGGAAGAAATCTGTAAAGTGTCTTCACGTTTAATCGTGAACAAAGCAAGCTTTAAACGTAAACAAACTTTGTTGAATCCAATTCTTGCACAGCTAGAAAAAGCCGTGGAAGAACGCGAGCAAGCAAAAAAAGCATAAGTTGTTAAGTTTCTAGCTATGCTGATCAAACCGCTCAAATTTGGGCGGTTTTTTTATGAAAACTGAAAAATAATGTTAAAACTGTATTTTCACCAATTTTAACGAAAGTTATTTTCAATAAAACTCCACATGAACACATACGATAGATGTCCACAAGCTGCTGTAAAACAGGTAAACTAATCTTTTCCAATAGATTACCTTGTGGGTAAATTGATGCGACGTTTATCGACTCAAGATCAAAACTTCAAGCAAGCTTTTGCTGACTTGTTGGCTTTTGAAACTGTGAATGATCCAGAACTTTTAAAAACCGTTGACCAAATCATTGCTGATGTTCGTCAGTATGGTGATGCTCATGTTCTTAAATTGACACAGCAGTTCGATCGACATCCAGCGCATCAATTCTCAGAATTAGAGCTGACACAAGAACAGCTGAAAGCAGCATTTGAGGGTTTAAGTTCAGAAGTGCGTGAAGCCTTAGAACTTGCTGCGAACCGTGTTCGTGAATTCCACCAAGCACAAAAGCAAGACGGCTGGACTTATGTCGATGCTTTAGGCAATACGCTTGGTCAAAAAGTCACACCGCTGGACCGCGTGGGGATTTATGTTCCGGGCGGTTTGGCTTCTTATCCGTCTTCTGTATTGATGAATGCTGTGCCTGCGCATGTCGCTGGCGTGCCTGAAATTATTATGGTGGTGCCTGCGCCGAATGGCGATTTAAATCCATTGGTTTTGGCAGCAGCTTACTTAGCCGGCGTACACCGTGTATTTACCATTGGCGGCGCGCAAGCGGTTGCAGCATTGGCTTACGGTACAGAAACCATCCCATCTGTAGATAAAATCACAGGCCCGGGCAACCGTTTTGTTGCTGCAGCAAAACGTGCGGTATTTGGTCAAGTTGGCATTGATATGATTGCAGGGCCATCCGAAATTTTGGTCTATGCAGAAGGTCAAAACAATGCTGAATGGCTGGCTATGGATTTGTTGTCGCAAGCGGAACATGACACTGTGGCTCAAGCGGTGTTCATTACGCCAGATGCGGATCTTTTAGATCAAGTGGAACAATGGATTGAAAAGCATTTAGAAGCGTTACCAAAAGCGGATATCGCGCGTACTTCAATCGAAAACCGCGGCGCATTGGTTTTAGTCAAAGACCGCGCTGAAGGCGCCGAATTGATTAACCAAGTTGCGCCTGAACATTTGATGCTGTGCTTAGATGAAGCGCAGGAAATGGCTGAAGATATCCGCCATGCCGGCGCGATTTTCATGGGTCGATATACACCGGAAGCGATTGGTGATTACTGTGCAGGTCCAAACCACGTGTTGCCAACCTCAGGCACAGCGCGTTTCTCATCACCGCTCGGTGTTTATGATTTCCAAAAGCGCTCAAGCTTAATCATGTGCTCTGAAGATGGTGTGAAAACTTTAGCGAAAACGGCTGATACATTAGCGCAGCAGGAAAACTTAGATGCGCATGCGCGTTCAGCACGCTATCGTTATCAGTAAGAAAATATAGACTAGGTGAAAAACTTAGTTTTCCAAAAATATAAACCTCTCCCTAACCCTCTCCTGAAAGGAGAGGGGAAATCTCATAAAATGAATATTCCTCTCCCTGAACGAGCTTTAAGGATTCCTTTAAAGCGAAGTGCAAGAGAGGTTAGGAGAGGGTGAAAAAGAGCAAAATAAAATGCCAAATATTACCTCTGAACAAATGCGTTTTTGGAGCCCTGATGTACGTGAATTAGAACCGTACACACCGGGTGAACAGCCTAAAATCCAAAATATTTTAAAACTCAATACCAATGAAAACCCATATCCGCCATCGCCAAAAGTGGTGGATGCAGTACAAAAAGTATTGGCAAATTCTGCTGATGTTTTACGTTTATATCCAGATCCAGATGCGTCTGAGTTAAAGCAAGCGATTGCAAAACAGCAGCATGTACCTGTTGAGCAGGTCTTTGTCGGCAATGGCTCGGACGAAGTGCTGGCGCACATTTTTAAAGCCTTTTTTGTGCAAGAGCTGCCGGTTTTGTATCCAGATATTACCTACAGTTTTTATCCGGTTTATAGCCAATTTTTTGGCATTGCGGCCAATACTAAAATTATACCGCTCAATGATGCCTTTGAAATTGTGGTGGATGACTATAAACAGCCGAATGGCGGCATCATCATTACCAATCCGAATGCACCAACCAGCATTGCTTTAGGTTTGTCTGCAATTGAGGAAGTGTTGCAAGCCAATCCAAATTCAGTGGTTGTGATTGATGAAGCGTATGTCGATTTCGGTGCGGAATCTGCTGTGGCTTTGGTTGCGAAATATGAAAACCTTGTAGTTTGTCAAACCACGTCTAAGTCGCGTTCACTTGCTGGTTTGCGTGTCGGTTTCGCGATTGCACAGCCGCATTTAATCGCAGCGCTTGAGGCGGTAAAAAATAGCTTTAACTCTTATCCGATGGACCGTTTTGCGATTGCAGCAGCCGTGGCGTCATTTGAGGATCAAGCCTATTTTGAAGCGCAAAATGCCAAGGTGATTGCGAGCCGTGAAAAACTTGTAGGTCAGCTGTCTGAGCTGGGCTTTAAGGTATTGCCGTCTGCGGCAAACTTTATTTTTGCCTCATTGCCAAATAAAGATGCAGGTGAGTTGGCTGCTGAATTGCGTGAACGCGGGATTATTGTGCGTTACTTCAATAAGCCGCGGATTAATCAATTCCTGCGGATCACCATTGGCACAGATGAACAAAATCAGCGCCTTGTAGATACTTTGAAAAACGATATTTTGGCTTGATTGCTGCAAGTTACTATAAATTTAAATCTACCCTAATCTTCCTTTCGAAAAGGTGAGAAGCACTGCTTCGCAAGGGGAGGGTTATAAAAAAGCGATTCAATTGAATCGCTTTTTTTGTTTAATCTTCCGTATACCACGTGTTTAACAAATCCAGCATCGCTTCGACTTTATCAAAGCATTCTTGATATTCAGCATCGCAATCAGACGCGATGGTGATTCCGCCACCTGCCCACAGCGAAACCTGATCTTGGTATTTTTGAATAGAGCGGATTAAAATATTCCAAGAGCCCGTGCCATCGTGATTAAAATAACCCATCGAGCCGCAATAGGCGCCGCGAGGAGCACCTTCAAGTTCATCAATGATTTGCATCGCGCGAATTTTAGGCGCGCCGGTAATCGAACCGCCTGGCAGTGCTGACATCAGAACCTCAAAAGGGTTTACATCGGTTTTCAGCACGGCCTCAACTTCACTGACCATGTGATGCACCTGATTAAAGCTTTCAATATCAAAAAGTTTTGGTGTTTTTACAGAGCCTGTTTCAGCATAAACACTCAAATCATTACGCAGTAAATCGACAATCATGACATTCTCAGCCATATCTTTTTCAGATGATTTTAATCGTTGTTTTGAGTGCGCATCTAAAACTGGATCTTCATAGCGAGGCATCGTGCCTTTGATTGGTTTAGTAATAATCTTGCGTTTAGGCTTAAAATCTATAAAAAGTTCAGGCGAACAACTTAAAATTTCAAAATCATTAATACGTAAGTAGCCTGAATATGGTGCATCAGTCAGTGACCAAAATTCTTGAGCGGTATCTAAGAGTGAACCGTTTGCTTGAGCTGTGAATTCTTGTGTTAAATTAATTTGATAGCAATCGCCCGCTTTAATATATTCCTGAACTTGATCAAAGGCTTTTGTGTAGTCTGACTTGGACCATCTTGCAGTACATTTTTGCGTTAATTTAAATCGATCTTGAGCGATTTCGGTTTGAATTAGGTGATCAATGTAGTCGTAAATCTTAGCTGCAGAATGATCAGAACTATAAAAATACCAACCATCATTTTCTAGTCTTAAGAAACTAGAAAATTGTCCTAAAAACAAGCGAGGTTGCGCTTTGGCATGCAGGTAAATCTGTTGCTGCGCTGCATAATCATAGCTAATAAAACCAGCCCAGCCCCCAGAAAACCCGCTGCCTAAGTTTGAACATAAATCTTGGAAGGCAATATTTTGCAAGGGCTGAGTATCAGATTCCTCATATTGATCTAAATTGGTACGGACATAAGCTTTAAGTTCATCATTCTTCAATTGTTGATATTGATTTGCCAAAAAGCAAATAACAGGTTGGTTTTGATCTTCTAAAAAAATCACATGTGACAAGGGTGCAAGCGCTTGCAAAATATTTTGAGCACTAACATTTTGTTTGAGAATAAATTTTTTAAAAGAAATCGGTTTTTGCATCAACAGAGAAATTAAATTTAAAGACTAAAATGGATTTTATACCATTCCTAATTCATTTGGTTTGCAAATACCGTTTATCGGTAAGAATTAGATTGCGACCAACGACAGTTGAACAAATTTCAGCTTGGATATAATTTAATCGAGCGAGCAAACAACTCAAGGAAAGATTTAACAGTTGTCACAAAATAATATTACAGCTGAATAAATCGAGTGGTTGAAAATCAAAAAAAATAAATACTCTTGGGAGAGTACCGTATGAAAAATTTCACTAAATTAGCTCTAGTTTCTTCAATCGCATTTAGTGCGAATGCTATGGCTATGCAAGCAATGGACGATGCTGCACTTAGTTCAACCACTGGTCAAGATGGTATTAACATCGGGATTGGTATTTCTAAAATTGAAATTGAAAAGCTTTTCATTCACGATAACGATGGTTTAGCTGCAAAAGGCACAGCAGGTGTTAATGCTGGTTCGGGCGGTACAAGCACTGCTGGTGCGATCGTTATTCAAGGTAACGGAATTGCTGGTGATGCATTAGAAAACAAAGGTATCATCATTGGTGCAAACTATGATAACGGTGGTGCTTATCTTCTAGCTTCTCGTAATTTAGCTGATTTACGTATCGATACTGATGCGGGTACTGGTGCAAATGGTGCATTCATTAACATCGCAGCGGATGTGTCTGGTTTAGATATCAAAATTGGTGAAATTGGTGTAACTGCATCTGGTACAGCGGGTACTACGGGTATTCGTCGTGGCGGTGATGATAACAACTACAATGCAATTTTATCTGGACTTTCTCTAAAAACGGGTCCAATGACTGCAAATGTTCAGTTGGGTGCTGCTCCACAAGGGGCTATGATTAAACTGAGTACAACTATGGTTGGTGGCTTAGAAATTAAAGATCTAGGTATCCTTGATGCATCAACTAAAACGGCTACACGCGAAGCAGGTGAAATCTTCATTGAAAGCATCAAAGTTGCTGATGCTAATAAAACTGACTTAACGATTAACCAAGATGTTCGTGTTTATGGTAAAGAAGGCACAAACAATGGTTATATTCAAATGGTAAGCAACTCTGGTCCAATTGATAACTATGTGAAAGGTATTCATTTAGGAAGTAAAGACGCTGGTTCAATTGGTGATATCGAAGTTCAAGGCTTACAAACATTCTACAGCCCAGCTATGGGTGTATATAACCAAGGTTCTGTAATTACAATTTCTAGTAAGTAATTTAGAATAAAAATAAGGCGCGTGTTGATCACGCGCTTTTTTTTACAAAAAAGTGCGGAATGACCCAATAAAGCATAAAAAAATGCTGTTTTTTTATAAAAAAAAAGGTATCTTGCATAATACATGGATGTAGAGCAATAGCTCTAAAAAATAATGAAAAAAGGCACATCATTGCCGATAACTAAAAGTTAGAAGATATGTTAGAGATAGCTGTAGGCTCGGCATTGATGTATTACTTTGCCAAAGAGTCCTTCGATTTAAAAGAAAAGCCAGTCGGAACAGTTCACTATACCGAAACATTGGATTCACGAAATGATTCCTTTACTCGGATGCACCGTGAATCTGTAAAAATTAAACCTGCCATAGAAGATCAATTTCGAGGCATCGTTCGGCAAGCATACGACTACAGTTGTGGTTCAGCGGCCTTAACGACTTTATTAAATGGTTATGTCGGGACACAGTTAACTGAGCAACAGACCATGAATGGTTTGCTGAAATTTGGTGAAACTGAAAAAATCATCGAACGTCGAAGTTTCTCCTTATTAGACATGAAACGTTTTGTCGCTGCTGTGGGGCTAGACAGTGGGGGCTACAAAGGTGAGTTTTCAGATCTAGTTAAGCAAGGTCAGCCTGCGATTGTTCCCATTTCATATGCTGGTTTTAAACATTTTGTGGTTTTTAAAGCCTATAAAGATGGGCGTGTTTATGTTGCAGATCCAGCACTGGGCAATATCAGTTTCGATGAAGTTCGATTCCAAGAAATATGGGAAAACGACACATTATTCTTAATCAATGTTGCGCCTGAGCAACGTAAAAATTTATTGGCTTTGCAAGATTCAGACTTGCGACATGTTGAAGATGCAACCGTGAACCGTTATGCATTGGTTGATATTCAATATCCGCAGTTTTACATGGAAAAAATTGCAGACAAGGCATCTACGATACGACTTGATAAAAATATGAATGAAGAGTCGGAGTCATATGGTAAATCGAATTACAACTTTCTAAGGCTTTACTACAAGAGTAAATAATTAGATGAATGCGTATAACAAAGTGTCAGGATTAAAAAAATAACAACGGTGGGAAGGAACATGAATCGTAAATGGATGAACAAAACACTACTAGCCATGAGTATTCAGGTGGTGATGGGGGTTGCCTATGCAGCTGAAGAGCCAAGCCTTGGAGAATATGATCCGGTTGAACAAGAGACAGTCGTAGAAGAGTCTGTATCTCCTGCTACTGTAAAACAAGCTGATACTGCACAAGAAGCTGCTGCCGAGCCTGAAATTGGACAGTATGAATCTGTTGAAGAGCCAGTACAATCTGAGGCACCACAAGTCGAAAGTGCTACTGCCACTGAAAAGGCATCGACAGCACTTCAACAGCAAGAGGGTGATGCGAGTCAAGAAGCTAACTTACAGGAAGTATTTAGCTCGAACGAACGTCAGTATTCATTGATTAAAAAAGGTGAAATATCATCTTTTTACGATATCGATTATACTTATTACCGTGATACTCAACTTGATATGGAAATGGCACAAGGCCAACTTTATCAACTCCGTGTACAAGAAAATGCAACACACTCAATGACCAATACATTTACCGTGCAATACGGTGTAATGGACAATTTGACATTCTCTGCATCTGTGCCTTTAGTGGCGAAAACTGATTTATTAAAAGATACTTCAACTGCTGGATTAGGGGATATTTCTTTAGGCGCACGTTGGGAACCCTTCCCATTGAAGCAAGGTCGTTTACCACTGATTTTATTTGGTAACTTGTCTACGAAAACAGGTGATAGTCCATATGAAGTCAACGCGGTAAATGATCTAGCAACAGGTAAAGGTTACTATTCGGCAGGTATCGGTGCGAGTACGCGTAAATATATTGACCCCGTTGTGTTGTTTGCATCTGTCTCAGCTAACTATGGTTTCAAAGAAACGGGTTTAAACCAACGTCGTGGTACGCGTGTCATTGAAGAGTTTGAACCGGGAATTAGTGGTGGTTTTGCATTCGGTTTTGCATACTCGTTTAACTACGATGTTTCCCTCACCATGTCATATCAACAAAGTTTCAACACTGGCGCAGAATTTACGTATAGCAGTGGCGAATCCTATTCACCTGCAGACCAAACCAGTTCAACTCTAGCAATTTCTTTAGGTGTACGTGTATCTCCAGATACGATTGTGAATGGTACGGTGGGGCTAGGTTTAACTGAAGATGCACCAGATGTGTCTTTAGGACTTTCTTTCCCGTTAGATATTCTAGGTTTTGGAAAAAAACTTCGTTAAGAGGGCTGTCGTATGCGTAAAATTCGACTCAGCCCACTTTTTAGTGCGATCGTTTTAACGGGCTGTTCTAGTGCTGCTTTTGCACAATTGGGTACCAACCTTTCAGTTGATGTACGGTCACTTGCATTAGGGAATGCAGTAACTGCTGATCCTCCGGGGATTAGTGCCGTGCATTTTAACCCTGCAGCATTAACTAAAATTGAAGGTTTGCAAACCGATATGCAGGGGATCATTGCAAACTTTGATATTCAACGTGAATTTACCGTTCCTGCGGGTTATAACGTCTTTGGTTATTCTGATGACCCAATGGTCTGTAATGATGGCCCTGAAGTAACGGCAGATATCTGTACGGACTTTAAAGATAAGGTTTCTGGTGATGTTGAATATGCATCCCTATATGTACCTGTCTTAAAAAAGATGGTGGATTTTGGTGCCGGACAACCCATTGCCGCGCCAACGATGGGAATTGCCTATAATCCACCGGGTTCTAAAGCAACATTTGCATCAGCCGTTTATGCGCCTTTGATTGCGGGTTTTGGTGCTGAAAATGGCAACCCAGGTAATTTCATGGGGCAACAAGTTGCTCTAGAGCGTATTACTTATCTATCGCCAACGGTGGGTTATCAAGTTAGTGATGAGTTATCGATTGGTGGTGGTGTAGGGATGTCCTATCAAGCCATTGGATTGAAATCAGATCTACGATTTCCCAATGAGTTGATCGGCATGTTAAGGATGATTGATGAAGTCGTCTGTACGCCATTCAAGGAAAATTCGGACATTATTACCGACATCTTGCTATTGGGGATGTGTAATACCGAAGAAGGAATGAATCCATTTGGCAAATTTGGTCAGATGGAATTGGCTTTAGAGCAGTCACTGAGCCCAAGTTATAACTTAGGGGTTTTGTGGGAGCCACGCGAAGATTTTAGTTTTGGTATGGTGTACCAAAGCGCGGCGAAAATGCGCATGAAAGGCCGTTATCGCATTCATAATGCAAAAGCGCCTCAGGAGATGATTAAGGGATTAATGTCATCACCAACAGGTCAAATTTTAGCTGCCATTTTAGGTTTCCCAAATGCCGTACCAAACTCTGAGTCGGGTTTGGTTTCGATGGATTTTGAATATCCACAGCACGTACAGGCCGGGATCAAATATAAGGTCATGCCTGATTTACAAATCAATTTTGATGTGGGCTGGACCGATTATCGTGCTTGGGACAAATTCCGTTTTGAATTCGACCGTCAAATTTCAGCGCTGAAAATTGCAAAATTATTATCTGAAAATGTGACCGATAATTCTTTGGCCTTACCTTTGAAATTTACATCGCCTTGGAACTGGGGTATTGGTATTGAATATTCTGCAACAGATCGTTTGAAATTACGTGCAGGCTATGAACCAAGGAGTACCTCTATTCCAGATGGTAAGCGAAATACCATGGTCCCAATTAATGGTGCGCAGCTCTTTGGTATGGGGATTGGATATCGTTTTGATGCAGATACGGATTTAGATTTATCAATCGGCTTTTTACGCAGTAAAGATAACATTCCAGCGAATACTAGTAGTCTTGCAAACTTAACCGGTGTGAATAACTTACTTTTAAACCCATATGCTGGACTGAATGTAAAAACCGATACGAAAATCACCATCCTAGGATTAAATTACAGAACTCGTTGGTAGGATAAGCAGACAGAATGAAAAGGATTTTATTCATAAAAACGTTACTTGCACTGTCTGTGGTGCAAGTGTCGTATGCCAACGCTGGGGCGTTTCATACCATTATTGGACCAGATGGGCGCCCAATAGTGGTACAAGTGCAAGAAAAACCAGCAAAGAAACCTAAAGAAAGTCCAACTGCTAAAACGATAGACTCTCAACCTGTACAACAAATTATTCAACCATCCGTAAGCATTAGTCCGTCTCAAACCAAGATACCGATGACACGTCAAACGAGTCCAACAGCACAGGCTGTTGGACCGGTGAATTCTCAACATTTAAGTATACGCGAGCCGGAAAAACGGGATGAAATTAAAGCTGTCACAGTAGATAAAATTAAAGACGTCTCAGGGGATAAAGTTCGCAAATCTGAAAAGTCAGCACAAGCTTCAGATATTTCAGCAAAAGTGGTACCTTCAACCGCATGGACAGAAAAGTTACAGCAATCAGAGCTAACCCAACCTCGTGAAGCGTATCAGTCCATAGTTCTAGCTGAAAAAGATAAACCTGTCGTCGAGAAAAAGATCCTTGCTGAGAAAGTAGTCAGTACTGATCAATCCGTACAATCTTTAGATGCAAACATAGAAAATAATCTGTCAAAACAATTAACTAAGGCCAAACAAGAGCAAGGCTTTTCGACCATGGCTGGTGAAAAGTATGTCAATAATGAATATCTTGAAGATAAAGAGTTTAACTTAGAAGGCAAAAAGCGCTTTTACACCATGCCCGAAGGCGTTATTGATAGCAAGATGGGGCAAACGCGGATGCAAACCATTGAACGTGAAAAAGGTGTCAGTCGCTCCGTCATTGATAATTTATTTAAACGTAATCAACCCGAAGATACAGGCCCAATCACTTTGGCCACATCATATTATCGGGTGTCACAAGCTGACACCATTCAAGGTTTAGGTCAGCAATGTTTTTCGAATAAAAAAATGAAGAAAGCCAAAGAGCTCGACTTAGCTCAAGATATTAACTTATGGCCTCGAGCACCATTGTCTGACGAATTTGACTATGAAGTCGTAAAACTAAAATCACCATTACAAAATATTCGTATACATTCATTTGCATCCAAAGTACAAAATCCTACATTTTATTGGCCATTTGCGGTATTTTTAGACAAAAATGGATGTGTCATGGAAGGCGCAGGTGGATTCAAAAATAACCAAGGTGAAGCGGATCATCTTTACCATGAAAAAATTGAAGGCGTGATTCAAGTGCCTAAAGGTAGCCAGTATTTATTCTTAACGCCTTTAGCAACTGCAATAGACATCGATGGCCGCGTATTAACCAATCAAGGCCAACTTAAATTAACAGCAATCCGTTAAGGACATAAGAAAGAGAATTAGGATGAAAAATAAAATTTTATTACCGTTTGCTTTAACGGCATTGGTTGCAGCGCTCAGTGGCTGTGGCGGTGAAAGTGCAAATGTGAATCCTGAAATTTATGATACCAGTACGACCAATGGTACTTGTAAAAGTAATACCGAAGGCTGTGTTGAGTTCGTTTTAGATTATCCAATTGAAGGTCTGAATTTTAATTGTTCGAGCGACGTTAAAAATACCTACACTACTTTATTTGATCTAAAAGAAGGTGTTTCGACAGGTGCTTGTAAGATTGGCGATACGGTAACTTTCTTTGTCCAAGGTGAAAAATCACGTCGAATTGATTTGGGTAAAGTAGATTTGAAGCAAATTTCCAATGTAGCCAGTGGTACGACACCTCCACGCTTGACCTTATTGGATTTGGCAGCTGGCATCGCGGGTAAACCTGCTGCAACGATTGCAAATACCGACGCAACGGTTAAAGTGGCCATGCGTTTGGCTAAAATTATTCAAGCCTTGGCTTTGAAAAATAACAGCGCAGTTACAGCTACAGATATCCAAGCGGTTTATATCAACAATGCAGATAAAGTATTGATTGATCAAATCACTCGAAATGTCGCGACAGCAGATTTCAGTATCAGTTCAGATACGGAATTCAATGACCTGTTTACACCTTGGCTAGACCTGTCCGAAGTCAGCAATGAAAATGCATTTACCTTAGTTTCAAAACTCATGAATATCTCAACGGCTGCGGTTTACCAGCCAGAGTTTGCGTTGTTTTCAACTGATGGTGTGATTACCAATGCCAGTGGTTCAAATGGACTGGTCGGCTGTGACAAAAATGAATGTTTGCCGACCGATAGTTCAAAAGTCAATTTATTTGGTCATTTCATGTTAATGACGGACCGCCAAGGTATGACCTTTGGTAGTGGTTTACAGTGGAAGGGCAAAGTCGATCAACAGTTGAGTACCATTGGTGGTGTGAATGTCTTGCTCTTGACGCAGGTTCGACCAACACGTTTAACAGCAACGCCACAGGATAATTGGATTGATCCGCTTACCAAGCAAATTGATAAACCTGGCATACTGGGTTTCCGTTTTGATGCAGAAGAAGCCAACTCTGGCCCTTTGATTATTAAACAAGGAACGCTACTTGCCGACAAAATGGTGGTCGGTACAGGTGGAAGTTTATATAAAACGTTAATGGCTAAAAAAGATGATTATGTTCTGACGGCCGATGATAAGAAAAAATTAGGCCTGTGGGAGCAAAACATTAACCAAGTGCAATTTAAAGGCACGATGGATTTATACAAGCTTTATCCGCTGTCGTATTTAGACAAAAAAGTCTTTAAGTCTGTTGAAAATGTTGCTGCTGGACAAAATTATATCTTCCCCTTGTATGCAGATTTAACCTTTAAATTTACCGATACTTCGATTAAAACAGTGAAATTGGGTGTGGTGATTGACCGTAATGGTGATATTCGCACAAATATAAAATCTGGCGTGCCAGACGATGTATTTACTCGTCAAGATAGCCAAATTGTCGATTTGTCTACACACGCGACGGAAGGCTGTAGCGGAAAAGATGTGCTCGATCCACTGCTAATGAAAGATGAAAAAGGTGTACAGCAATACCGTATCGGAACGACAACCCGTACCTTTACGCCTGAAGGAAATATCAATCCAAATACCATTTCGATTCGTATGATTTTAGCTGACCCATATTTCCATACGCTTGATGGCGCGCTGATTGGAATGAACTCAAGTGTGAAAACTTCAGCGGATACATCAATGGTTGTAGGCGGTGCTTTAGTGCAGTTACACAATATGATTAATGCCAATGCAGGCACACGTCCCTCTGGCGTTGCTTTGACAGATTCGGATAATAAAGTGGTGAAGTGGGGGAATAGTTTGGCCAGCTTTAGTTATATTTATAGCTTAAAAAATCCAAATGATACTGCTGCTGCTCAAATGGCAAAGTTAAGCGGTGGTGATATTTCTTTAGAATTGGCCCCTTGTTACACCATCAAGGCAAAATAATCGTCAAATATGAGTAAAATAAAAAAGCCCATCCGTGATGGGCTTTTTTAATATTGAGAGCAGCAAATTAACCTGTGTGATCGAGTCGCGTACCAAGGGTTTCGAGATGCATTTCAAACTGACCTGTTTTGCGGTCAGCAAAATAATGCCGCAGCGTTCTTTCCACACTAGGAAAGGCTAAATCATCCCAAGGAATATCTTCTTCACTAAATAATCGTGATTCAATGGTTTCATCACCCGCACCAAATTCTCCATTGATTAATTCAGATTTGAACAAGGCATAAATTTGCCCAATACGGGGAATGTTATACATGCAATACAGTTGCTCAATGTTGACTTCTGCTTCGGCTTCTTCGCGAGTCTCACGTGCTGCGCCTTGCTCCATTGTCTCATAGAGTTCCATATAGCCAGCGGGTAATGTCCACAGCCCATAGCGTGGCTCAATCGCTCGACGGCAAAGTAAAACTTGACTGTCCCAAACGGCTAAAGCACCACAAATGACTTTAGGATTCACATAATGAATAAACCCACATGCGGTACAAATACGGCGTATCTGATGATCTCCAAGCGGGATCGCTTCTTTTGTTTTTTGTCCGCAGTTTGAGCAAAAGTTCATATTCATCGTCATGGATTGTGTGAACCGTCAGAATAACTTAAAAATAAAACTTTGGCATCATTTCTAACCAGCTTGGCCGAAATTCAGCTATGATGACAACAAGATAATTATAAGGATGTAATGTGGATGGATGAGGGTTTATTGACTCAGCGATTGCAGCAACGTTTACGTTTTTCTAAGCGTATTCAACCTGCGCATGCTGCTGTATTGATTGCGATTACCCAAGAAGATAATCCACGCATTTTATTGACCCGCCGCTCACTCTATATGAATAATCATGCCGGTGAGGTGTCCTTTCCCGGTGGCAAACGTGATGCCCAAGACACCAGTAATATCGTGGTGGCTTTAAGAGAAGCTCAAGAAGAAACCGCTCTAAATCCATTTGATGTGCAACTTTTGGGTGATTTACCAATGCAAAAAGCACGGAATGGGATGTTGGTTAAACCGATCGTGGGATTGATCCCGCCTGACGTAAATTTAATACCTCAACCAACTGAAATTGACCGTATTTTTTTTGCATCATTAAGACAGCTTTTAGAAACACCGCCAACGCCATATGAAGTTCGTTTTGCCCACCAATCGCTTTATTTTCCCAGTTTAAGAATCGAAAACGAAATCGTATGGGGCTTGACTGCACGGATGCTGATTTCCTTATTTCAATATGGTCTGAATTATCAAAAAGAATGGCCTTTTTTATTAAATTCTCCTTCATTTCATTTGGGCCGTGAGCCATAAATCATTTTTAGAAAGTCAAAATAGGATGTTTGATCATGTTGTACAAATTTCAAGGATATAGCCCGAAAGCCACGCATCAACCTTGGGATGGTTGGGTTGCAGAAAATGCAACGGTCATTGGGCAAGTTGAATTAGGCCGAGAAGTGAGTGTCTGGTTCGGAGCCGTCATTCGAGGGGACAACAGTCGTATCAAACTGGGTGATTTTACCAATGTACAAGAAAATGCGGTGCTGCATACCGATGCGGGCATTGAAATGACCATTGGCGATTATGTCACGATTGGGCATCAAGCCATGCTACATGGATGTACCGTAGGAGATAATAGTCTGATTGGAATCAATGCCGTGGTTCTAAATCATGCTGTGATTGGTAAAAATTGCATCATTGGTGCGAATGCTTTAATTCCAGAAGGGAAGGTGATTCCGGATAATTCTGTTGTGATGGGTTCACCGGGTAAAGTCGTCAAGACTTTAGATGAACAAGCCGAAGCACGTCTAAAAATGAGTGCCATGCACTATGCCGCTCATTTTAAACATTTTACTCAACTCGAAGTCGCTGAACTTTAAAAAGTTATACATGGTAAGCAAAAAAGCCTCGACGTTTTTCCAGGCTTTTTTATAGATTAAATATAGAAAGCGCTGAGTCTGTGGTGGAAAATCTCGCGAACTGCGATGGAGTGGAGTATCATATTCAACGTTTTTTAAGATTAAATTTAATTAAGGTTGCGCATGAAATTACTGGCATTGGAAACTGCCAATGAGCAGTGTTCCGTCTCGATTGTAGATGAAACTCAAGAGCTTTATTTTCAACTCGATTTACGGGCAAAAGCGCAGACGCAAACCATTCTCCCAATGATTGAGCAAGGGCTTAATCAAACTGCTATTGAGTTAGCCGATTTAACTGCGATTGCCTTTAGTCGTGGGCCTGGCTCATTTAGTGGTGTTCGTATTAATGCAGCGGTAACACAAGCCTTGGCATGGGCCAATGACGTACCTGTTGTTCCAGTATCGACTTTGCAAGCTTTGGCTCAAGCGGCACATCGTTTATATGGTTTGACCCAAGTAACGGCAGTCCTTGATGCACGCATGCAAGAAGTGTACATCGCTAGCTATCAACTCGATGCCAATGGCATTATGCAGGCTGTAGATGAAGAACAACTATTAAGCTACGCCGATGCCACACCGCAGATCAAATTTACCGTCGTGGGTTCTGGTAGTGAGCTCATTCAATCAGAACAAACACAATACAAAGACTTAAGTGCAACAGCACAAGATATTGCTACTATTGCCCGCGAAGCGGCGCAAAGAAAAGCATGGGTGAGTGCTGAACTTGCATTGCCCGTATATTTACGAGATAACGCCTGGAAGAAAATTTCAGAACAAGGCAAGCCATAATTAGGGTTATATATGGATCTTCTACTGCTGCTCAAAGCGGCAATCATGGGTATTGTTGAAGGTATTACCGAATTTTTACCGATTTCAAGTACAGGGCATTTAATTCTGGCTTCAGAATTAATGAACTTTTGGACCAAAGAAAAAAGTGATGTTTTCGTGATCGCAATTCAAATGGGTGCGATTGCGGCGGTGATTTATGAATACTGGGGCCGCCTGTGGGGCGCAGCAACCGGTATGGTGACTGGTGAAGAAAAAGGTCGCCGTTTAGGTTTTGGCTTAATTCTCGCTTCGATTCCAATCGTGTTGATTGGTTTGACGTTTGGTCAGACGGTGAAAGAGCTGCTGTTCAATAACATTGCGATTGCTATGGGGTTGATTATCGGTGGTTTGATCATTATTTGGATCGAAAAAAATCCACCGCAGGTGCGTGCCAAAGAAGTAGAAGATTTAACCATTAAAGATGCGATTTGGATTGGTTTAATTCAAGTTTTATCTTTAATTCCAGGGACTTCACGTTCAGGTGCAACCATTATTGGTGCCATGTTCTTAGGGGTTTCCCGTAAAGCAGCCACTGAGTTTTCATTCTTTTTGGGTATTCCGGTTATTGTCGGTGCAGGTTTACTGGATTTATATCAAAGCTATGATGTATTTCAAGGCACTCAAGATTGGACTGTGATCGCCGTTGGTTTAATCGTTTCATTTGTCTCTGCATTGATTTTAATTCGTGCGCTTGTCGCTTATGTGGCAAAACGTGATTTCATGATTTTTGCGTGGTATCGAATTGTTTCAGGTTTATTGATTTTATTGTTCGCATTTACAGGCTGGAAATTATGGTAAGCGAAATCCGCTTATACACAGAACAAGAGTTTCATGAGAAAGCACAGCAGTATTCTGCTGTGCTTTCTTCACGTGGCGTATCTGTAAATATTGAATTAATTGAAAAATTAAACGCGCGTTTTTTACGTTTAAACCCTGAACTCAGTTTGTGTGTCGATGCAGATGGTTTGTGGTTAGCGGCCAATGGCATGAAGATGCAACCCGATTGGAAAGCAGAAGTGGGGCGTTTAAAGCGAGCATCTTTAAAGTCTGAGATGATTGCACGTGCGTGTAATTTGGCTGAAAAGCCACAGCTTGTGGATGCAACCGCAGGGCTAGGGCACGATAGTTTATTGATGGCACATCTGGGTGCGCATGTGACCCTTGTGGAACGTCATCCAATTTTATTTACCCTATTGGAAGACTCACATCAACGCGCGCAGCAAGATGCATTTTTAAGTTCGGTTGTAGCTCGAATTGAATTAATCTTTTCAGATTCGGCAGACTTTTTGAAACATTTGTCGACGACCAATCAAATCTTTGATGTGGTTTATCTCGATCCGATGTTTCCACAGCGAGATCAAAACCAGCAAGCCGTCAAAAAGCAAGCTCAGGTCAAAAAACAAATGCAATTATTGCATTTGCTGTTACCTGAAGATGGTGAGATGGATTTAGGTGATAATTTACTGGATTTAGCACAAAAAATTGCTAAACGTGTCGTGGTTAAACGTCCACGATTGGCAGTTTTTTTAGCGAATCAAGAGCCGCAACATCAGTGGCAAGGCGATGCTTGTCGCTTTGATGCGTATTTCCAACATGATCTTGTGACTTAAAATGATATTTGCTTCAATATTGTTCAAAGATTTGTTATATAGTTAAAAAATAGCATTGCTAAAAACGACATCAGGCATAAAATTATTTGTGCAATTAAGCGAGCCAAGGCCACCATTAGAACTCTATGATTGATTTCAAACCCTCCATCAATTTTTGGCATGATTTTAAAAGCAACCAAACTGCGGGGATGTGGTTATTTTTTGGGTCTCGTCGTTCTTTACAAATCGTTCGTCCATCGATTTTACAATTGGTGTTTTGGGGGATTTTAGGTGGTTGTGCTAACAGTTTATTTAGTTGGCTGAGCACGGGGCGTATTGGTGAATTTAACGCTCAAGGTCTTATAAGTTATGCATTGTGGCCATTTATTGCTTTAATTGTGGGGATTTTCCTATCACAACGTGTAAATAATCCAAGGTTAATGTTGGTCCCTGCATTGCTTTGGTTGGTGCTTGATACGCACATCATGTTGTTTCAATGTTTGATTCAATATTTGGGAGATCTCGATTTTCTTCCATACTTTCTGTATGACTACATTCCAACGTTATTCATTATTCTATTTGTTTGGCAAAGTTTGGCTGTCGTTTGGGTGTTTTCACGTGAGCTGAAATGGCCATGGTGGGAGCGAGCACTGATTATGGGTGCGACGCTATTTACTTTGGTCGTGTGGCAAGTCTCAGTCAAAGATCAGCCGATTTGGAAAGTGGAAGAAGTTCCACCAAGCTTTGCTGAAGATGCCTTCTATGCTCAAAGCCGTTTGCTTAATAAATCCTTAGACGCAGTGGAATATGGTGAATTTGCCCAATCCCATTGGTACTTCTTAGGGGTGGCGGGTGCGAGTTATCAAGATGTCTTTAAACTGGAAATTGAACGGATTAAAGAACAGTTTGATACACGTTTTGGCACCTATGGACGTTCGGTTGAGCTTATCAATAACCCTGCAACGCGCACTGAAATTCCGCTGGCATCTAAAACCAGTATGGAGTTGGCGCTGCGTCGTATTGGTCAACAGATGAACCGAGAAAGTGATGTCTTATTTTTATATATGACCTCACACGGTTTACCTAATGTCTTTGAAATGGAAAATGCACCTTTGGATTTGGCGCAAGTCGATCCTAAATGGTTAAAAGAAGCCTTGGATGCCTCCGGAATTCGTTGGCGTGTGATTGTGATTTCTTCATGTTATTCAGGCAGTTTTATTCCAGCACTGCAAAATGATAATACTTTAATTATTACTGCATCGGCAGCTGATCGACAGTCTTTTGGCTGTTCGAATGAAGCTGAATACACTTATTTTGGCCGTGCGTTCTTTGATCAGGCGATGCGTGAACAGACCAGTATTCAAGCGGCATTTAATGAAACCAAAGCGACTGTTGCGAAATGGGAAGCAGCGCAGGGTTTCGAACCTTCTGAACCGCAGTGGTCGATGGGGAAAAACATGGCATTAATGTTGCCTCAATTAGAACAACGATTGTTCCCGCCGACGACTACTGCACCGGCTACGACGGTTACGCCTTAAAAGATTAAAAAGTTTAGGATAAAGATCATGGAATTAGTACAACGAAATACCTGTTTTGCGGGTGAGCAGCGTATTTATCAATTGGATTCTTCAAGTTTAAAAACCACGACAAAGTTTGGTATTTTTCTGCCGCAAGCAGCCTTGCAAGGCCAAGCGTGTCCTGCATTGTTTTATTTGGCGGGATTAACCTGTACCGAAGAAACCTTTGCTATTAAAGCGCATGCACAGCGTTTAGCTGCGCAGCTCGGCCTGATTTTAATCAGTCCTGATACTTCTCCACGTGGGGAACAGGTAGCGCAAGGCGATCATTGGGATATTGGGCAAGGCGCAGGCTTTTATATTAATGCAACGGAACAACCGTGGGCCGAGCATTATCAAATGGAACGTTTTCTTACTGAAGAATTGTATTCGCTGGTACAGGCTGAATTTCCGGTACAAAAAGGTGCGATTGGCATATTCGGACATAGTATGGGCGGTCATGGTGCATTAACTTTAGCGTTGAAGCATCCTGACCTGTTTAAATCGGTTTCTGCTTTTGCACCGATTTGTGCGCCGAGTCAGTGTCCATGGGGCGAAAAAGCCTTTAATCAATATCTAGGTTCAGACCGACAGCAGTGGCTTCAGCACGATGCTACAGCTTTAGTGAAATCTAAAGGGGCTTTGTTTAAAGCCATTTTGATTGACCAAGGCATTGATGATCAATTTTATAGCCAGTTAAATCCGATGTTGTTTAAGCAAGCGTGTGAGCAAGTTGGGCAGCCACTCGAACTGCGTGAACATGCAGGCTATGATCATGGTTATTATTTTATTCAAAGTTTTATGGACGATCATTTGCAATTTCACGCTGTCCAGTTGCAAACAGCGGTTCATTAATTCTAAAGCCAGTGGTTAAAAATATTGAGGCATAGCTTGCTTTGATATACGTATAAATAAAGCATGGTGATGAGCATTGCCATGCAAATGAATAAATTCGACATACCAAAAAAAATAATTTAGGGTACTTATGCAAAATTCACAAATGGAAACGCCGCTTCCGCCAGAGCTGCCCGTAATGAATCCACCGAGTCTATTTGGTGAGACAGAACAGGCTGATATTTTGGGAAGAAATTATCATTTTAGGTTTAAAGGTAATGCGTCTGAATATTTCGGTATTTGGATCGTGAATATCTTACTGACGATTGTCACGCTTGGACTTTATGCGCCTTGGGCAAAGGTCCGCCGTTTACGTTATTTTTACGGTAATACTTGGGTGTTTCAGCGTCGTTTTGACTTTACCGGTTTGCCTACAAAAATTTTAGTTGGACGAATCATTGCATTAGTGGTCTATGGTGGTTTCTCTTTTGCTATAAAGTATTCTTGGGAAGCTTTCTTAGCGGGCTTTGTCCTGATCTTCTTTGCGGTTCCTTGGCTTATTCGATCTACGATTCGTTTCCGTGCTCGCAACAGTAAATTTAGTAATAGCCGATTCTTTTTTTCTGGGACGAATAAAAGCGCGTATTGGTGTTTTGTCAAATGTCTTGCGGTGGTTGTCTTTACCCTTGGTTTGTTTACACCAGTTGCGGTCTGGCTATATAAACGTGAATGTCTGAATCATTTGTATCTGGGTCAGTTAAAATTTAATCTGAATAATACTTGGGGCGATTATATGCGTGCCATGTATGTGCCTTTATTTCTGTTTATGGGCTTTGGTGCATTGCTGGCAGTGATCTTTGCGATATTGTTTGGTAGTTCAGATGGTTTAAATGACGCATCTTATGTCTTCATTATTTTTGGTATGTATTTGATTGGCTATATGTTTATTTGGCCACTCACAGCTGCACGTATTTTTATTACCACTTGGAATAACACCACGTTGAGCCGCAGTCAGTTTCATACGGACTGTAATCAATGGCGCTATGCATGGATTGTCTTGAGTAATTGGTTGGCTAAAATGGTTAGCCTCGGTTTACTGACACCATGGGCAGTTGTGCGACTATATAAATATCAGACGGAATCCTTACACTTAATGTTGGTCGATGATCCAGACCAATTACAAAATCAAATGCAGCAAGATCACAATGCGATTGCTGAAGAATTATCCGATATTTTTGACCTAGATATTTCCTTATAACGCAGGTGAATTACATGAAAACATCAGTAGTGAATGCAACCTATTATGATGGGAAAGTGTCAAAACCCTTTGTTGCTCAAATCAGCGCAGATGGGGAACATGCTGTGATTGTGCGTTATGGTCAAGACCTAGAACAAACACAGCATTACACCTATCAAGATATGACGCTGATCGGTGCTTTGGGTGATATCCAGCCAGTGATTGAGTTAAAGGACGATGCTCGTTTAGAGTTTCATCAACCTTTGCCAGAGTGGTTCAATCTCGACGTAAAGTCGCGTTGGCATTCGATTTGGAAGTTAGAGCGTTCACCTTCTCTAATCATTTTTAGTGTGATTTTCGTGGTGGCTTTTGCTTTTGTATTAATTAAATGGGGCATACCAGCAGCGTCACATGTGGTGGCTAATCAACTTCCTGAGACAGCGTTAAAGAGTTGGGGGGATCAGGCGGAAAAATATATTATCGATATGACTGAACCCACAAAATTGCCACAAGCACGTCAAGACAAGTTGAAGCAAGAATATCAACAATTGGTGGCTGAAAATCGTCCTGCGAAGTTGTTATTCCGCGGTGGTGGCAGCATCGGTGCAAATGCATTGGCGATACCCAATAACACCATTATCGTAACAGATGAGTTGGTTAAATTAGCGAAAAATGATTATGAGTTAATTGGTGTACTTGCACATGAGCAGGGGCATTTAGTTCAACGCCATAGTTTGCAGCAAAGTTTGTCAGGTTTAGGCATCAGTATTATTTTGTTGATGATAACAGGAGATGGTTCAGATATTCTCACCAGTTTACCGGTAGCTGCGGTGGGTGCGAGTTACTCACGAGACTTTGAATCTGAAGCAGATTTATATGCTCTAAAACAACTTTCAAAACATCAAATTCCAACGGCACATTTTGCAAACTTCTTACAACGTATGGAAGATGAAGCTGATGGTGAAACAGCAAAAGAGAAAGGTGCAGAGGATGAAACTGCCAAAGATCAGAGATCTTGGACAGACTTCTTTGAGTCACATCCAGCGACGAAAGCCCGTATTGATGCAGTTAGAAATTATCAATCACATCAGCATTGAGTGAAAGGCTTTGACAATATGGCGACGTAGACTACGGTTCGCGTTGCCATGTTGCACTGAGTTCTTCTTGTCCCATGCGGATCAAATGATCTAATACCACATGTTCCAATTGATCTAGATTTGTACTTGGATCTTGGGCTGAAATCACCACGTCTAAAAACGCAGCTTGTGGTAAAAGACTGACCTCTGCAGAGGGCAGTTGAATCTTGAATGCAGTATTTTCTCCAATGATCTGTTCATTGACTTCAAATTTATGTTTCCAATGATTGACTAAGCGTTTAGCAACACGTGCTGCTTGGGCGGTGGTGATTTGTGTTGAACTTTTCATAAATGCAATTTTATTATTTAGCCGTCAGTCCTTTAACTTAGCAAAGTACATAGATGCTCGTTAAGTCTAAATATGCAACGCTGTGTTTCTATCCCTGAGATCTTTATCCATATTAATCACTGATGTTATGCACGCAAAAAATAATTTTGCATTTTTAAAATGATATTTAAGTCAATTCGACGGAGTCTTACATCTAGGGCTTAAATAAAGGGATTAGCCTTCGGCTGGAGGTACTCTTACGAAACGATGTTTCTCATTAGGCAAAATGAGAAGCGAAGCTTCACAAGGAAACCATCTTGCGGAGCAATGCTCCTCACCGCAAAACTCGCTCTCTAGCGTCTATATATTTAAAGTATTGAAAAAAAAATTGATGAGAAGTAGTGCTATCTCAAACAATTGCAGATGACGTTACCGCGTATCGTTTTTTTATTTGAATCAAATTTCGCTTCTGATATTACTGCGTAACATCAGTTCATCCTAGGTTTTTTTATTATAGAGATATCAATCATCAGTATCGAAAAAACGACTGAGGGCGTGGGCAGCGAATAGGGGGACAATTTGCTATAATGCGTCAATCACTCCCTTTTCAAAGCTAGGTTTTTCATGTCCAAGCCATTCTTAATCGCACCTTCAATTTTGTCAGCAGACTTTGCGCGCTTAGGTGAAGAAGTTGAAAACGTTCTAGAAGCCGGTGCAGATGTTGTTCATTTCGATGTCATGGATAATCATTATGTACCGAACTTAACTTTTGGTGCGGGCGTTTGTAAGGCATTGAAAAAATACGGCATTAAGGCGCCAATTGATGTGCATCTAATGGTTTCACCAGTAGACCGTATGATTGGTGATTTCTTGGAAGCTGGCGCAGATATCATCACTTTCCACCCAGAAGCGACTGACCACATTGACCGCTCTTTACAGTTAATCAAATCTGGCGGTGCGCAAGCAGGCTTGGTGTTTAACCCTGCGACACCTCTGCATTATTTAGACTACGTTTTAGATAAAGTTGACCAAGTCTTGTTGATGAGTGTGAACCCAGGTTTTGGTGGTCAAAAGTTCATTCCAATGACCTTGGAAAAGCTGCGTCAAGCACGAAAAATTATTGATGCTTCAGGTCGTGATATTCGCTTAGAAGTGGATGGTGGTGTTACTCCAGCCAATATTCGTGGCATTGCTGAAGCCGGTGCAGACATGTTTGTTGCAGGTTCAGCGATTTTTGGTAAGCCTGATTATAAAGCTGTGATTGATGACATGCGTTCAGAGTTGGCAAAAGTTCATGCTCAAGAGGCTTAAGCCTTTGGGTATAAGTTATTTCTCACTTGTGGATAACTATATGGATAACTGTATGGATATCTGTGTAGATAACTATATGGATAACTTGGGTGAATTATAAACGATTGTGCATCAATGGTTTAATAATTAGACGTATTAAGTATAAAAAGGACTCAATTGAGTCCTTTTTTTATGGGGGTAAAGTGTTTGAAATGCTGTATGTTTATTAATCTATGGTAAATAATTAATCAGTTTAAAAAATAACTTTTATGTTTTAACTGGAAGATATGCGCTGATTTTTATGACAGCGCAATAAATTTAAAACTGTTGTGAATAACTGCACAATTAATTATGCTGTTAGCAACTATTGAGATACGCTGCGACTGGCAAAACACATCATCGATCGCACTAGATAGTGCTTTTAGATATTTCTGAATGTATCGTTCATGATGGATAAATTGGTCGAGCTGCATGTCATGTTGATACGAATATCATGTGATTGCATTTGAATCGTAAATAATATCATCATGGTGTTTCATGCGGATTTCGGCTGAGCCGATCGCGTGATGTTTCTAAAGATGTGTTAATAGGGATATGATGTGTTAATAGGGATATATTGTCACAGTGCATCATTGGGTTGAATTAGGATACTAAATTGTTCAATTTTTTGCGTAAGCATCTTGGCTTTGCTTGGCTCATGGCGTTTGTCATGGGGTGGAGCAGTGTGGTCAGTGCTCAGCAAAATTTTCAACATCAACAAATGATGAACGCAAATGCCCATCAGGCATCAGTTCATGCAGCACATGCTGATCCTTCGCATTTAAATATGACAAATTGCCATCAAAATCAGCGGCAAGCTGTTCCTGAACATGCAGCACATCATGGTAAGCAGACGACACTAGAAGTCTTTTCAATGATGGATTGTCATCAATCTTCAGATGCGACATCTGCACTGCAAGATGGTCAGGCGCATCATTCAACGACACAAAGTGCAGACTGTCAGGACTGTACACTCGTACATTGCCAAATCAGTATCTCTTATGTCGATAGCGCCTTGGTCGCATTGCAGACCTTCCATGTGCATCACTATGCAGAACCCCCTCGTTTCATTTTTGCTGGACAGCATTTAAAAGGCTTTTGGCAAGAAATTCTAAGACCTCCGCAAGCTTAACCTGAGTATTAAATACGTTTTTTCGTTATTTTATAAAGGTTAAGTCATGTCTAATTTATCTAAATCATGCCTCGTGCTCGGGGTGTGTCTGCTGTCTCCAACGTGGGCGTTTGCAGCCATTAAAGAATATCATCTGAATATTGATGAAAAGACCATCAATTTGACTGGTAAAGCGGTCAAGAAAATCAGCGTCAATGGTCAGTTTCCAGCACCATTACTGGAGTTTGAAGAAGGCGATGATGCGGTCATCCATGTGCATAATCAGCTCAAAAAACAAAATACCTCAGTGCATTGGCATGGTCTATTGCTGCCCGGCTTAATGGATGGTGTACCCGGCTTTAATGGTTTCAATGAAATACAGCCTGATGGTAGCTTTACTTACAAATTTAAAGTCCGTCAAAGCGGAACCTATTGGTATCACGCGCATTCCAAAGGCCAAGAACAAGACGGATTGTATGGCGCTTTGGTAATTTATCCGAAAGGTAAACAAGCACTTGCCGCACATGAACAGACACAACGTGATTATGTGGTCATGCTGTCGGATTTTCATGAATCATCTAGCGCTCAGATTATGGCAAATCTGAAAAAGTCTGCCGAATACTATCAAAATCAGCGTGAAACGTTTTCAGATGTATGGATGCAAATTCAACGAACAGGTTTAAAAAACACTTGGCAAGATCGTTCAATGTGGAATCAGATGCGTATGCTGAAAACGGATTTGTCTGATGTAACGGGTTATACGTTTTTAGTGAATGGCAAAACACCACAGCAGAACTGGACAGGGATGTTTAAGCCCAATGAAAAAGTCAGACTTCGTTTTGTAAATGCTGCGGCCATGTCGTTTTTTGATGTGCGTATTCCTCAGCTCAAAATGACGGTGGTCAGTGCAGACGGTCAAGCGGTCAAGCCGGTCGCTGTGGATGAATTTCGCATTGGTGCTGCAGAAACCTATGATGTGATCGTAGAGCCTAAATCTGCGCATTATCAGATTGAAGCTGAGTCGATTGATCGGACTGGATTTGCGATTGGCACTTTACATGATGAAACGCAGCCTCAGCACTCAGGTATTCATATACCAAAAGCACGGCCACGCGCTTTGCTGACCATGGAAGATATGGGGCATGGTTCAATGTCAGGTATGGACCATAGCAATATGGGACATATGGCTACAGGTTCAACCCAAACTTCAGCAAGCCAGCAAGCGAATGCTCATGAGCACAGCGCGCATACTGTCAATCCATCAAATATTCAGCCGAATCAAGCACATGATCATGCTGCAATGGGGCATGACATGGACCATTCCCCAATGCCTGCGCATACTACTATGCAGCATCCAGAGATGCATAAACAGAATATGTCTGATTCAGCGCATGCCAATATGGATCATAGTGTGATGGATCATTCATCTATGAACCACTCCTCAATAAACTCATCCATGAAACATGATACGCATGCAGCGATGGAGCATGCACAGTCTAAAGGAGAGATGCGGGCAGTTGAAAATTCAGCAACGGTTATGGGTTGGGCCAATGCTTCAACACCTGTCGGTGATAAGGCACTGCAATATAGTGATTTAAAAGCGTTAACCCCGCAGCCTGATACACGTGAACCGACGCAAGACTTGGTCATTCATTTGGGTGGAACTATGGAACGCTATATGTGGACCATGAATGGCAAAAAATTCAGTGAAGCTGAACCACTAAAGGTGAAATATGGTGAGCGAATTCGACTGAAATTTGTCAATGACAGCATGATGGCGCATCCGATGCATTTACATGGCATGTTCATGCAATTGGAAAATGGGCAAGTGTCTTCTGAAATGCCAAATAAACATACGGTGATTGTGCCGCCGGGGAAAACAGTGACGGCTCTGTTAACGGCCAATGAATTAGGTGAATGGGCGATTCATTGTCACTTGCTGTATCACATGTCCGCAGGGATGATGAATAAACTTGTGGTCGCAAATGTCGCAGAGAATACGAAAACGGCATCTGTACAGCAAAAGGAGGTGTCTCATGCGCATCATTAAACCATGCACATATACGGTTCTAAGTTTAGCTTTGGCATCGGTCACTCAAATGACCATGGCGCAAGATGCACATCACAGCATGCCGATGTCAGCTCAACATGAGTCGCATTCCTCACATGATTCGTCGCATCAAGAGATGCAAACAGGGATTGAATCGAGCCAGATAGAGCATACTGCAGAACATGCAGAACATGCAGAACATGCAGAACATGCAGAACATGCAGAACATGCAGAACATGCAGAACATGCAGAACATGCAGAACATGCAAATGCATCATCTATTGCGTCACGTGCTGCTTCTGCGCAGCATCCCATTGATCATAAGCGTGAACATGGTGGACAGATTTATCAAGCGACCAAGATAGACAATCGATGGCTCAATAATGCCGATGGCCGAGGACGTTTAAAGACCGAAATTGAGAGTCGAATCGGGACCGATGAAAATAAGCTCTTCATCAAATTACATGCGGATAAAGCAGAATCTCAAGACGCTGATTATGCGGCTCAAGTGATGTATAGCCGTATGATCTCAGACTTTTGGGATGCGCAAATTGGCGCACGTTATCGTGTCGATGAACACCAAGTGACGGACAAAGAACAGTTAGATGCTGCGGTGGGTCTGCATGGTCTGGCACCGTATTTCTTTGAAACCGATGCTTATTTATATCTTGGTGCAGATAAACAGGTCAGTTTTTCTTTAGAAACCGAACGTGATTTGCTGCTGACGCAAAAATTGATTTTAAAACCATATTTGAACCTAGATGTGGTGCTGAGTGATGACTCTGCTTATGCACAAAAAACAGGACTCAGTTCTGTATGGCTAGGGCTAGAAACACGCTATGAAATCAATAAAAAGTTAATGCCATTTATCGATGTTGCTTACAGCTACCAAAAAGGAAATCAGCATACGGCATGGCAAGCTGAAACTGGAAGTGAAAAACACTGGTGGTATGGCGCAGGCCTTCGTCTGAAGTTCTAATAGAAAAATAGACCAAATAAAGAGGGCATCATCAACAGGTTTTGGTGATGCCTTTTTTATTTATGAATCTGTCCTTTGAACAGACATGCTATGTTTTGGCGCAAATCATCTGCACTAGAGTTTTACTCAACTGAATAACGCCCTGAATTTGGTCAAAAAATGTAAAGACTGCACTAAAATTCAGCATATTTGCTATACTGAGAAAATATTCGGAGGAACGACCTCCCTTACATCTTTGTTCAAAGCCAGTAAGAAAAATCGTCAGGACGACCTGACTCTACTAATATGGAGGAAGGCATCATGGCCTGGGTTGTTCTGGTATTCGCTGGTATTTTTGAAATCGTTTGGGCCTATTCGATGAAGCTCTCAGAAGGCTTTACAAAACTTGGCCCAAGTTTAGTCACTTTATTTTTTATGATCCTGAGCTTTGGTTTATTGGCCTATGCCATGAAAACGTTGCCTCTGGGAACAGCTTATACCATTTGGACAGGAATCGGCGCGATTGGCTCATTTCTCGTGGGGATTTTTATACTCGGTGAGTCTGCAACTGGCATGCGGATGTTAGCTGCAGTACTGATCATTTCGGGTCTAATCTTGATGAAATTATCTTCAAGTTAATATGTTCTAAAGCACAGAGGTAAAAGCCTTTTGTGCTTTTTTTTATGGGTAAAAATATGGCTTGGGTTTTATTAATTGTAGCGGGATTGCTTGAGGTGGTTTGGGCGTATTGTATGAAAGTCTCTGAAGGCTTTAGCAAACTGACACCAAGTATTTTGACCATTGTTTTCATGATCGCAAGTTTCGCTTTGTTGTCTTATGCAATGAAATCCTTACCGCTGGGTACAGCGTATACGGTGTGGACCGGCATTGGTGCAGTGGGATCATTTATCCTCGGCATCGTTGTATTGGGTGAGCCCGCAAATACCATGCGCATGCTAGCTGCGGTACTGATTATTTCAGGACTAGTCTTGATGAAATTATCGTCCTCCTGAATAATGAAGTGCTGCGATTTTGAGCTTGGAGTATCTCATGCAACTTTCTTATCAGTTTTTAAATTCGCCCGTTGGACAATTAAAACTTGTTGCACATGAAACCGCATTGGTGGCTGTTCTTTGGGAAAATGAAAACCCTAATCGTGTGCGATTGGCGGCTTTGGTTGAAGATCTGCAACACCCGATTTTGC
Source organism: Acinetobacter sp. YH12086 (assembly GCF_013419345.1). Lineage (NCBI taxonomy): Bacteria > Pseudomonadati > Pseudomonadota > Gammaproteobacteria > Moraxellales > Moraxellaceae > Acinetobacter > Acinetobacter sp. YH12086. The sequence goes on from NZ_VPAF01000002.1 coordinate 33,618, forward strand.
TCAAAACCGCACAGCAATTAAATGAATATTTTGCGGGTAAAAGACAGCAATTTGACTTGCCGCTAGACTTTGAAGGTACCGCATTTCAGCAACAAGTTTGGCAAGCTTTATTGACGATTCCTTTTGGAGAAACTCGCAGCTATAAACAAATTGCAGAGCAGATCGGCAATGTCAAAGCCGTACGTGCTGTCGGTGCAGCCAATGGTAAAAATCCAATTTCAATTATTGCACCCTGTCATCGTGTCGTGGGCGCAAATGGAAAATTAGTGGGTTTTGCGGGTGGTCTAGAAAATAAAGAAGTATTGTTAAAAATTGAGAAATTACAATAAAATAGAAAATATACTTATTTAAAATAATGAATCAAATCAATGAATATTTCTCAAATTTTTGCACCCCTCATTTCGACGTTGTGGTGGCTAATTCCATTGTTACTGATTGTGGGGGCAATCAAAGCATTTAAACCTTATTTAAAGGGGAAAATGGGGGAGTTTGCTGTCGCCGTTCATGTCAAACTTTATTTGAAAGACCATTATATATTGTTAAATGATTTGACCTTACCAGATGGCGAAGGAGCTACAACTCAAATTGATCATCTTCTGTTAAGCCCATTTGGTGTGTTTGTGATTGAAACTAAAAACTATAAGGGCTGGATTTTTGGGAGCGAGAGACAAAAACAATGGACGCAAAAGATTTATAAAAAAAGTTTTAAATTTCAAAATCCAATTCACCAAAATTATAAACATATGAAAGTGTTAGAACAGGTGTTGAGCGATATTGTGGATAAAGACAATATGCATTCTGTGATTGTTTTTATGCCTGAAGCAGTGTTTAAAACAGAGATGCCGTCGAATGTATTTCGGGGTACAGCTTGGGTGGACTATGTTCAAACCTTTCAGCAACCCGTGGTCTCTGAAATGAAACTTAAACGAATACAGTTGCGTTTAGAAAAAGAAATTTTAGAAAAATCGTGGAAAACAAATCGACAGCACGTTGAAGATTTAAATCAACGGCATAATTCATAAACTTCCTGTATGCTGTGGATTGTGAACAGTATCTGACTGATAAAAATAGACGGACAATAACAATGAACGACACGCTTCAACATCTTTATGAATCGACTTTAGATCATCCTGAGCAATACCAAGACTTTTATCAGCAACTTTTAGCCAGCCAAGTATATTGTTTGGGTGAGCGTGATACAGAGCAGCATTTACATTTTCAATTGATGGAAACGGAGCAAGGCGAGCAAGCCATTCCATTTTTTCTGAGTCTTGCGATGCTTCAACAGGATGTTGGTGCAGATGCAGAGTTTGTCATGATCAGTGCTGAAAAATTATTTGCGATTACCAAAGGCGCAAGCTTGGTGATGAACCCGACTTCGGAACATCCTAAAGAGTTCTTGGCAGATGAGATCGACGCAATTTTAGAGTTTGCCAAACAACAAAGCCTTTGAACACTGTAGGTATAATCAAAGGCTCTGCGGCTACGCTTAGATAGGTGTTTTCACACTTTTTCGTTTTCATATTGGGCGATGTGCTTTAAAACTTACATACCGGCTTTGAGTTTTTGCACGATTTCATCAAGTGGTTTGACACGTTTTACTTCATCCCAAAGGACTTTGGCTTCTGGATAGTGCTTCGACATCATGCCGAGCCATTGTTTATAACGACCGACCATATTCATTTCTTTTTTATACGAGCCGTTTAAGAAACGAATTTGTAATCCAAGTAGTTCATGCCATGTAATCAGCGGTTCATCGGTATTACGACGGATACACTGTGTAATGTCAGGAGTGGTCACCGCAGCACGACCAATCATTAGGTCTTCACAACCGGATTCGAGTTGGCACTGTTTGGCATCGGCATTATTCCAAATTTCACCGTTAGCAATCACATTGATTTTCAATGCTTTACGAATGGGTTGCAATTGATCCCAAAAGGCAGGCGGGGTATAACCATCGGCTTTGGTCCGCGCATGGACTGTAACCCATGCAGCTCCTGCATCTTCGATGGCATGCGCATTTTCCATGGTGAAGTTACGGTCCATATAACCTAAACGCATTTTTGCCGATACAGGAATATGACTCGGAACAGCATCACGCACAGCTTTGACTAACTCATACACCACTTCAGGCTCATCTAGCAGAACTGAACCACCACGGTGGCGGTTGACGGTTTTTGCAGGGCAACCAAAGTTCATATCAATCGCAGGGGCACCAAGTTCTACCGCGCGTACAGCATTTGCCGCGAGCATAATGGGATTGTTACCTAAGAACTGTACATGAACCGGTGTTCCTGCTGCAGTTTTGCCTTCATTGTTTAGTTCAGGACAATAGCTATGATAAATATGATCGGGCAGGACAGAGTCCGTGACACGGATAAACTCGGTTACACACCAGTCAAAACTCCCCACATGCGTCAACACATCTCGCATAATTGGGTCGGTTAAGCCTTCCATCGGCGCAAGAACAAGTTTCACGGTCACACAGCCAAAAATTGAAAAACGGAGTTATACGTGGTTTTGAAAGGGATGTCTAGGTTTTGTGCTTATGGTGACGCGGAATACGAAATGACAAGATTTTATGTAACTATTTGGTGAAATTAGGACCAAAGTCGTAAAGTATTGACTGACATAAAACTTTAACAATAAAATGAGTAAATACATATGGATAGTAATAATAAGAAGATGGCTTGTACTGTTGTTTTTTAATGGAATCAACAACATATACTGTGCTTGAATCTTTTAAGATTTCATGTATGATGGCTGCAACTAGAAAAAAAGTATTGTTTCGTAAATTTTCTTTAAGTATCGCAGTGTTAGTCATAATCCTTCGTTTTTTACAGAAATGAAGTTCAATTCTTTATTATTTTCCAAGTTATAGTCAGTCATCATCCAATGGCTAAATCAACAAATTAATAGGTATTATTATGTCTAATACAGTTACTGGTACAGTTAAATGGTTCAACGAAACTAAAGGTTTCGGTTTTATTGCACAAGACAACGGTCCTGACGTTTTTGCTCACTTCAGCGAAATCACTGGTTCTGGCTTCAAAACTTTGCAAGAAGGCCAAAAAGTTTCTTTCAGCATCGCTCAAGGTCAAAAAGGCCCGAATGCTGTAAACATCGTTGCTCTATAATTTAGACGTAATGAAAAAAAAGCGCTGTATAGCGCTTTTTTTATGCCTGTTGTTTTTATGTGAATAATCAAGTTATAAAAAAAGAGAGCTGTAGCTCCCTTCTTAATAAAACTTAAGATTGTTTCATCGTCGACTTAGCGGCCCAAAACCATTTCTAAAATAAACTTAGATCCAATAAAGCCGACTGCCAAAAGACAAAAACCAATAATGGTAAAGCGAATAGCTTTTTGACCACGCCAGCCAAATCGATAGTGTCCAATAAGCAAGGCACCATAGACGAACCATGAAATGATGCTAAAGGCAGTTTTATGCGCCAAATGCTGTGCAAAGAAGTTATCGATGGTGAAGAAACCAAACCCAAGCGCCACGGTCAGTAGTGCAAATCCAGCAATCAATAAATCAAATAGCAAAGATTCCATGGCTTGGAAGGATGGAAGCAGGCTCACCCATACACGCTTTTTCTGCTTGTTTTTCAGTTCACGGTCTTGTAAACGCAAAATAACCGCTTGAATTGTTGCCATCAGCAGGACGGCATATGCGGAAAGTGACAAAATAATATGGATGTCTAAACCCAGTGAATGTTGTTCTATAAATTGATTTTGTCGACTAAATGCAAAGCCCAAAATCAATCCTGTCGCTGCCACAGGAATGCCCAGCAGGTTCATCGCAAGCACAGGTCGATAGGTACTAAATAACACACTGAGCAATAGCATGAGACCTGAAGTAAATGACATCAGGTTGAACACGTCATAGTTCACACCCATAGGCGTCAACATGTCGTTATATAAAACACCTGCATGCAATAACATGCCTAAACCAAGTACAACACCAATAAACCAATGGTTCGGCGCACGTTTAGACATTAAATGGCTGAATAAATACCAAAAAGACGTGGTATAAGCGATTAATGCTAGGATCGTGTAAACCAAGGGGAGACTGATCATGTCAAACCTTTTTCAGGATGTTGAATATTCATTTATATAAATTCTGCAAGAACTAAAGTATCCTATAGCATTCTATGCATAAATTTTCTATTTTAAGAAACAATTTTTTGCTCATGGCTATTTTAAGCGGATTTTGCAATGTTTGATACCTTAACAGAACGACTCACGCAGAGTTTAAGAAATGTTACTGGCTCAGGGCAGCTAACCGAAGACAATATTAAAGATACGTTACGCGAAGTACGTATGGCACTTCTTGAAGCCGATGTTGCGTTACCTGTAACTCGTGAATTCATCGCGAAAGTTAAGGAAGAAGCATTGGGCCAAGAAGTGATGACTCAGTTATCACCGGGGCAGGCTTTCGTCAAAATCGTTCATGACGAATTGACCAAAATGATGGGTGAGGCGAATGAAAGCCTAGACCTAGCGGCAAAACCACCAGTTGTTGTGCTTCTTGCAGGTTTGCAAGGTGCGGGTAAAACTACTACTGCGGCAAAACTTGCACGTTTCTTACAAGAACGTCAAAAGAAAAAAGTAGCAATGGTGTCTGCCGACGTTTATCGTCCAGCAGCGATTAAACAGCTACAAACAGTTGCAGGTGAAGTTGGCGCTATTTTCTTTGAATCAAGCGCAGACGAAAAACCGATTACCATCGCAAATCGTGCGATTGAGCAAGCAAAAATTCAATTTGCTGATGTCTTGATTGTCGATACAGCAGGTCGTTTACATGTAGACGACGAAATGATGGATGAAATTAAAGAGCTACATGCAGCAATTAAGCCAACTGAAACATTGTTCGTGGTTGATGCCATGACTGGTCAGGATGCGGCGAATACTGCAAAAGCCTTTAATGATGCCTTGCCTTTGACGGGTGTGATCCTCACAAAAACAGATGGCGATGCACGTGGTGGTGCGGCACTTTCTGTTCGTGCCATTACTGGCAAGCCAATTAAATTCTTGGGTATGGGTGAAAAACTCGATGCCCTAGAGCCATTCCATCCTGAACGTATCGCACAGCGTATTTTGGGTATGGGTGACGTACTTTCTTTGGTCGAAGAAGTTGAACGTAAAATCGACAAAGAAAAAGCCGAAAAAATGGCGAAAAAATTGCAAAAAGGTGGTAGCTTCAACTTTGAAGATATGCTGATGCAGTTTGAACAAATGAACAAAATGGGCGGCATGATGGGCTTCTTGGATAAACTTCCAGGCATGAGCAACTCAGGGATTCAAGATGCAATTGCACAAGCAAATCCTGAAAAGCAAGTGAAGAAAATGGAAGCGATTATTCAATCGATGACCATTAAAGAACGTCGTAACCCAGACTTGATGAATCCAAGCCGTAAAAAACGTATTGCAGCAGGCTGTGGTATGGATGTTGCAGAAGTGAACAAACTCATCAAACAACATGCGCAAATGGCGAAAATGATGAAGAAATTTGCCAACCCAACGGGTATGGCAAAAATGATGAAATCATTGGGCAATATGCAAAAGCAATTTGGTGGCGGTGGCATGGGACCATTGTTCGGCAGCAAAGATCCGAAGTAATTTGGACTTAAAAAAAAGGCGCATTCAGCGCCTTTTTTTATGGCTGTAATTTGATAAGACCGCATTCAAAAAATTGCTACGAGAATTATAAGTAAGCACTGGATGAAGGAATTTGTATACGAACTGATAAATACCAATTGAGCTAAATCATTACAAGAACATGCGAAATTGACATTGAGACCGTGTAGATGACAGGTCTAAAACAGAGGTGAAAGTTTGCTGAACTGCAAATTGAAAGCTTTACCCAAAATAAGCATCAAATAATAAATACACCTCATACGCCAGAGAGCCAAAACATCTATCTGATTCATGCTCATCAGGCTTCCCCTAATGAGTATTAGTTTCCTTATTGAGACAAAAGCAGCAAGGGGTAGGACATTATTCTTGGCGCATTGATATGGCAAATGCAGTACAACCAGATTTTGACGATTGTTAGAAATTTATTTTCCTGCAAATGCCTAAGCTCGATGAAAATAAAATTGTTATTGCGCACAGTTTAGGCTGTCTGACAGTGCTGCATTATTTGACAGCATATTTCAGCCAGCGGTAAGGCAAGATTTAAGCGGGCATTTTTATTTCTGGATTTGTGTATTCCTTTAATTTTTTTTCTGAATTAGGCAGCTTTATTTTAAAATGCAAATTGAACCGTCATATGCTGCATCAGCATTTGCTATTGGCCGTGCGCATGCTGTCCAGCAATGACCCTTTTGTTCCGCCACCGTTCACGCTGAAGTTATCAATAGTGATCCAAAGGTAGAACACTGAAGGGAAAATACAGGACTTTTATGGCTTCATAATGTTTCTAGAATTGCTGGATATTTTGAATCAGCTCATGAAAGTGTTCTAGCAAATAGTCAAGTTTTGCAAAAATTCACAATTGTTTACCCTCAATCTCTAATTTTTATTTCAGACTGAATTCAAAAAGAGGAATGGAGTATGAAATGGCGCAAGTAATTGTGGTGCATGGCTATACCGCGAGCCCTGAAGAGAATTGGTTTCCGTGGATCGCGCAAAAGGCAAAAAAAGCGGGCGTCAGCCTCAAGGTGCTTCGGCTTGATCCATCCGAAACACCCGTCTTAAATGTGTGGATGAAGCAAATGGATGCGCAGATTGACGCATTAAATGAAAACTCTATATTAATTGCCCATAGTTTGGGGTGTATCGCTGCACTGCATTATCTGTCGCAAAAACTGCAGCATCAGAACATAAAAGCTCTTGTGCTTGCGGCCGGTTTTAATGGCCGCTTGGGACGTCTAGAGCAGGTGAATCCTTTTATTGATGCAGCTAAAATAGATTTTGACTTGCTAAAACAGCAGGTTGAGCATCGGGTAGTGATCTATTCAAAAGGCGATGAGCGAGTGCAACCCGAATTCAGCTTGGCTCAGGCAAAAAGCCTAGATGCACAGGCGATTGAAGCGCGTCATCAGGGGCATTTTATTGACTCTGAAGGCTGTACCGAATTGCCCGAAGTCTGGGATGCTGTGGAGCCGTATTTGATCCGGGCTTAATCTACGGTTGTTGGCCAATATAGCTTTGCAGGCCTTTTAAAAGCAGATCATTATGGACTTCAGGCGTAAAGCGCTGCAGGTATTTGGCAAATAGCGCAGCATCTCCACCAGTTAAAATTAAGCGACTGGGATATTTATCAAGCACCTTTTCAATGGTGCTGACCAAACTGAGCAATATGCCATGATGAACAGCGTCGATGGTATTTTTACCAGGAGACAGCTCGTCAAAGAGGGCATCTGGTATTTTAATGCCTTTGGTGTTTTGGATGAGCGAATCACGTTGCAAATATAAATTTGGCAAAATATAGCCACCTAAATGTTGTAATCCATCCGTTAAGTCAATGGTGAGTGCTGTTCCACAGCTAATCACACAGTATTTTTGTGTAGGGTCTGTAACTACAGCGAGCATTTGCAGCCAACGGTCGATCCCGAATTTACTGGTGTCTTCATAAGCACAGCGTAAGCCCGCATATTCGGCATGAACTTTCGCAATGGTGACAGGAACAGCTAAAAATTTAAGAATTTTTTGAATCCGATCATTATTTTTCTTGTCGAGTACCGAGGAAATCCCGACCTGATCTAAGTCCAAACTTTTAAAGTGCTGGATTAAACCGAGTAGGAGTTCGGCAGGCGACTGTAAATGCAGTTCCGCAGCATGTTCTATGATTTGATCGTGTTCAGTAATCCAGTATTTCAGCCGAGTATTACCGACATCGAGCCATAATTTTTTCATCAGTAGGCCTTTGCAATCCTGTTTTATGATTGATCTGCTAAACGTAAGCGACCTTGGAAATGATTTTCTAAGCGCTGCGAAGTTTGGATGTTGATCGAACCATCATTTTCAATACCGAGAAAGAGACCTTGGCTTTTGCCTTGTAGGTGTTCAAGCTCAACAGGCTGTTGCATAAATGCAGCATAATGGTTGAATCTTGCAGCGAGGTTATAGCAGTTATGATCGAACCATTCACCTGCAAGTTGAATCGCTGCATAGAGTTCAGCGATTAACTGTAAACGGTTTGGCGAGTGAAGTCCGAGTTCATATAACGACGTTGCGCGTTGCTCAATTCCTGCGGATTGAATCGGAAATAAGTTCATGCCCACGCCGACAATCGCTTGATGTGGCGAAATTGGTTCAATCAAAATCCCGCCCCATTTTCCTTGTGGACTATATAGGTCGTTGGGCCATTTCACTTGTAATGCGAGATTTTGCAAACTTGGCATTTGCAAGATATTTAAGGCTATTTCGAGTGCAAGCCGCCCATCTATAGCTGTCTGTAAATTCAGCAATGTGCTTAAATATATATTACCAACGGGTGAGACCCATTGATGATCGCGTTGCCCACGCCCCTGAGTTTGCTCTTCACTGCATACCAAAACATGTTGAATGCCTTTTTTGGCAATCTCACGGACATCGTCATTGGTCGATGTGGTAATGGGCTTCAGTAATAAAACTTCAGGCGGCTGAGGTACTGTGCTCAGCAATTGCTGTAAGTGTCTGGTCTCTAAATCCATTTGAATCTGAGAGTTGTGGAATAATATTGATGGAGTTAATCATATATTTACTGATTGGTGCAATCGCTGGTTTTGCTGCGGGGCTATTTGGTGTGGGCGGTGGCCTGATTATTGTGCCGATTTTATTCATCGTTTTTACCCAACTTCAGTATGACCCCAGTGTGATTATGCACATGGCGGTGGGCACCTCTTTGGCCACGATTATTGTGACTTCACTCAGCTCGGTTTCGGCGCATCATAAAAAAGGTGCTGTGCTGTGGAATGTCTTTCGGAATTTGGCACCGGGTTTGGTGATCGGTTCATTTCTCGGTGCAGGCATTGCAGATTATTTATCAGGGCAGGGTTTGCAACTGTTGATTGGCTTTTTTGCGGTCTGGGTGGCCTTTAAAATGTTTCGCGGTGCAGCGACACCTGTCGATCCGAATAAACATTTACCCTCACAAGCCATGCAAATGGCAGCAGGCGGCGGCATTGGGATTGCCTCTGCGATCTTCGGAATCGGTGGTGGCAGCTTAACCGTCCCGTATTTGAATAAAAACGGCGTCATTATGCAAAAAGCGGTCGCAACCTCTGCTGCATGTGGTTTACCGATTGCGATTGCTGGGGCACTCGGCTTTATGTGGTTTGGTCATCAAGCCGATATCGTGGTTCCCAATACCATTGGTTATATCCATATTTATGCATTTATCGGGATTAGTGTAATGAGCTTCATCACTGCGAAATTGGGTGCGAAAGTGGCTCATATGTTGTCGCCATTTATGCTAAAGCGTTGTTTTGCATGTTTATTAACAACAGTTGGTTGCTATTTTATTTATCAAGGTGTGCAAGCCTTTGGCGCTTGATTGTCCGTTTTGACTGACAAAATTGGCTTTGTTGACACAAGATTGTCAGACAATGTCATGTTCAATTAGGTTGCTTATCGTTTCTAATGCAAATAGATTGAGTGTAAATCTGAACATTGCATCTTATAAAAAAAAGATAGGAACAGTATGCAACAACAAGAAGCGGACAGTTTGTCAGAACAAATTGCCAAACACATCGGTGAACAAATCATTCGCGGTGAGTTGGTCGAAGGCGAGCGTATTCAGGAACTTAGAATTGCGGCCGAATTGGATGTGAGCCGTGGCTCTGTTCGTGAAGCTTTATTGATTTTAGAACGGACCCAGCTCATTGAAATCTACCCGCGACGTGGCGCCTTAGTCTCTGAAATGTCGGCTTTACAAGTGCGCTCATTATTTGATATTGCAGCATTATTGTTGGGTCAAATTGTGCATCGTATGGCGGAAACGTGGCGCAGCCATGAAGCTGAGCGTATTCAGTTATTACTTGAACAATTAGACGTGGAAACTCGCCAAGGCAATACCGAAAAGTTTTATGATCTGATTTTTCAGGGCATGGCTCGTCAGCATGAAATGGTGGGAAATACTTACCTGATGCGATATTACCAAGAATTGTTGCCATCACTCAGACGTAGTTATTTCCTGACACTGAATATTTCACGACGTGAAATACAAGAATCTTTTGATTTGTTTAAATTAGTGACTGATGCAGTTTTAATCAGAAAATCACATCAAGCCACTTTATTTATGGAAGATTTTTGTCGACACTTACGCAACCTTGTGTTGGAATCACTAACACGGATGAAACAAATCGAATTAGCGTGGGCGAGACGTTCACGCCGCTGATCAGGACATTATGCGTTTAAGCAGTTTAAAACTTTCCGGCTTCAAATCTTTTGCCGATAGCACAACTCTAAAATTTGAAGGCAACCGTAGTGCGGTTGTTGGACCGAACGGCTGTGGTAAATCCAATGTGATTGATGCCATTCGTTGGGTTATGGGGGAGTCCAGTGCCCGTCAATTGCGTGGTGGCACCATGCAAGATGTTATTTTTACCGGAACGGCAAAGCGTAAACCAGTCGGGATGGCGAGTGTTGAACTGCGTTTTGATAATACCTATGGCAAGCTAGGTGGCGCTTATAATGCCTATACTGAACTAGCAGTTCGTCGTCAGGTCAATCGTGATGGTAAATCCGAATATTTCCTCAACGGCACCAAATGCCGCCGTCGTGATATTACCGATATTTTCTTAGGTACCGGTTTAGGTCCACGTTCGTATGCGATTATTGAACAGGGCATGATCAACCGTTTGGTCGATGCCAAACCTGAAGAAATGCGTGTGTATATTGAAGAAGCAGCTGGGGTTTCTCGCTATCAAGCTCGTCGTCGTGAAACTTTACAGCATCTAGAACACACCACTCAAAATTTAGAACGTCTCGAAGACATTGCATCAGAACTGAAGTCTCAGTTGAAAACCTTAAAGCGTCAGTCTGAAACGGCGGTGCAATATAAAGAATTAGAAACCCAAATTCGTACTATTAAGATCGAAGTGCTGTCTTTCCAATGTGAACAAAGCACGCGTTTACAGCAAGAATACACGCTTCAGATGAATGAGCTCGGGGAAACCTTCAAACTGGTGCGTTCTGAGCTGAACACCTTAGAACATGACTTATCTTCCACCAGTGCTTTATTTCAACGGCTTATTCAACAGTCCACTCCTTTACAAAGTGAATGGCAACAGGCGGAAAAGAAACTGTCTGAGTTGAAAATGACGCTGGAGCAAAAGCAGGGTTTATTTGCACAAAATTCGGCAAGTTTGGTGGAGCTTGAAAAGCAAAAAGCTCAAACCAAAGAACGTTTACAGTTATTGGAGTTACAACTGGAAACGCTGCAAGAACAGCAAGATGGATTTGTTGAGCAATTACAGCGCCAAGAAAGCAGTAGTCAAGATCAGACTCAACAATTGGCCGATTTGAAAGCTCAGCATCAACAAGCGGTTCAACAATTTGAACAATGCCGTGGGCAAGTCGAAAAGCAGCAACAGCAAAAGCTACAGATGTTGGCGCAGAGTGAACAATTGACCAAAAATATTGGTCGAATTGAGCAACAGCGCGAGACCCTACAACAGCAAAGAGGTCAAATTCAGCATCAGGCGCAGCAAGATGAGTTGGAGCAGTATCAGCAAGATAAGCAACAGCTCGAACAGCAAATTGTGCAACAAGAGCTGCTGATTGCCGAAACGCAAACACTGCTTGCAGCTGCACAAGAACAGCAGGCACAGCATAAAAATATGGTGCTGCAGCTAAAGTCAGAAATACAGGTGCTGTCGTCAGAGCAGAAAAACCTAAATCAATTAATGATTAAAGCTAGTCCAAAGCAGCAAAGCCAGCGTCAACATTTAATGCAGCAGTTGCAGTTGAGCACACAAGGTAAACAGCATGCACAACTGGTCGAGAAATTTTTGTCTAAATGGCTGAGTGCCCAAGTCTTGGGACACAGTGATAATTTTCAAGACAGTGTTGCACGTCAGGTCAAAGGCAGTCACCACACCGCAGCACAAATCGTTGGATTAGATGCTTTGGCGACGTGGATTGAAGCACCACAGCTTTCAATCTGGCAGCAAGTCGCAATTGCCGAAACATTGACAGTGGCATTGAGCCATCAGGCTAAACTGGCCGCAGGTCAGTCAATACTCACGCTCGATGGTTATCATGTCGGTGCAGATTGGGTGATTGGTCTAGATTATGATGAGGACAGCCAAGCAGGGCAAGGTGCATTGAGCCACCGTATTCGCTTAGATGAATTGACTGAATTACTTGCAGAGCAGCAGCCAAAGCTAACGCAACTAGAAGGCCAATTGCCTGAGTTGCAAAATGCCGTACAAGCTTTACAGCAAAATCTGCAACAGCAACATAGCCAATTAAAAAATTGGCAAAAAGACATTCAAAATGCTGATGTTGCCATTGCGAAGGTACAAAGTTCCAATCAGGCTTTTGCATTACAAAAGCAGCAGTTAGAAGATCAATTACAGCAACTTGAAGCACAGCTTGAAGAAGATGCCATGCAAAAAGACGATTTGGAAATTGATTTGCATGCGCTGACGATGAAGCTTGAGCAAGCTTTGCCCAATTATAAAACCTTGCAATTCCAAGTTGAAGAATTGAGTCTAGCACTGGAAAGTGCTCAGCAAGTGGCATTACACAGTCAGCAAGAATTGGAAATTGTGCGTCGTCAGTCTGTACAGACAAAACAACAGATTGAATTATTAGAAAAAGACACGGTCTTTTTGAAAGCGCAAACTCAGCAAATTATTGGACAGATGGAGCAGGCAAAGAAATTTGTCGATCCGGTACAGTTAGAATTGCCTGCGCTTGAGTCACAGTATTCAGAGCAGGCTCAAGTCACTGAACGTTTACAAAAAACCTGGAATGACTGGCAGCTTGAACTGAATAACGTACAGAGCAAACAACAGACATTGACGGAACAACGCCATTCACATCAACAGCAAGATGAAAAATTGCGTACGCAATTGGAAGAAAAGCGTCTGGCTTGGCAATCCGCGCAGTCTGATTTACAGCATTATTCTGAACAGCTGAAAGAAATGAACAGCGAAATGCTGACAGGTTTAAGCATTGATGTGGTATCCCATCAGCAAAAACTAGAAAAAGCACAGCAGCAGTTTGATAAATTGGGTGCAGTCAACTTGGCTGCGGCAGAAGAATATACTGAAGTTTCTAAACGCTTTGATGATTTAAGCCACCAAATTGATGACTTGCAAAAGACCGTTGAACAACTGCAAGCTGCGATGAAAAGCATTGATCAGGAAACGCGAAAGCTGTTTATGACCACTTTTGATAAGGTTAATACAGAACTTCAAGCGTTATTTCCGAAAGTATTTAATGGTGGTGAAGCAAGTTTAAGTCTTGAAGATGGTTGGCAATCGGGTGTAAAACTGATGGCACGACCACCGGGTAAACGAAATAGCTCTTTGGCATTATTGTCAGGTGGTGAAAAGGCACTGACCGCATTGGCTTTGGTTTTTGCGATTTTCCGCCTAAATCCTGCACCATTTTGCGTTTTAGACGAAGTCGATGCACCTTTAGACGATGCAAATGTAGGAAGATTTTGTAATCTTGTAAAAGAGCTTTCAGAACAAGTGCAATTTATCTACATTACACACAATAAACTGGCTATGACAATGGCAACTGACTTACTTGGTGTGACCATGCCAGAACCAGGAACTTCAAAATTAGTGACTGTGAATATAGAGCAAGCCAAAGAATACGGTTTAGCTGCGGAGGCATAACATGGAAATCACCACTATAGCTGGGATTGTAATCGCTGTAATTATCATGGTTGTGGGCATTCGAATGATGTTTCGTAAACCTGCAGATGCAGCGCCATCACTTGACACCGAATTACATATTGATCCTGATAGTCAGCAACCTGTTATTCCGCGCCATGTACGCAATCAGTTAAATACACCTGAAACCACGCAACGTGTAGAGCCGACTTTGGCTGAGGAAAAAGTCACAGCGGTTGAAACGACTGAAGCTGTTCAAGCAAATGTAACGCCAGAAGCAACGGCAACGGAACAAGCAGAGCAGAGCGTTGAGGCTACGGCAAAGACTGAGACGACAACGACGGATCCTGTTTCAGTTGAAAACGTTCAAACTGCAACAGAAGACAGTACATTGTTTACAGAAGCAACTGAATCTACAACTGTTGCATCTGTAGCCGCCGATGCCAATGACGCAGCGACTGCTGCGACACACGTTCAGGCTGACGCTGTTCCTGCGGAAAAAGCGCCAGAGTTTAGTGTAAATAGCGCAATTGAAAAAGCTGAAATCAGCGATTTTGATGAAGAAAGCAGTATTTTGGATGCTCATTTACATGAACAAAAAATTGTTGATGAAGAAAGTGCTTTAGCGACTGCGGAAACTTATATCGCCTTAAATGTGTTCCCGGATAGCCGTGCCTTGTCGGGTGAAAAAGCATTAAAAGTGTTACTCAAATACGGCCTGCGTTTTGGCGAAATGGCCTGTTTCCATCGCTATGATGAAGAAGGGACAAAGTTATTATTCTCTGTATTGCAAATGAATAATGATGGCGCTGCGCAAGGTTTTGATCTTGAAACTTTATCGACTGAAGAAGTAAAAGGTTTAGCTTTCTTCTTGGCGCTGCCACACAGCGATGTACAAAATGCCTTTGATACCATGGATAGCATTTCACGTCTAATTGCCCGTGAAATTGACGGTACTGTGTATGATCAAAATAACCAAGAATTTACACCACAGATGCGTGAACATTGGCGTCATCAAGCGATTGATTATCGTCAAGGTCAAGCTATCGAAGTCTAAGCGTCTTTGATTGAAACTCACCGAGTGGGTTTCTATAATAGCAACAGATAATGAAATTTGAGGGCGGAGCATGAACCGCCCTTTTTTATGGTGAATGTATGACACAACAATCCACTGTCGTTGCACAGATGCGACAACTGATTCAACTCTTGGCGAAGCATAACCATGCCTACTATGTCATGGATACGCCAGAAATTGAGGACAGTGAATATGATCAACTTTTTCACCAATTAAAAGCTTTAGAAGAGCAATACCCTGATTTAGTACAACCTGATACACCAACTACAAAAGTGGGTGGAAAGGCCTTGTCTAAGTTTGAATCTGTAACCCATGCAGTACCCATGTTGTCATTAGGTAATGTGTTTAATGCAGAAGATTTATTTGCCTTTGCACGTCGTGCGGAAGAGCGCTTACCGAATCAAAAAATTGAATATGATGTCGAATTAAAATTTGATGGACTGGCCATTTCTCTCTGGTATGAAAATGGCATTTTAGTCCGTGGTGTGACACGGGGTGATGGTGAAACTGGGGAAGACATTACCCAAAATGTAAAAACCATTCGTAATTTACCTAAAGTACTGACTTCTACACAGACTGAAATTCCAAGTCTGCTTGAAGTCCGTGGTGAAGTCCTGATGCCAAAGTCAGGCTTTGAAAAGCTTAATGCTGAAAATGAAGCCAAAGGTGAAAAAACCTTTGCCAATCCACGAAATGCAGCAGCAGGAAGCTTACGTCAACTCGATCCTGCAATTGCGGCTTCGCGTCCTTTGGCTTTTTATGCCTATGGCATTGCACAGTGTGAACCACATCATGGGCAAACCACCATGTCTGCAAGTCTTGAGTGGCTGACACAGTTTGGTTTTGCTGTCGGTGAACGTCACTTTATATGTGACAGCATTCAGGACGTACAAGCTGCATATGAGCAAATGATCATTGATCGTCCAAGCCTGAGCGTTGAAATTGATGGCATGGTGATTAAGGTAAACAGCCTGAAGCAACAGCAAACACTGGGCTTTTTAAGTCGTGAACCGCGCTGGGCAACGGCATATAAATTCCCTGCAGTTGCAGCGCTCACGACGGTTGAAAATATTGATTGGCAAGTGGGGCGTACAGGGACTTTAACTCCAGTCGCACGTTTAAATCCTGTTGCAGTCGGTGGCGTAACGGTTTCCAATGTCACTCTACATAATATTGGTGAAATTCACCGTTTAGATGTCCGTGTAGGCGATACCGTGAGTGTTTACCGTAGTGGTGATGTGATTCCCAAAGTGGAAAAAGTTTGGCCTGAATTTCGACCTGTAGAAACAGTTGAAGTTCAATTGCCCGAATGTTGTCCTGTCTGTTCTTCACCTGTGGTGATGCCCGAAGGTGAAGCCTTGGCACGTTGTTCAGGTGGTTTGTACTGTGCTGCACAGCGTATTGAGGCGATTCGTCACTTTGTATCGCGTAAAGCTATGGACATTGAGGGCTTAGGCGACCGTTGGGCGGAATCTCTTTTACATCTGGATCTGCTCAAAGATGTTGCTGATATTTATAGCTTGCCTGAGCATCGTGAAAAATTACTGACCATTGAAAAAATGGGTGAAAAGTCGGTTCAAAACCTCATCGATTCTATTGAAAACAGTAAGAAAACGACACTAGGTGCATTTATTTATGCACTCGGCATTCGAGGCGTGGGTGAAACCACGGCACGCATGCTCGCCAATACCTTCCAAACCTTTGATGCGATTCGTCATGCAGATCTCGAATCCTTGAAAAAAACACCAGACGTTGGTGATATTACCGCTGAATGGATTGTCGATTTTTTCCAAGCGCCGCATAACCTCGAAGTGGTTGATCGTTTGTTGGCAGCTGGGATTCATTGGGATGCACCCGTTGCACCAAGTCGTCAGCCGCTGAATGGCGAGAGTTGGGTGATTACTGGGACATTGAGTACCATGGGTCGTGATGAAGCGACGCAAATGCTTCAAGCCTTAGGCGCACGTGTCAGTGGTAGTGTTTCGGGTAAAACCAAATGTGTAGTTGCAGGTGAAAAGGCAGGTTCTAAATTAGAAAAGGCTGAAAAGCTGGGTGTACCTGTGATGAGCGAAGACGAGTTTATTGCCTTTGTACAACAGCATAATGCTTCTTAAGTATTGAAAATCAAACCTGAAAACGTAGTTACTTTTGAACAAACGCCTGATGCATTGCATTGGGCGTTTTTATTTGAGCGCTTAAAAATGATCGAATGAGTAGATAAATTGGCGGTTATAGGTGAGACAGCGTACTTTAAATAGACACTAAGCATTTTGTTAAAGCGTGAATGTATTGAGATACAATTTTAGCCATAAAAAAGCAGCCCTGAAGCTGCTTATTTTTATTCAGTGATCACATTATTCTTGATCAACTTTCATTGGTTTTACATCCATTTCTTGATATGAAACCAACTTAGTTTTGTGTTTCCACTTATAACCGAACCAAATGGCAAGGAATAAGAAAATACCAATATAGGTAGAAACAACGGCCAACCATTCACCATCTAAAACGGCTTGATAGTTCTGACCAAGGACCACGATGGCACACAAAATAAAGGCAAACCACGGTGCAAATGGGAAGAATTTTGCACGGTAAGCAAGATCTTCTAATTTATTGCCTTGAGCCAAGTAGCCTTTACGGAAGCGATAATGTGAAACTGCAATACCGAGCCACACAATAAAGCCACACATACCTGACATGTTCAGTAACCAGTTAAAGACCGCTTGTTCACCGATAAAGGTGGTTAAGAAGCACAGTGCCGCAATCGCTGTTGTTGCATAAAGTGCATTCATTGGTACACCACGTGCATCTAAGCGACCAAAGACTTTCGGCGCACTGCCTTTACGTGCCATATCAAAGAGCATACGAGTAGAGGAGTACATACCAGAGTTACCCGCTGATAAAATCGCAGTCAAGATCACCGCATTCATTACTGATGCAGCAAAGGCAAAACCTGCTTTTTCATACAGTAAGGTAAATGGTGATAGTGCAATATTTTCAGTAGATGCTGCTTGTAATAAACGTGGGTCATCATAGGCAATGAGAGTGCCGATAATGAAAATACACACGATATAAAACAACAAGATACGCCAGAAAATTTGCTTGATGGCAATAGGAATGGTCTTTTCAGGATCTTTCGATTCACCTGCAGCCACACCAACCATTTCAGTCCCTTGGAAAGAGAAACCGGCAATCATGGCCACACCAATCAAGGCAGATAAACCGCCAACAAATGGGGCTTCACCCTTGGTCCAGTTGGCAAATGTTTCTACGCCCGGTGTCAGCATGATTTTGCCAATCATAAACAGGCCGATAATGATAAAGGCAACAATTGCGAGCACTTTAACAAGCGAGAAGAAGAATTCGGATTCACCGAAGCCTTTTACGGTCAGCGCATTAATGGCAAAGACGATTGCGAGGAAAATCGCACTCCAGTAAAAGCCCGGAATATCTGGAAACCAGAATTTCATAATGAATTGGACTGCAACCAATTCAAATGCCACGGTAATCGCCCAGTTATACCAATAGTTCCAACCCAAAGCGAAGCCGAAACCACCCTCGACATATTTGGTGCCGTAGGTAAAGAATGCACCCGAAGTTGGGTTATGTGTTGCAAGCTCACCTAAGCTGGTCATCAAGAAGTAAATCATGATACCAATTAAGCAGTATGCAAGCAGGGCGCCACCCGGGCCTGCATTGGCAATGGTTGCACCTGAGGCAAGGAATAAACCTGTACCAATTGAACCACCAATTGCAATCATGTTGAGATGGCGAGCACCCAACTTACGCTGAAGCTGAGCTGGTTTTTGAGTTTCGCTCATCATTGTTCCTTAAGATTTTTTTGCGTGCTCGCAAACAAGACTTTAAATCCTTGTTGGTCGGCTTTGATTGTACATTGACCATAATGTTGCTCAATTAAAGTCGGATAATTGAGGAATCGGTTGGCAACAATCCAAAGCTCACCCCCAGACTTCAAATGTCTGCGCGAAGTTTTGCATAGATTTTCACTGGCATTGTAGTCGGTTTGAATCCCTTGATGGAAGGGTGGATTGCTGACTATGGCATGTAAAAATAAGGGAGCATCCTCGATTCCTGTGACCGCTTTAATCTCAAGTTGTTCAGGTTCAAGCAAATTTTGTTCAAATGTCATTTGTGTAGACGCTAGTGCAAAGGCATCTACATCCATGGCAAAGATACGATTTTTAGGATTCAGTTTGGCTAAATAAGCACTGATAACACCCGCACCACAGCCAAAATCTGCAATTTTGCCCGAAGTGACTTGTGATAAATAAGGCAATAAGGTAGCCGTACCCACATCTAAACGGTTCTGGCTAAATACACCCGGCAGTGCGCAAATCGTAAGCTCACCATTTGGGGTCTCTACTGGATATTTTTGCACCCAATCTTGCAGTGTCTTCAGTGTGACAGTTTTTTCCAATAGGGTTTGCCACATTTGACAGTGACGCGCACTATCAATTTTTAGGGTTTTACCAAAGGGCTGTAATTGTTTTGCAGCGCGTTCAACACCGCCTTTTTTCTCACCCACGAGGAAAATAGAAGCACCTTGAGCAAGATGACTTGCGACATTGTGTAATAAATAATTTAGCAGTTCTTTTGATTTTGGAACAAAAATAACTGCTTGATCAAACTGACCTTCAGGAAAATCGACACCAAAATGGACGTTTGACTGTTGATTTTGAAAGTACTGAAAATCATTAAAATTCCAGCACCAAATTGATGGCTTAATATTGTCATTCAATTGACTGAGTAAGTCATCTGTCGGTGCATTTACGAAAAGCACGCGATCTTGTAATAAATCGATCTGTCGTATAACGACTTCACTTGTGAGATCCATAGATTTCTCCATCATAAAAAACACTGCCTAGGGCGGAACCTAGGCAGTGTTCTTTGACAAATGAACTTACTTCTTCACTTCAGGAAGAACAATATTCAAAATAAGGGCAGCGATACCACCAGTGGCAACGCCTGAACTGAAGATATTACGGAACAATTCAGGAAGATGTTCAAGGATTTGTGGTACTTGTGCAACACCTAGACCCAATGCCAATGAAATCGCAATAATTAATAGTGCGCGGCGGTCTAAATGAATGCCTGACAAGATATTAATACCCGAGGCAGCCACAGCACCGAACATCACCATCACAGCACCACCAAGCACGGCTTGTGGAACCGCCTGAATGACACCTGCAACAGCAGGAAGTAAGCCTAAAATAACCAATAAGGCAGCAATCCAAATGCCTACATAGCGGCTTGCAACACCTGTTAACTGAATAACACCGTTGTTTTGCGCAAATACAGAACTTGGGAACGTGTTAAAGATACCGGCAAGGAATGAGTTTGCACCATTCACCAATACACCACCTTTAATACGCTTCATCCATTCAGGGCCATCTACAGCTTGATTTGAAAGCTTAGAAGTCGCGGTAATATCGCCAATCGCTTCCAAAGATGTCACAAGGTAGATAAATGCCATTGGAATAAACAAGCTCCAAGAGAAGCTTAAGCCAAAGTGCATCGGTGTTGGAATTTGAACCAGTGGCGCATCTTTTAAACCATCAAAGTTTAAATGACCCATAAAGCCTGCAAGGATGTAACCCACGACTAAGGCAATTAGGATGGCAGAACTTTTTACCCATGTAATACGCACACGGTTCAATAAAATGATCAGTGCCAAAACGGTACATGACATGATGAGGTTGTCTGCATTGGCAAATGTTTTATCGCCCATGGCTTGATAACCACCACCCATGCTGATCAGGCCTTCTTTAATTAAAGTCAGACCAATCAATAGCACCACAATACCTGTTACCAATGGGGTAATCAGTTTTTTCACCCAAGGTAAGATTCGTGACACACCCATTTCAATGAATGAACCCGCGATCACCACACCAAAGATAGATGCCATAACTGCTTCTACAGGTGTACCTGCCGCAACCATTGCAGAACCAATACCGATAATAGGACCAATAAAGTTAAAGCTGGTTCCTTGTACAATCAGGAGACCTGCACCAAATGGACCGACTTTTTTACATTGTAAAAAGGTTGCGATACCAGAGATCACCAATGACATCGACAGAATCATATTGGTGTCTTCTTTTGACACACCAAGTGCCAAACAGATCAGCAGACCCGGCGTCACAATTGGGACAATAATGGCCAATAAATGTTGGAACGCAGCGAGAAAAGCAATAAAAGGTTTTGGTCGATCATTCAATCCATAGACTAAATCGAGTTGATCTTTTGCTTCGGGAGATTGGTTTAAATCAGACATGCGGCACTGAAAATTAAGGCTAGGTGGCGCTATTCTAATCTGTTTACACAGCTTTACAAAACCAAAAGCGTACCAGTCGTCAAAAAAAATGCGATTGTCAATAAACTGTCACTACTAAAATCTATATTTTTTCTGTATAATTTGCCCTCAAACTTTAGGCGTATCGAATTCACATGTCAGATATTAAAACTCTCCGTAACATTGCCATCATCGCGCACGTCGACCATGGTAAAACTACTCTTGTAGACAAACTTTTACAGCAATCAGGTGCTCTTGGCGATCGCGCAGGCGAGATCGAACGTGTAATGGATTCTGGCGCTATTGAAAGTGAACGTGGTATTACCATTCTTGCAAAAAACACTGCAATCAAATGGTTAGACAAGCGTACTAACACTGAATACCGTATCAATATCGTGGATACCCCGGGACACGCCGACTTCGGTGGTGAAGTAGAACGTGTAATGTCAATGGTTGACTGCGTACTTCTTCTTGTTGACTCTCAAGAAGGCCCAATGCCACAAACTCGTTTCGTAACGCAAAAAGCGTTCGCACGTGGTTTGAAACCAATCGTAATTATTAACAAAGTCGACAAGCCAAACGCTCGTCCAGACTGGGTAATTGACCAAGTATTCGATTTGTTCGACAACCTTGGTGGTTCTGACGAACAGTTAGACTTCCCAGTTGTATATGCTTCAGGCCTTCGTGGTGTGGCTGGTCCATCTCCAGAAGAACTTGCTGAAGACATGACTCCATTGTTCGAAACAATTGTAGACATCGTTGAACCACCAGCGGTTGACGTTGACGGTCCATTCCAAATGCAAGTGTCTTCACTTGACTATAACAGCTTCGTAGGTGTTATCGGTGTTGGTCGTATTCAACGTGGTTCAGTGAAATTAAACACTCCTGTAACTGTAATCGACAAAGACGGTAAAACACGTAACGGTCGTATCTTAAAAATCATGGGTTACCATGGTTTAGAGCGTATCGATGTTGAATCAGCTTCTGCTGGTGACATCGTTTGTGTAACGGGTATTGATGAACTTCATATCTCTGACACAATCTGTGATCCAAAAGCAGTTGAAGCTTTACCTGCACTTTCTGTAGACGAACCTACAGTATCGATGACTTTCCAAGTAAACAACTCACCGTTTGCTGGTAAAGAAGGTAAATTCGTAACTTCACGTAATATCCGTGAACGTCTAGATCGCGAATTGATTCACAACGTAGCATTACGTGTTGAAGATACTGACAGTCCTGACCGTTTCAAAGTATCTGGTCGTGGTGAGCTTCACCTTTCAGTTCTTATTGAAAACATGCGTCGTGAAGGCTTCGAAATGGGCGTATCACGTCCACAAGTAATCATTAAAGAAATTGATGGTGAAAAACAAGAGCCATACGAAAACGTAACGTTTGACGTTGAAGAGCAGCACCAAGGCGCTGTAATGGAACAAATGGGTCACCGTAAAGGTGAAATGACCAATATGGAAGTTGACGGTAAAGGTCGTATCCGTATTGAAGCAACTGTTCCTTCACGTGGTTTGATTGGTTTCCGTTCTGAATTCTTAACAATGACTTCAGGTACAGGTATCATGACTTCAAGCTTCTCGCACTACGGTCCAATGAAACAAGGTACTGTTGCGAAACGTCAAAACGGTGTGTTGATTTCTATGGTTCAAGGTACTTGCTTGGGCTATGCATTGTTCAGCTTACAAGACCGTGGCCGTCTATTTGCTAAACCTCAGTTAGAAGTTTATGAAGGTATGATCGTTGGTATTAACTCACGTTCAGACGACATGACTGTTAACCCAACTAAAGCGAAACAGTTAACTAACGTACGTGCTTCTGGTACTGATGATGCGTTGACTCTCGTTCCGCACATTGAATTTACGCTTGAACAAGCGCTTGAATTTATTGAAGACGACGAATTAGTTGAAGTAACGCCTA
Organism: Acinetobacter sp. YH12086; assembly: GCF_013419345.1. Lineage (NCBI taxonomy): Bacteria > Pseudomonadati > Pseudomonadota > Gammaproteobacteria > Moraxellales > Moraxellaceae > Acinetobacter > Acinetobacter sp. YH12086. Next base: position 56,711 of record NZ_VPAF01000002.1, read on the forward strand.
AGTCAATCCGTATCCGTAAACGCTGGTTGACTGAAAACGAACGTAAACGTAACCGTAACGTTTAATTTTACAGTTTCAAAAAAACCGCTGACTTAGGTTAGCGGTTTTTTTATGCATGGGTGTTTTGAATAAAAATGCAAAAATTGAATGACTTTATTCATTTAATTCGACATGCATAATTTTGATAAATCCTTTTTAATAGAATGTATTACCAAAATCAAAAATGTTTTGTGTGAATTTTTATACATGGTATTTAGAATCTAATATAAACCAAGTAAATTAGGTGGAAATAGTTATATAGATATAATGTATACTTCGTCACAAAATTAAAGCTGAAAAAAATTTCTGGAGATCACATGAGTATTATTCAAGAATTTAGAGAATTTGCCGTAAAAGGCAACGTGATGGACTTGGCTGTAGGTGTCATCATTGGTGGTGCTTTCGGTAAAATCATCGATTCCATGGTAAAAGACATTATCATGCCTTTTATTTCTTGGATCCTTGGTGGTGACGTTGATTATTCAAATTGGTTCTTAGTATTGGGCGATAACCCAAACAATTTAACCACGCTAAAAGCAGCACAGGATGCAGGCCTTAATGTTTTGGCTTACGGTAACTTCCTAACCATCTTAATCAACTTCTTGCTTTTGGCATGGGTCGTATTCTGGTTAGTGAAATTGATGAACAAATTGCGCCGTCAAAAAGTTGAAGAGCCAGCTCCAGAGGCGACTCCAGAAGATATCGAATTACTTCGTGAAATTCGTGATGAATTAAAACGTAAAGGTTAATCCTTTAGCAGTGAAAACGGCGCTTAAAGCGCCGTTTTTTATTGTGAATTTTGTTGAGGCGTCATTTTCATAAACTTAGGTTCTGATGTCGAAAAAACAATGCCATTTCGAATGCCTGTAAATACTTCATTTGCTTCTTCAGGTGATTCGGGTGCGCAGGCTTGTTGACCTAATATAAATAAGACTAAAGGGTGATTTTTGGATAATTTGCTAATTTGCTGTATCGCATCATACCATTTTGATTCATCGTTACGATTCCCATCTAAATCTAGTGCCAACTGGACTTCACCATGAGGGTTCATATCTTGATCATCATATAATGCTTGGATAAGTGCATGCTTTCGTTCACCTCGAATGATTGTAAAATCTGTTGTATCGACAGTGCCAAGACGAAAATAGTTGTAATAGCCCAATGGAATGTCCTTTATTTATTATTAAGTAGAATTGATTTAGTGCAATGTTATCTGGTTGCTATGATTTATATTATATGATTGAAAACCGCCAGCCAATGTTCTGAACGATTGAAAAAAATACTGGGATTATGTGCTTTAAGATGAAAAGCACATATTCGCGATATACTCGTTATAGCATGTTCAATGTGGGTGCTATGTTACATCCGAAACTTAATTTCTAACAAATGCCAGCCAAACTGGCTTTTGATTGGGCCATGTAGTTCACGTTCGGGCAAAGTAAAAATCGCCTTATCAATTGGACCAACCAGTTGGCCTTTTTTAATGTCGCCAAGCTCACCGCCTTTTTTACCCGAAGGGCATGTCGAATGCTGCTTTGCAATTTTGGCAAAGTCCGCACCGCCTTTGATTTTCTTTTTCAGTTGCTCACATAGTTCTTTATCTTTGACTAATATGTGGCGAACAATCGCAGACTTCATGCGTTATTTCCTTTCACGGTTTTCTTAGTCAGCATTTTAACCTTTTTTAAAGGCTGACACTCTGGGCAAAACACCGATGCACGTTGCCCTAGTTTGATATTTTGCAAGATGGTTTCACAGTTGATGCACATTTCACCGGCACGTCCGTAGGCGAGCAGAGTTTGTTGGAAATAACCATTTTCGCCCATCGCATTGGTGTAATCACGTAGAGTAGAACCGCCTAAATCAATTGCCTGTTTTAAAATACGTTTGATTTCGATGACCATTTTTTCAACTTGTTCAAAACTCAAACTCGATGCTGGCTGCGCAGGGTGTATGCCGAGGTTAAACAGGCTTTCCGTTGCATAAATATTGCCGACACCGACTACGATGTGATTGTCCATGATCGATACTTTGATACTGGTCTGCTTATTTTTAAATTTTTGGAATAAGTATTCAGCATTAAAGTCATCACTCAGCGGTTCAGGGCCAAGCGTGTCAATCAGTTTGCTTTGAGACGATGCATCTAACCATAAAATACAGCCAAAACGTCGTGGATCGTGATAGCGTAATTGCATATCTTCAAAATGAATCACCAGATGATCATGCTTTCGTAATGCTTCATCACCTTCACAAATCCGAAAACTTCCAGACATGCCCAAATGCCACAACATGCTGTCCTGTTCAAATTCAGCCAAAATATATTTTGATCGACGGCTGAGTTGAAGCAGCTTTTGACCGACGAGTTTTTGAATGTCGTCAGGAATAGGCCAACGCAGGCTCGACTGAAAAACCTCAACTTTGAGAACCTTTTCATTCAATAATGGCAATAAACTGGTTTTAGTGGTTTCTACTTCTGGTAATTCAGGCATAAAGGTCGAAGCAATGGATCATTCAAGTTATGCATACTATTGGGTCTAGCCCTACAGAATGCAAGTTTCATCGCGGCCTAAGGGAGTGTATGAATAGGTTATTGATTATTAATTGTGAGAATAATAAACCAACAAGTCACAATAATGAGTTTGAATAAGCGATCAGAAGTTAAACAATTGAATTAATAGATATATAAGATATTGAAAAATAATCACTAAAAATATTGCATAACAATAGATTTATTTAAAGTCACTTATTGATAAATTAAAGTTTGGTGAATGATAAAAATAATGCTGAGATAGAACGTGAAAAATTATGTAATTTTTGCGACATTAGATTTCAAGCCATGTGGCTTGTCTAGAGACTCTCTCCAGATTTAGGTTTTACCATGAAAAAATACAGTCTAGCTCTTCTACCTGCATTTGTTGCAGCAGCCATGACACATGTTCACGCCACAGAAGCATTCGACACTAAAGGTCAGTACATGCTCGGGGATTGGGATGGTAAACGTAACGAACTTGCACAACAAGGTGTGAAGTTTGAGGCCAATATTGCTGCTGATGCTGCCTATCTTGCCGATGGCGGTCGTAATCCGGGACATTCAGCAACGGTAGCCAGCCAATTGTGGTTAGGTACACAGCTTGATATGGAAAAACTCGCAGGTTGGGATGGCGTGACTGTGCGTGCTGTAATGACTGCTCGTCAAGGTCAAAGTACCTCAGTTCGTGATTTGCAAGGGGATGTTCCTCAATTGGCAAATGCACAAGCCAATTTTGGCCGTGGTAACCAAGACAGCCGCTTAACCGAACTTTCGATTGAAAAGAATTTCAAAGAACAAGGCATTAGTGTAAAAGCAGGTCGTTTAGGTCTAGGTATGGACTTTAACGTGATGGCATGTGACTTTGCCAGCACCGCATTTTGTGCAGCGCAAATGGGTAAATGGCAAGGTTCTATGTGGATGAATACTCCAGTTTCACAATGGGGTGGACGTGTGAAATACCAAGCAACGCCAGAACTTGCGGCACAAGTCGGTGTTTATGAATTTAACCCTGACAATGGTAATGCCAAAGCAGAAGGTCAAGGTTGGAGTCTAGATACAGATCATGCTGATGGCGTAACTATTCCAGTAGAATTGGTTTGGACACCAAAATCATTTGTAAATGGCTTACCGGGGAGCTACCGCTTTGGTGCGATGTACAACACCGCAGATAATGTCAAAAATCAAAAAGACATTATTTCGGGTGAAGCAGAAGATCGTACCTTTGGTGGTTGGGTTGCGATTGAGCAACAGTTAACGTCTACAGGTGAAGGCAAACGTGGCTTGCATAGCTTTGCCAATTTTACTTGGCATGATCGTGTCACCACAAAAGTTGATAACTCACAGCAGTTGGGTTTGAAATACATTGGATTGGCCGATCGTTTGCCTAACGATATGGTTGGCTTGGGCGTGAACCGTGTGCATGTCAATGATCGACTTTCTGCTGAGAAATTTGATGCAAGTGCAGAATATAATGTCGAGTTGAACTATAGCCATAACCCGACAAAATGGTTGATGATTCGTCCAAGTTTACAATATGTGATTAACCCAGGCTCAACAAATCGGGTTGATGATGCTTTCCTAATTGGTTTAAGCTCTAAGGTAATATTCTAATGTCAAAATAGGTGCTCTATGCAAAGTAAATTTAACGTCACATCATTTAAGACACATTTACTTTGCCTAACGGCATGTATTAGCCAACAGTTGTATGCAGAAACAGGTTCTACGGAACCTGTTTTACTTCCTGAGATTACCATTGAAGCACCACGAACCAATACCACATGGTTAAAAACACCGGCATCGGTATACCGGGTACAGCAGGCTGAAAATAATAACAATACGGGTGTGAATCTGTCTGAAACCTTAAAAGGTGTGCCCGGACTACAACTGAATAACCGTGAAAACTATGCACAAGACTTGCAACTGTCTATGCGAGGCTTTGGCGCACGTTCAACATTTGGTGTGCGTGGTATCCGTTTATATGTTGATGGAATCCCTGCGACCATGCCGGATGGTCAGGGACAGACATCAAATATCGATATGAGTAGCTTAAATCATATCGAGGTATTGGGCGGGCCATTTTCCTCTTTATACGGTAACTCTTCGGGTGGGGCGATTTTAACAACGACCAAACAAGGTATAGGAAAAGACTCTATCGAACTCGGCTATTCAGGCGGCAGTCATCATAAAAGTCGTGCTGACATTGTGCTGCAAGGTGGCTCAGAACAGGCCAATGAACCTAGCTATGTCGTGAGTTCTTCTTATTTTGAAACCGATGGCTACCGTGATCATAGTGCCGCAAATAAAGTACTTAGCAATGCAAAACTGAGTTGGGATTTGGATGATGGTTCCAAGGTCAATTGGATTGTGAATCATGTGGATATCAATGCCGATGACCCACAAGGTCTGAATCGGGAGCAATTGCGTCAAAATCCAAAACAAGTTAATGATGCCAATAATACCTATGATGTACGTAAGGAAATTAGCCAAACTCAAACTGGGTTGACGTGGAAAAAACCATTGAATGATCAGCATGAACTTAATGCAATGGTATATATGGGGCAACGTGATGTGGTGCAGTATCAGTCCATCCCCAAAAATCCACAAAATAATGCGCGCCATGCAGGCGGTGTGATTGATTTTAGCCGTGATTATTATGGAACAGATATTCGCTGGACAGGCAAAGACCTCTTACCGAATACGCGTTTTACTGCAGGCCTTGCCTTTGATTATATGGATGAAGACCGTAAGGGCTACGAAAATTTTGATGCCAATGGAAATTTTGGCAAGAAAGGCAATATTCGTCGAAATGAAAATAACACCTTGTGGAATTTAGACCCCTATGTACAAGCTTCGTGGAATTTTTTACCCAATTGGACTTTAGATACAGGGCTACGATATAGCAATGTTCATTATGAATCTGACGATAAATATGTCGTGGGTTTAAATAAGGATGACAGCGGTAAAACTGACTATGACAAAGTTTTACCTTCAGCAGCAGTCAGCTGGAATATTGCGCCTCAACTGAATGCCTATGCCAGTTATGCCAAAGGTTTTGAAACACCAACCTTTACAGAAATGGCCTATTCCAAAGATGACGGCATGAATTTTGATTTAAAACCAGCCAGTAGCGATAACTACGAGCTTGGGCTTAAATCACAAAATGCATGGGGGAATTTCACTGCAGCAGTATTCCAAAGTAAAACCCAAGATGACATCGTCTCTGCAGGAAGTATCAATGGTCGTGCAACCTATAAAAATGCCGATAAAACCTTACGTGAAGGTGTTGAGCTTTCGTGGAATAAACAGCTATGGCGAGATTTAAGTGCGCAAGCAAGCTACAGTTATATCGATGCCACTTTTGATGCTGCAATTCCTGACAGCGATGTCGTCAAAGGCACCTTTATACCGGGTATCGCCAAAAACCAAGCGTTTGCCGCACTGAATTGGCAGCCAGATATTGGCTTTAATGCCGGCCTAGATGTTCGCTATATGGATAAAGTCTATGTCGATGATGCCAACAGTGATGCCGCGTCGAGCTATACCGTGGTTTCTGCCAACGCAGGTTATGTGTGGAAACAAGCAGATTGGAAAGTCAAAACCTATGTACGTGCAGATAATTTGTTTGATGAGAACTATGTCGGTTCAGTGATCGTCAATGATGGAAACGGACGCTTCTTTGAACCCGCGGATGGGGTGAATTGGAGTGCAGGATTGAGTGTGACCAAAGCCTTCTAAAAGGAGAGTGATGTGGCGTTGTTATTTCAACCAATTCAGTTTGGAACATTGGGGCTGAGTAATCGAATCGTGATTGCACCCATGTGTCAGTATTCAGCCAATGAGCAAGGGGAGTTAAGCTATTGGCATGAGCAACAATGGGCGAATTATGCCTTGTCAGGTGCCGGACTTTGTATCGTCGAAGCAACGGCTGTACAGGCAGAGGGGCGCATTAGCTATGCAGACCTCGGCCTTTGGAATGATATGCAACGCGCACAGATGAAGGCACTATTGGCCAAGGTGAAATCACTTTCACCTATGCCATTTGCTATCCAACTGGCACATGCGGGTCGTAAGGCATCGACAGATAAACCTTGGGCAGGACGTGGACAATTACCCCCAGATCACCCTCAAGGATGGCAAACTGTTTCAGCAAGTGAGTTGCCCTTTAATGCCACAGATCATGCACCCCATGCTTTAAGCCGAGAAGAAATCCAGCAGATCATTCAAGACTTTGCCGATTCAGCAAAACGAGCGGTAGATGCAGGCTTTGACTTAATTGAGCTACATGCCGCACATGGTTATTTGCTGCATCAATTTATGTCACCATTGTCGAATCAGCGTAGCGATGAATATGGTGGCAGTCTGGAAAATCGCATTCGGCTGACGCTTGAAGTGTTCCAAGCCATGAAAAATGCCGTTCCTGAAGATTATCCAATTGGGGTACGTATTTCTGCAACTGACTGGATGGAATATGCTGAAGCACCGAGTTGGGATCTAGACTCGGCTGTTGGCTTGTCAAAAGCGCTTGCACAACTAGGCACAGCCTATATTCATGTTTCTAGTGGCGGCTTAGATGTTGCACAAAAAATTCAATTACAAGCCAGTTATCAAGTGCCTTTTGCAGAAGCCATTAAGCAAGCCGTTCAGGTTCCCGTAATTGCTGTGGGTTTAATTACCGAAGCAATGCAAGCCGAAGGCATCTTGCAATATGGTATGGCAGATGCGATTGGTCTTGCTCGTGCAATTCAATATGACCCGCGTTGGCCATGGCATGCTGCTGCTGAACTCGGTGAAAATTTAAAAATTTCTCCGCAGTACTTACGCTGTCAGCCGCATGCACAAAGAAGTCAATTTACGGCTTTCTAATTTTCAAAATAGAGGTCCGATCCACACTCTCAGGTTGAGGGTGTGGATGGAAGAGTCTATTACACAGGATATTTCGTATGGTCTTTGAGGTGATTGGTCCAATCTTTTTTCTTTTGGCCTTGGGATATCTATCTGTAAAATGCAGTTTATTGAGCAAAGAACAGGTCGGAACCATTGGTGCATTTGTGATTAAGATTGCACTGCCGGCTTTGTTTTTTCAGTCATTAGCTTCTAAAGATTTGCATCAAATTTGGTATCCCGGCTATTTCTTTGTTTATACCGGAGTCACATTTTTATTGTATGGTATGGCCTATTGGCTATTGTCGACACATTTTAAAAATAATATGTCGCAAACAGCGGTACTGTCACTAGGTGCTGGCATGTCAAATACAGGCTTAATTGGCACTGCTGTCCTAAGCTTATTGGTCGGTCAAAATGCGATGACCTATACCTCACTAATCGTCATCATTGAAAGTGTGCTACTGATTCCAACGGTGCTGGTCCTTGCGCAATTAGGAAGTTCACAGCAAAAAGCCAATATTGGCGACATCATCAAAAATACCTTAATGACCCTGTTAAAAAATCCACTCTTTGCAGGGGTAATGCTAGGGATTGGGTTTGCAATTTTCCAAATTCGTTTGCCACATCAAATCAATGATGTACTAGCGATGTTAGGTCAAACGGCTTCACCACTGGCGCTGTTTGCAATTGGTGGAGGGATTGTCGGTATGAGCTTAAAGTATGTGAATGCTCAGAGCTTCTATTTGGTGATTTCAAGCAACTTGGTGATGCCTTTACTGACTTATTTGGGCTTACGCTATTTGACCGATGTCAGCCAAGAGATGTTATATGCAGGGACGATTATTGCCGCATTACCGATGCCGACGATTTTTGCCATGCTTGGACAAGTTTATGGCTTAAATGAAAAGACCTTAACGCCTTTGTTGATGAGTACTATCTTGGGCTTTGTCGTAACAGGTGTATTAATTAGTCTGTGGTGGGCGTGATTTTGATCAGCTCAAGATTTGCTTAAACCCATGAAAAAGCCCTGCATGTGCAGGGCTTTTTTTAATGCTTAATTAACTCTTTTTCGCATTGGCTTTAGGTGCTTTGGCTTGTTCAGCAATCATTTTATCCACGGTTGCCAAAGATTCTTTGGCTTGCGGAATATTTTCTTTGGCTAATGCGCTAAATATTTTTTTAGCTTCAGGCAAATTTTGCGGGATGATATTGCCATTTACAAACATATTGCCCACCGCCATCAATGCAGGGACATAGCCTTTTTTTGCTAATTCTTGAATGCTATTTAGACCTTGCTGAATAGGCTTTTCATTTTTAGCTTTAAAGCCTGCACTGATGTCATAAAGTGCTTTGGCATGAATCGCAGGGTAGTTGCCTTTTTTAATCAGCGGATCAAGTTTACTGAGTGCCAATTTATCTGACTCAGGTTTATTTTCTGCAAAAAGTAAAATGGCATAGTCGATGGAGGCATCTTCAAAACCTGCCGAAGATGCGCGTTCTAAATATTGTTTGGCCTTGTTGGTGTCTTGTTTTAAGCCCAGTGTGCCCGTTGCATAATTTTTACCTAAAACATAGTTTGCAACAGGGTAGCCTTTGGCTGCAGCCTGTTCATAGAGTTGGATGGCTTTTTTCTCATCCTTCGCTACGCCTTGACCTGTTTGAGTAAGATAGCCCAAATTATAAATAGCCTGAGCATTACCTTTTGCTGCAAGCTTGCTCAGTGTTTGGTAGGCGCCATTCATATCTTTGGCCTTGACCATAGCTTCCACTTTAGCAAATTCAGGATCGACGGCATCTGTTTTAGTTTCAGCAAAAGCGAATTGAGTGCTCATTGCCAAAATGCTTGCAAGTAGGATTTTTTTCATCTTGAAACCTTTTTTAAATCATACACATAATTCCATTTATGTGTTTTGGTGGTTATTTTTGTCGGTTTTTACATCATAGGTAGATTTACGTAAATGTAAAGTGAGGAATTGTGATTTAAAGCGTTTTTATAAAATAATGTTGATTGCCGTTAGCACTTTAAATGCCATGACTTTATTGCATCAAAAGCCTTTGCAAAAAAGCAGGACTCTGATTTAATCGCGCATTGTTATTTTCTCAGAGGCAGCGCGATGTTTATTAAAGGCATTAAACGCAATTACGATAAAATTAATGCAGATGAATCGATTGCAGATGAAGATAAAATTGATGCGCTTTTGATGAAACTGGGCGCAGAGTTTTTAGTTAGTAAAGAGGATCGTGTTTATATCTTCAAAAAAGGCGATTTGGAAGCTAAATTTGATGCCAAACATGCGCGCGCCTATCATTTTAAAGAATATGTCTGCAAAGATATGAATAAGTTGTTTCATGGATTTTGATTAAAATCATGATTTAAAAACGAAGACGTGAGGGGGAATAAAGTTCCTCCTTATTTTGACTGTTGTGTACTGCACCAGCGTATATGATTTAAAAAACCTTAATTTTCAAAAGTATAATATTTTCTAAAAATATAAATTGAATAAAATAGATACAAGGCATCTATGATGAATACAGATATACATGATTCATTGAGATGTATTTAAATATGATAAAAATAAGTGCCATCTTGATCCTTAGTTTCGTCTGTTCAATAACCAGTTGGGCTCAACAACCCAAGCTTGTTCCGCATCCAATCCATTTAAAAAATGGCAAGCAGTTTTCTTTAAATTTGCCTGCAAATTTCGAGATCATTCCTGCTGCTGAAGGTCTCAAACGGGTACGCTTTTTTGCGCAAGCACCTGATCGCAGAATGTTTGTCACGGATATGTATGATCTAACAGATAATAAAAAAGGTACTGTGTATATATTGGATGATTGGAATGCTGACACAGGTAAATTTGGTAAAATCATTCCTTATCTGACCGGTTTGAGAAATCCAAATTCAGTTCAGTTTTATATCGATGCTCAAGGACAGGATTGGCTCTATTTGGCGGAAACGCATCAACTGACACGGCAAAAATTTAGTAAAGGAGACACTCAGCCTTCGAGTAAGGCTGAAGTTTTAGCGACATTTCCAGATTATGGTTTGAGTTATAAATACGGCGGTTGGCACCTGACACGGACGATTGCTATCGGTGGAAATGGAAAAATCTATGTGTCGGTTGGCTCGAGTTGTAACGCCTGTGTAGAAAAAGAAAAAGTGCGAGCATCCGTCATCGAGATGAATCCTGATGGTTCAGAGCAACGGATTTATGCGACAGGTTTGCGTAATGCAGTTGGATTAAAATGGATCGGTAGATTTCTATTTGCGACCAATCAAGGTTCTGATCATTTGGGAAGTAAAAAGCCTGATGAAACTTTTTATGCGTTAAAGCGGGATGCCGATTATGGCTGGCCCGCATGTTATTCATGGCAGGGCAAAGTATTAGCGGATCCTAAATTTAAACGTGCATCTGGCTGTAAAAATGTTCCATCGCCCTATACTTATTTCCCTTCACATTCCTCTGCATTGGGTTTTGATTATTTTGATGACCCCCATACTGATACCGCCATTAAAAATGCTTTTTTAGTGGCTTTGCATGGCTCTACCGACGAGGCGATTGGTCATGGCTATCAAATTGCAATGATGCGTAAAGGACAAAAACTTGAAACCTTTATGGATGGCTTTTTAGTCGGTAAAACGGTGCATGGGCGACCTGCTGATATTTATAAGGTCGATGAAAAATCTTTTTATTTTTCAGATGATCGGGCAGGGGTGATTTATTATGTGAGGGAAAAAATGAGTGATTAAAAAGCCAAAGTTTTTAGGCTTTGGCTGTGAATGATTGGATTTTAAAAATTAATCTTTAATCGTCACTTCCTTTCAGCTATTACCATGAACTCGATGCACCACCACCTCCTGAGCTGCCGCCGGTACTGCGGCTTGAAGAACTGCCATTGGATGAAGACCCGCTGGAACTACCGCCAGAGCTATCACTATCCTCTATAGAGGTGAAGTACCACGGTAAGGGCCATATAAACAAGCTTTGAAGATCGTCAGGATAACGTGTCTTATGTATATATAAACTATTGTGAATGGCAACCCAAAGCGTTCGAGCCAGTAGGGGGAGAAAAGCCAAAAACATCATTAAAGGCACCAGTGAATTTGGCGTGAAAAAACTCAGCGAAATGACCGAAGCTACGTAAATGATTGAGACCCAAATCCAATTTAATTTTAAACGCTGCAGTACATATTTCTTAAAATGAAGGTAAAAATGACAATAATAATTCAGCACGAGCACGAAGAAAAAAATCAGCATACTGCAGAGAATAATCAGACCTAAAGGCTGCCCCGTAATGACCCAGCAAAAGAGCAGATGGAATGTGCCATAAGTCGCCAATTTCATCCTCAGCCCATTATCAAAAATATTCTCTGCTTTCAGGCAGCCATAAAGTGGCATGATATAGATTAAGATCAAGCTACTCATGACCGCATTCCAAATCACAAATATGATGTAATTGACTGGATGCTTAGACGGTTCAGCTAAATCAATATGATTGCTGGGTGCTGAGTCATATTGATAAAGATCCTCAGACATATCATATGTTTCTGCTATGCTCAAAACTGCCTCGGAAGCAGGTTGCTCAATGGGCTTAGGATCAAATGACACCAAGGGCAAATCAAGCCCGAAGAGTTTGGCAACTTGAATTTGCGTTTGGGCAATGCCGAGGTAATATTGTGAATGTTTTAAATGCGGCACTAAGCTATTACGGAGAATCCGTCCAGCCAGAATATCTGGCATATCGCCTTCCAATCCATAACCCACTTCAAAACGTGTTTGGCGTTCATTTTTTGCAATGACCAACAGCAGGCCATTATCAAGGTTTTTATCGCCAATTTTTATTCGGTTAAAACTTTGCTCAGCATATTCTTCAATACTGATCTGACCTAAAGTAGGAACAATTAAAATTTTAAAGTCGACATGCTTTTGTTGATAAAGCTGCTCGTTTTGCTTTTTTAACTGGACAATTTCATCGCGGGAAAGCGAGTTGGTTTGATCGACCACATTGCTATTTTTTAGCTCTTCCAATACTGCTGAATCTATCTCGGCATAAATATTTGGTGATATAAAACAACTGAAGAGAATGAGGCAATTCAATAAGAAAAAGCGAAATGGGAAAGGGATGAGCATTTTTATAAATCTTTATATTTTGTTGTAATTTTAAATAGTAATCAGAATAAGAGCCAAACAACTTTTGTAATTTGGCTCTTATTTTCAAAATTAAGATGCTTAAGCAGGACGTGCCACATCACCATTCAATGCTTCAGGCAATGCTAAAACAGTTACATCTAACTCTTCTAAAGCTTCTGGACGAGCAACAACCAATGCTACATAACCATTATCTACAGCCGCGCTATTGACGACTTGTACGCCTTTATTCAGCTGTTCGCCTTGTGCAGGAGCAGTACCCGTGCCTTGAATTGCATGCAACCAAGCTTTTGGTTTGGCTTTAAACCATAAACGTGCAATCACTTCCTGACCCAAATAACAACCTTTGTCATAGTGGACGCCTTCACGCTGATGTAGACGTAACTCTTGCGGTTGGAACACATGTTCAATGGCTTGGTCAATATAGGCCTGACCCGCTTGAATCGCTTGAACTTCCCATGCTGCAACATCCGTCGGTTCCGAAGCAAATGTCGTTTCATCACCGACTAAACTAGGAAAAACTGCACCAGTTTCTTCAAGTTTCATCTTAGAAAATGCACCATATTTTTTAATATGTTTGGCAAATTCTTCGGCTTGATCTGCTGTAGTGACAATAGAAAAACTTTCAGCACTGTGTTTGGTGAGCCATAAACCAAAATGAATACGGCCTTTGAGGTCGCAGATTGCGGTATAACGTGTTGCATTTTCTTCAAGGCGTTCAACATGCAAAGTCACTTGCCCTTGGAGAAATTTTTGTGCATCGACACCGTTGAGTGAAAAAGATGTGAATGCCATAGACGTTGTCATGACCAGCCTCAGTATAAATTTTAGATATCATTAATCATGTTATTTTGCAGCAAGCCGCAGTGTTAGGCAAACAAAAAGCCCATATTGATATGGGCTTTTATACAGCAGAGATCGGTCTTAGTGACTGTGTGTCGGCATATCGCTTGCAGTCATATCCATAGTGGAATGATGTGAAGGCGGTTCACTATTACAATCATATTGATCGCCACAAATACGCACGGTTTCCATCATGCCTTGATCTTCATGGTCTAAAATATGGCAGTGCAGCACAAAGTCGCCTTCAAATTTTTCGTATTTACTGCGTACAAAGATTTTATAGCCCTGTTTGACGAAGAGCGTATCTTTCCAAACGCCTTTCATTCCATGATATTGCGAGTCAATATTTCCTGCACCATCTTTATCTGAGCTGCCGATCGCACTGACATCGACACCATTTTCATTCAATATTTTCACGACTTGGAATGGATTGACATGAATATGGAAGGGATGACTGGCAACATTACTGCTTAACTCCCACTCTTGAGTTTGCCCGATTGGAAGCTTGCGGACATAGCTATGGTGGGTATGGTCTTCATCATGGTAGGCATCGCCAAAGCTGATCAAGGTCCCTTCTTCGGCATGACGAATACCAAATTTAAAGCTGCCATCTGTATTGAACAGAATGTCAAAGTTGGTGATTTGCTTCGCCATCGTTTTGAGCATTTCATCGACTTCAGCAGTTATTAAACTCGCATGCGAGATAAAGGCTGATAAATCACCCTGTTCGAGCTGTGCAATCACTTCTGGTGCCAGTTTTAGTTGGGTGGCCTGACTTTTTAAGAAGTTAAACGGCGTTTGCTGCGGTAGTTGAGTTGCTTGCACATTGACCCAACCGAGGAGCTGTGTATTGAGTTTTTCTTCTGGTGCGCGACGAAGTAATGGACTTGATTCAGGCGCATTAATTTCATCTTCTAGATTCAGCTTGGCATCGTATACACAGTATTTATTGGTGGTCGGGAAAGAGAGCATGGCATCAAAGCGATAACCCGGCTGAAAAATTTCAATCCCTTGCTTTTGGATTTTCCCCATGGTCAAGCCGTCTTGTGCAAGGGTATATAACGGTAATGTTTTTAGCGTTTTAAACTGTGAAGACATCGACTTGCTTTGATACTTTTGACATTCGCTCAGGGTTTGCTCTGCGGTAAAGAGCGCAGAATCAGGCAGTTCTTTGATGGTCAAACCAATGGTGTCACGGATACCGCCGTGAATCATGCGCCAGCGGTGGTATTGGTTCTGATCCACCTTAATTTCACCAAACATTTTGCCATTGATACTGGTAAAACGATTTTCATCCGCCCATGAGGTGGGTATATCGAGTTTTGAATAATCTTCTAAGCTATAGATGCAGGGTGTACCATTCACTTGGCTTAAATTGCTGTCGCAATCTTCATTGTATTGAATCTGCTGGAATAGCATGATTTTTTCATGGTCATACTGCTGGGTTTTTTGATTTTTCCATAAGATGTCCAAATCTCCAGTCTGCTGAATTTGCCCCTGACGAATGACAGGTTTCCTCTCTCCCTCAATAATCAAAGGGCCAGCCATGCCACTTGAGACCTGAATCGCGGTTGAACCATGCACATGCGAGTGATACCAAAATGTTCCCGCAGGATGATTCGGTTCGATCTTAAATTCGTAATGAAAATCTTGCTGAGGTTTTAAGCTCAAAAATACGTTGTCACTGTTTCCTTGCGGGCTAACCCAAAGACCATGTGTATGTAAATTTGTGGTGTTAAAACAGTTCCCTTGGTTAATATTGGTCACTGGACTTGGACAGGTCTCCGTCGATTCAACAGGGAGGTGATTGACCAGATGAATTTTTAAATTGTCACCTTGTTTCGCACGAATTTGTGGGCCGACCAACACATCAGAAACACTGCCATCGCTATTTTTAGAGTTCCAGAGTTCAGGTTTAGTCAGATAGCCTCTGACCTGTAATAGGTCATTTTCACCCGTTTCAGGGTCGTATAAGGCTTGGCGTTTATAGGCAATCAGCAGTTCATGCTCACCTTGTGCATTGGCTTTCAAACGTGGTGGATTCGAGATGACAGTCGGTGAGTCTACTTCCTCTTCTTGAATCGTCGAATCCGTTGTCGATTGGTCGTTGTCGCCACAGGCAATGAAGCTGAGACAGCTTAAGAGGCAGCCAGCCCCAATGATGGTTTTAAATTTTGTCATGATCTTTCCCCAAAGCATAATGACGGTTGAACAGTAATCGCAGATTTATTTAGCTAAGGTTTTGTAAATATTGTGATTATTTTGGCGAGTACAGCGAATTACTGTGCTTGTATGTCGTGCTTTTATTATCTGAGAGTGGGGTGATTCGACGCTATCCCTGCAAATAGGGATAAATTGAGAATTAAGATAAAATAAATAATAAAACCGTGTTTTGATTCACATTATGACTTTGAGGCGCAATGAGCTAATAAAATAATTTCATGCCTTGATTATTAAATACTAAAATTGATAAGACTGATTTTTAATCAATTTGGTTGCTGTTTAGATTAAATATTATGCAGTGCAATTTTCCTTAGACTAAAGAATGAGGCGGATTTGCAGCTATTTTTCAAAAAAATTCACATTTAGAGCGAATATTCCAAAGTTAGTGTAACTAAATATTTCAAAAACCCCTGTTTTTATATTTAACTCTATGAAATATATGAGATTTGGGAAATGGGTTTTCGGCAGTGTAGTATGCCTATCGAACAAAGATGAATTGTCTATGAAAAAGACAACGCAAAAAAATGAAAGACCGAGGGCAGGAACGCTATGAACAACAACTACCGTAAACCGCTGCAAGGCACCCAGCTAGAATACTTCGATGTACGCCAAGCCGTAGAAGATATTCAGCCAGGCGCATACGCAAAACTCCCATATACATCTAAAGTCCTTGCAGAGCAGTTGGTTCGTAAATGCGACCCTGCAATCTTAGAACAGTCTTTAAAAGAACTGATTAACCGCAAACAAGACCACGATTTCCCTTGGTACCCTGCACGTGTGGTGTGCCATGACATCTTAGGTCAAACAGCCTTGGTTGACCTTGCAGGCTTGCGTGATGCGATTGCAGACCAAGGCGGTGACCCGTCAAAAGTCAATCCTGTTGTTCCAACGCAGCTGATTGTTGACCATTCTCTAGCTGTAGAGTTTGGCGGTTTTGACCCAGACGCATTTGAGAAAAACCGCGCGATTGAAGACCGTCGTAACGAAGACCGTTTCCATTTCATTGAATGGACCAAAACAGCATTTGAAAATGTCGATGTGATCCCTGCGGGCAACGGTATCATGCACCAAATCAACTTGGAGAAAATGTCTCCAGTGATTCAAAACCGTGATGGTGTCGCATTCCCTGATACTTGCGTGGGCACAGACTCACATACGCCGCATACTGATGCATTGGGTGTGATTTCTGTCGGTGTCGGCGGTCTAGAAGCTGAAAACGTGATGCTGGGACGTGCATCTTGGATGCGTCTGCCCGACATCATTGGTGTAGAGCTTGTCGGTCAGCGTCAAGCAGGCATTACCGCAACTGATATCGTGTTAGCGCTTACAGAATTCTTGCGTAAAGAACGTGTCGTCGGTGCTTATTTAGAGTTCTTCGGTGAAGGTGCAGACAGCATGTCTGTAGGTGACCGTGCAACGATCTCGAATATGACCCCTGAATATGGCGCAACGGCAGCGATGTTCTACATCGACCAAAACACCATTGATTACCTGACTTTGACAGGCCGTGAAGCGGATCAAGTGAAATTGGTTGAAAGCTATGCCAAAGAAATTGGTCTTTGGGCGTCGGATATGACAGCGGCAGAATACCCGCGTGTACTACGTTTTGATTTATCACAAGTCACTCGTAATATTGCAGGTCCATCGAATCCACATGCACGTGTATCAACCGCTGATTTAAAAGCGAAAGGCATTGCAGGTAACTTAGAAGCAGCACGTACGCAAGAAGCTGAAGGTTTAATGCCTGATGGCGCAATCATCATTGCAGCAATCACCTCATGTACAAACACTTCTAACCCACGTAATACCGTGGCAGCAGGCTTACTTGCACGTAAAGCTAATGAGTTAGGACTTGTGCGTAAACCTTGGGTGAAATCATCTTTTGCACCGGGTTCTAAGGCTGCGGCTTTATACCTCGAAGAAGCTGGTGTACTCGGTGATTTAGAAAAGCTCGGCTTTGGTATCGTGGCGTATGCATGTACCACGTGTAATGGTATGTCAGGTGCTTTAGATCCAAAAATTCAACAAGAAATTATTGATCGTGATTTGTACGCAACTGCGGTACTTTCAGGTAACCGTAACTTTGACGGCCGTATCCATCCTTATGCAAAACAAGCGTTCTTGGCTTCGCCTCCACTCGTTGTGGCGTATGCCATTGCAGGTACGATCCGTTTTGACATCGAAACAGATGCGTTGGGTAATGACAAAGACGGCAACCCAATTTACTTAAAAGACATTTGGCCGTCTGATGCTGAAATTGATGCATTGGTGAAAGAAGCAGTGAAACCTGAACAATTCAAAAAAGTGTATATCCCAATGTTTGATTTGGGTGAGCGTGTTCAGGCAGCAAGTCCGTTATATGACTGGCGTCCGCAAAGTACCTATATTCGCCGTCCGCCGTATTGGGAAGGGGCTTTGGCTGCGCCACGTACTTTGGCAAATATGCGTCCTCTTGCGATTTTGGGTGACAACATTACCACGGATCATTTATCACCATCGAATGCGATCATGATGGATTCGGCAGCAGGTGAATACCTACATAAAATGGGCGTGCCTGAGGAAGACTTTAACTCATACGCAACGCACCGTGGGGATCACTTGACTGCTCAACGTGCAACATTTGCCAATCCTAAATTGTTCAATGAGATGGTGGTTCGTTCTGACGGTACGATCAAGCAGGGTTCTAAGGCGCGTGTTGAGCCTGAAGGCGAAGTAATGCGTATGTGGGAAGCGATTGAAACCTATATGAATCGTAAGCAACCGCTCATCATTGTTGCAGGTAAGGACTATGGCCAAGGTTCTAGCCGTGACTGGGCTGCGAAAGGTGTGCGTCTTGCTGGTGTTGAAGTGATTGTTGCGGAAGGTTTTGAGCGTATTCACCGTACTAACTTGGTGGGTATGGGCGTGTTACCGCTTGAGTTTAAAGCTGGAACTGACCGTAAGACGTTAAAGCTTGATGGTACTGAGTTGTATAGTGTGATTGGTAATATTGCACCGCGTTCTGATTTAACTTTAGTGATTGAACGTTCTACGACTGATGGCAAAAATGAAATCATTAAAGTGCCTGTAACGTGCCGTTTGGATACCGAAGAAGAAGTACATGTGTATGAAGCGGGTGGTGTATTGCAACGCTTTGCACAGGACTTTTTAGAAGGGAATGTGGCTTGATAGTTTAAGCTGAAATAATTGAAATTGTTTAAAAAACACCCTATATTTTAGGGTGTTTTTTATTCATTTTGAATTGGGGAATTCATGCCTGAAAGATTGGAATTAACAAAGAATGTACAGTTTTATAAGACGAATAATTGCTTAGATGAAAATATTCTTTCTGATGTCCTGAATGAAGCTACTTTAAATAAAGAGCAAGATTCAGATTTTATACTTGAGGTTTTTCAAGATATAAAAGTTACAACGGGAAATGTTGAATATAAGCTAACAGCCAAGGTTTTTCCAACAACCAAACCAGTCTATTTTCTTAATGATGATAATATTGAAGATAGAATCTTTGCTTTTATTATTTTAGTTGAAATAGATGATTATTTAGTTGTGTTAAGTAAAAGTTGCGCAAACTTCTCACAAATTTTAAAAGATAAGTTTGAATTAATTCAAACACAAGATTTAAGTAAATTGTTTGGAAGCAATGTTGAATTCCAGAAAATGTCTCTCAGAAATATGACTATATCTGATAAAGCTGTACGTAGGTGTTCATATGAAGCATCAAATCTTAGAGGAACATTATCAACACATGCAGCAGGGCGCTCTATTCCATCGCATATAAAAGTAAGAGATGGAAGTAGTATAAAGTCTATTTCAGGTACAGGACGTGTAGTTGAATCATCAGCTAGACAATCTATTGACGATATTGTTAATTGGGCTAATCTTCAAATTCAACTGCTTAAAACAGCTGATCAAAATGATTTTTTAAGTTTATTTGCTAAAAAAATTCAATTAAAAGAAGTGCTTGTAAGTTCAAAACCATCTGCACTACTAATTGATATATATCAAATTGTTGATAATATTTTAGATGGTACTTTAAAACTTAAGTACGAGTTAATAAAAATAGAGGTGATAGGGAATAAGAAAAAGCGATCAAAAAAATATGTAAACTTATCAGATAGATTTCAGGCTAACCTATTTAGTAACCTTGAAAAAGTTTATGAGATTAACTCTGATTTGCAAGTTATTAATTTTGAAGATAATTCAGAATTAAGAATTAATAAAAATACATTAACTATTTTAAGTAAAAGTTTATTAAAAAATATTAAAATTGAGGAGAATAGTAAATTAGAAAATTTTCTAACCTATATTAATAGGAAAGGACTATTTAGTGTGACGTTTGATAATCCTAAGTATATGTATTTTATGGGTAATTGTTTTGAGGATAGATCTGGTATTTCAGAAGTAGATAGTATTCTTGAAATGCTTCAACCACAGAAAGATATTGAAAAAGTTGTATCAGAAAAGGGAACATTTACAAATACCCATAAAGTTTTTGATGCTGACTCTATGTTTGGTTTTGTAGAAAATATTTGTATTGATGAGGACTATATTTTTTGCGATGACTTAGGTGATGAATGGGCAGACCACATAACTTTAAATTTAACTGACTTAAGTATCAGCTTTATTCACTCTAAACATGGAGATGAATCAACATCAGCAAGTAACTTACATGATGTAGTAGGTCAAGGTATAAAAAATTTAGGAAACATGTTTTTTTCAAAAAATCAAATTGATCATAAAGTTACAACATCTTTGCTTAAACAATACAAGAGCGGAAAAGGTACTCAAACTCAAATAGATAGAATTAGAAAAACTACAACTAATTTTAGTACTGATATTGATTTTTTGTTAAAAAATCATAAGTTATATCGAAAATGTATTTTAAGTTGTAACTTTATATCAAAACAAGCAATACAAATAGAGTTTAATAAATTAAAAAATAAACTGCCTGTTCGAGGACATATTGTTCAATTATTATGGATTTTATCGTCTTTTTCACATGCGACAAAAGAAGCTAATGTGATTCCAATAATTTATTGTGCAGCGTAAATGTTAATCAATTTATATAGTTTATCGTTAGAAAGTTAAAATGGATTACCACGATGTAAGGCGTTTAAATTTACTATGGAAATAATGCTTTGCCTAAATGCCATTATCAATTGTCGAAATGACCAATAGACATTCATCACAAGAAGGTTATACTGAATCTACCATTTCTAAAAACACATGGAGAACAAAAATGGTTACTGCTGGTCAAAAACCCGGAACAGGCTTCTATTTTTGTGTTCAATGCGGACACCGCGTCTACTTAGAAATTGGTACTGATCGTTTACCACCGTGTACCAAATGCCAAGGCAATCAATTTAACAATAAGAATGCCTAAGCTGCAAAACACTAACAGTTATCCGCTGTTTAGAAAGAAAAGCCCTATCACTCGATAGGGCTTTTTGCTAACGTATAACACTGCATATATAAAAACAAATTGCACATTTAACTGTTCGGAGAAGCACATGGAAACAATATTAGGACTGTGTATTGGTATTGGCTTAAGTGCTGCCTGTGGCTTCCGTGTCTTTGTACCTTTATTGGTGATGAGTGTTGCTTCCATTTTAGGACTATTCGAACCGATGAAAGGATTCGAATGGTTGTCTATGCCTGCGGTTTGTATTGGCTTAGCAATTGCGACGGTTTGTGAAATTGCCGCGTACTATATTCCTTGGGTAGATAATGCGCTCGACACCATTTCAACACCTGCAGCCATGATTGCAGGGACGATTGCCACAATGGCAGTAAGCTCAGGTGAAATGTCACAGTTTGCCAGTTGGGCGGCAGCAATTATTGTCGGTGGTGGTACAGCAACAGCAGTGCAAATGAGTACTGTCGCTGCGCGTGGTGTATCTACCGCAACCACAGGTGGCGTTGCAAACCCCATCTTATCTACTGGAGAGTGGATTGGTGCTGCAGTCTTGTCAGTATTGGCCTTTTTAGTTCCATTTTTTGTTGTGATCTTAGTGATTGCAATCGTGATCTGGCTGGTTCGCCGCATTCGTCAGAAACGAACTGTACAGGTCGACACCCCTTTATAAACCAATCAACATTTCACTCTAAAATGAATCCATCTTTTAGAGTGAGTGATCTGCGTGTTTGCTTAATAAATATAGAAATAAAAATCCGAAACCGAGTTTTTCAGCGTTTGATAAAGATTATTAAAATTATAAGAAGTGATACAAAAAAATGAACAATCAGAGGAATTTAAAAGGTTTGGGCGGGTGGCTTATTGTGTTGGGGATAAAAATTGTCCTATCACTACTATTGCTTTCATTTGATATTTATAGCCTATATCAACTTTTTCAAAATGAGGCGTTAAGTCAAATAAGTGATCAAAAATCGGAACTTTATTATCCAACTCTGATGTATTTACTCTATATAGAAAGCATCTTAAATATTGTATTTTTCTTACTTTCAGTTTGTGCTGTCTACTTATTTTTTAGTAAGCATCTTTACTTTCCAACATTCTATATTGCGTTTATGGCAAGTTTTTTATTGGTACAGTTATGTGATAGTGCCATTTTGAGTGTGCTATTCACCGATAAAAATGCATTTGATACAGAGACCATCATGCAGTTAGCGACGAGTACTATGGGTTGTCTGATTTGGACGCCGTATTTGTTGATGTCAGTTCGAGTGAAAAATACCTTTACTCAACATTCCAAGCACTCGGCTTAAGCGAAAAAAATACTATCGAGCAATTTCACTATCTGTCCTAAAAGAGCACATCATTCTGCGTTTAAGTTATCCACGAGACGGCTAAAAAAATCTTTAAATACCGATTGATTTTTGAACAATAAAGGCATAATTTTAGTATGTGATTATAAATCACATAATTTTTATATGGATTTATTAATCTTTGAATTTTATAAAAAATAATGAGGGGAATGGTAGATGATTAAATTTATAGTCGATGAAAATGCCTTAATGAATGGCTCACATTTAATTCACAATGGTACGCAAGGATGTGTAGACATGCCGCAGTTTGAGCAGCAAATATTGATTGGTTATTTTGCCAATTTCGAACTCGCTTATAAGCGTGCACGTATGAGTTGGCCAACAGAAAAAGTGGTCGGTTGCGATAAATGCTGTAGTCAAAGCTAGAAATTCAACATGCATTAACCTTGAAATAAAGCTGTATACCCAAGAAAAATGGCGCAGAAATTGCTAACTAAAACAGGTAATCGCGTTATGAATAGGATATACGGCATGACCACAGAAACCATCCGTTCTACAAAATATCCAGCAGAGGCGCATGCCTATGCAGCATGGCCTTTGATCCTGATCATCATTGGTGGGGCGATTGGACTGGTATATGCAGTGATTGCTTATCTGATCAATCTCAAAATATATACATCAGACCTCAGCCGAATGAATAAAATTTTGGCCAATTTACTCTGTGGTATGGCGGCATGTAGTGGTTGGTGGTTTAGCGCACAGTGGGTACAAAGCTATTTAGTTCATTGACCAACACCACGTTGAAAAGATCAACCCTAATATCTGCAGAACATGGATAGGCTTAGATCTCTACTCAAAGGGCGGAGTTTTGTATGAAGTTAAGGGATGAATGTTCAGCGGCGATATATTTTTAAATTTGACGCTGTGTTTGGACGTTTTGTCTGTTGTAAAAGAAAATTTTCTTATAATTGGGCAAATCTGCAGATAAAAAACGCTGAAATGAGCTGAAAAGATAAAATATCCTGCTAAACCTAAAATGGCTGAAAAAATTTGCTGAATTTGCAGAAAATTAGAAAAACTTAGGAAATTAATCCCGATCCTCTTTGGTTAAAGTATATCTCAAGGGTGTGATAGAGATTGAAAAGAGTAGCATGCTGTCAGTGGTGCAAAACACGTGTACAGTACTCACCCAAAAGGTCTCGATTCAGCTTAGGACGCTATAAACCAGAAGTTTATAGGCTATAAGATCATGACTTACAAAGTGATGATAGTTGAAGTAAACAATATTGTTTTCTCTTATACCACCCCAAAAATTTAAGCCAAAATAAAAAAGAATAATGAATCATTACTCCTTTAATCCGCATAAAACAAACCACACCAGTTTAATCACCATAAGCTTAAAGATCATCAGGCATCTCCCGTAAAAATAGTCCTAAGCCAAGTGTTAAATCTGAACGAATTTCATTTTCATCGCATTGAATAGCTTCTGTGCTTTTTGCTACTTTTTTCAAGCACACCTCAATTTTCAAATCTCGCTGTGGTATGCATTATTGACTCTTAATCCAGTTGGAGAACTCATTTCAATACAAGTTCTCATTGGTTAAAAGTCCTGTCTAGAATTCAAAAGATCCCGATGGTTTGAGTGATAAACTATGGCGAAAATTCTCGGGAAAAGTCATTTATCAGATGGAAAAAATGCTAAAACATGATACAAGAAGAAAATATTTTCAATATA
Source organism: Acinetobacter sp. YH12086 (assembly GCF_013419345.1). Classification (NCBI taxonomy): domain Bacteria; kingdom Pseudomonadati; phylum Pseudomonadota; class Gammaproteobacteria; order Moraxellales; family Moraxellaceae; genus Acinetobacter; species Acinetobacter sp. YH12086. The sequence continues at coordinate 80,841 of NZ_VPAF01000002.1, forward strand.
TCTTTAAATGTGAAAAATATTTTTAAAATAAGTCAAAAATAGTAATTTTCAGGGAAACAATCCCTCATCGATACCACTACTATATATCTCAAGGGTGTGATAGAGATTGAAAAGAGTAGCATGCTGTCAGTGGTGCAAAACACGTGTACAGTACTCACCCAAAAGGTCTCGATTCAGCTTAGGACGCTATAAACCAGAAGTTTATAGGCTATAAGATCATGACTTACAAAGTGATGATAGTTGAAGTAAACAATACTGTTTTCTCTTACACCCTAAAAAATTTTTAAGAATTAAATCGAATAATAAATCCTTCCATCTTTTTCAAAATTCCAAACTTCGCATTCATTCCCAACAAATTTTGATCACTGCTGATGTAATGAATATCACGCAGAACAACTCAAACTTAATCTAAGCTTCGGATTGTCCTTTTTCACAAAGTTGTTATGCTTAACTATCTAAATTTTAAATAATTTTGATATGGGTTATCTGAATCAATTGATACAGGATTGTCTGCAGGCACAGCAGACTAAAGCTGAGCGTATATTTGAGTTTTCAAGTTTTGATGATCTTGCTCTACACGCACATTATATTTATGTGATAGAGCAGGTTGGTGGCGATATACAGCAGACATATCAGGACTATGCTGCATTTAAGGCATTGAAAACCCATGCCTGTGCCAAGTTAAATCAACCCAATCACATTCTGTATGTTGGATCATCACGGACAGGTATAAAGAATCGTTTAAAACAACATTTAGGTTTTGGGCCTAAACGAACCTATGCCTTGCATTTATCGCAGTGGTTTCAGGGCAAATATCGCATCACACTACATCAGTATCCTTTAACCACGAGTGCAAGCATCTTACAGTTACTGGAGGATGATTTGTCTCATTCATTAGCACCAGCCTTTGGTAAATTGGGGACCAATAATCGTTAGGGTTAGACCTGATCGGTTAAAGTCGATTGACAGCGAATTAGTCAGTTGTTATTTTGCCGACATTCTCCCAGTACACAGTCTGTCCATGCCTTTAGATCCCAACTTTGTCTATGCGCCGCCTCAAGGTCCTCTACGTATTTTGTATGAAGATGCAGACTTGGTTGTCATCGAAAAACCAGCGGAATTGCTGTCGGTTCCGGGACGTTTGCCTGAGCATCATGACAGTGCCTATCTTCGAGTTTTGCAACAGTATCCAGCAGCAAAGATTACCCATCGTTTAGACATGGCAACATCAGGCATTTTGATGTTTGCGAAACACCGCGATGCAGAAGTGGCGGTGAGTAAAATGTTCCAAGCGCGAACGGTTCAGAAGCAATATGTAGCTTTGGTTCAGGGTAAGCTAGAAGGTGAGGGCAGTGTTGAAGTGCCCCTCATTACGGACTGGGAAAATCGCCCACGTCAGATGGTGCATTTTGAATTAGGCAAACATTCAAAAACCTTGTATCAAGCCATTAGCTATGACGCAAGCAAAGACATTAGCCGAGTATTATTAACACCAGTGACAGGGCGTTCACATCAGTTACGTGTACACATGATGCATATTGGGCACCCCATTACAGGGGATCAACTGTATCACCCGAATGCAAAGCAAAGCTCACTCGGACGGATGGCGTTACATGCTTGCGATCTGGCATTTACCCAGCCCTTAACCCAACAAGCTGTTCATATTCATTGCGCAGCAGAATTTTAAAGCATATTCATGTGAATGCTCATTGTTCATAAAATCTGCTATGTTGCATTGAAAATTTTGTGCAGCTTAGCAAGCTAAGAATAATTACAGCCTTAAATAGATTTTTCTGCTTAAAAATGAATAATGATGTACAACATATCCCTAATTCTGGGGATATATAAATAATTTAAATATCTCTATAAAGTGTGTGAAATATTTACAAAGATTAATATTAAGTTTCTTTGTATCTTTTAGTAAATAAATACCATTTCTAAAGTTTTATTATATTTTCTAAAGAATATTGATTGATTATTTTTTAATATGAAAATTTTTTATTAAATTGATTTAAAACAGTATTTTAGTTGAATTGTGTGCAAGTGTGTATTTGGTCAGATAAATACGGTTTTTTGCATTTGTTCTGCTAATATGAAATGAATTATAGATTTTAACTTTTGTAACTTAGGTTTGTTTTGGGGAATAAACTTAAATTATTGAAGCTTATTTTGAGGATTGGCAAATGATCAATATTGCTTTAATCGTCCTTATCATCCTATTAATTGTGGCTCTCCTTTTTGTTTATAACCGCAAATTGAAAAATGATAAAACCCTACGTTCACTGCAGGAAAACTTCGACCGTACGCGGCTAAAACTGGCTGAAACAGAGTCTCAGCAAGATGAATTGAATTATGAAATCAGTCAATTACGTATTCAAAACTGTGGGCTCAAAATCCAAGTCGATAAAGTAGCAAAATATCAACATATTGTAGAGATTGAACAATATGTTGAGTATCGAACTTTACAGGCTGATGGTTTGGTGGAAGTCACCAAAGCCAATGCCGATATCATGTTGAATGATATTCGCGCACAGATCGAACAAGTGCGTCAGTATTTGAGCAAATATCAAGAAAGAGCTAAATCACAAATACAGGAACAAGCCCGTGCCGAGTTAAAGGGTTTGTATAGCCAAGCGCTGGATCAGCAGCATTTGGAAAACATCAACCGTGCTTTGGACAACAAAATACGGGGCTATCAGTCAGCATTCTTTTTACCTTTACAGAGTATTTTAGATCAGCTGATGGATGGCATGAATGAATCTGCGGCAAAGCAAAATTTGACTGCGGTACGTTGCAAAATGATTGATGCAATGGAGCAGCAATCGACTGCAAAATGTAATTATGTTGATGAAGAACGTCGTTTGGCTGCGATGCAATTATTTACATTGGTGTTTAATAGTCGTGCTGATTTGTATTTAGCCCAATTAAATACCAAAAACTTAGGTGAGTTATTGCAGGCTTTGGCGGATGATTTCACCTTGCTCAATGCGCATGGTGTACATTTTAGTCAGGCACGGGTACTCGACAGTTATCTACAATTACGCTTAGAAGAATTGAAAATGGCAGCTTTGGTTTTACATCTTAAAGAAACTCAGGCCCACATGGATGTTGTGGTTTAATTTGAATTGTTATCAGAAAGATCACTTCGGCGGTCTATTTCTGATTAAAGAGATTTAGCTAATGCAAATTGCAACAATTATCCGTTAATCTAAGTCAACAGAATAAAATTCATAAACGATAAGGGAAAGTACAATGACTCGTGATTTTAAACAATTTCCAGATGATGATAATGGCAATGTGCTGTGGCAGATGCAGCAAGATGGTGATGATTTATCTGTGCCGCACGAAATCGAATATTCAATTGCCTTTTCGAACGAAGCGCAGGCTGAACAGTGTGCATTGTATTTATTGAAAGAAGAGCAAAAAATTTCGTTGTTCCAAGATGAAGAATCAGATCGCGTGGAATGGATTATCACGGTCTATGTTTATATGGAGCCTGATTATGAAGATATCGTTGATTTAGAGCAGTGGTTTATTAAAATTGCGGAACAACATTCGGGCGAATATGACGGCTGGGGTTGTATGGCTTATATCTATGAAGATGATGATCTGGATGAAGATGAAGCACAATTGAGCTAAGTCTCACTATTGCATCTTTAGCAACAAGAACCCAGTGATTCAACTGGGTTTTTTATTATTTAAATTTTAGAAAAATTGGATTAAGTTTTGATTTTTTTAGAATTTTCTATCCAATTCGATATGAATGCAGCTCACAAAACATAACACGGAATTGCGTTAAAGTGATGGGATCAATCTGTAGGATTCGCTATAGTATTGAACAGCAATAACCTTTCTCGCACGTCTCAAAGCTGTCTCATTTAGAACGTTTCAGTGTGATAAAAATTGACGATAAAGCGAGGGTGAATGCATGTGGATGATTCAGTGAAAACAATGACAAAAGGACATCATCATGAGCAATACTGTTCGATTACATCGTGTTTTTAGTGCGCCTGTAGAGCGCGTTTATCGTGCCTTTGTGGAGCCAGATGCTTTGGTTAAATGGATGGCACCGCATGGATTTACTGCCCATGTGGAGCATTCGGATGTGCGTGTAGGTGGCTCGTACCGCATGTCGTTTCAAAATTTTTCAACGGGAACCACACACGCTTTTCATGGTGATTATCATGAAGTCGTGCCGAATCATTTACTGCGCTATACAGACCAATTTGATATGCCAGAGTTAGCCGGTGAAATCGAAGTTACTGTTGAGTTTAAAGCGGTCTCAGTAGGAACCGAAGTGACGATTGTACAGGCAGGATTGCCGAGCGTTATTCCACCTGATGCCTGTTATTTGGGTTGGCAGGAGTCTTTACAGTTGCTGGCTTTTTTAGTGAATCCAGCGATCCCCGATGAATAATCTGAAGAATGATCGAAAAACTATAAATAGGCGAAGGAGGGCTTAATGACTGTACACATTAAACGTATTTATGATGAGATAAGCCCAGATGACGGTAAACGCATATTGGTCGATCGCTTGTGGCCGCGAGGTATCAGTAAAGTGAGCGCAGAGCTAGATTTGTGGCCGAAGGCATTGACGCCATCGACAGATTTACGTCGTTGGTATCATCAAGATGAGGCAATGGCTTCTCGTTGGGACGAATTTAAACAGCGCTATTTGCAAGAAATACAACCCAATCAAGCCGAGTTAGAACAACTGCGGGCATGGGAAAAAGAGGAGCCCCTGACCTTACTCACAGCGGCCAAACATATGGATAAAAATCATGCGCATATCTTAAAAGCTTTAATATTAAATACCTCATTAGAGATCTAAAATTTAAACCTTCAAGTGCTGTAGCGTTGTGAAATTTACGACCTTCACAAGGTGATTAAACCATACGAAATTTATGGTTTTTAAGTTTATGAAATACATAAAAATGTTATATTAAGTTTCTGTGGATTTTTACATCCATCTTTTTTTGAGGTCTTGTATGTCTTTACCCAATTGTCCCCAATGTAATTCTGAATATACCTATAATGATGGCGATTTACTGATTTGTCCTGAATGCTCACACGAATGGCGTGAGGGCGAAAGCGCTGCAGATGAACAGTTAGTGATTAAAGATGCCAATGGCAATGTATTGATCGATGGTGACACGGTTACTGTGGTGAAAGACCTTAAAATTAAAGGTTCATCTTCAGTGGTGAAAGTTGGCACCAAAGTTAAAAATATCCGTCTTTTAGCTGATGCAACAGATGGCCATGACATTGACTGTAAAATTGATGGTATCGGAGCAATGAAACTCAAATCTGAATACGTGAAAAAAGTTTAAGTTTCGTTATTGTTCGCTTTAAAGCAACTTTCAATTATCCTAAGCGAAGGCCACACTTGGATTGGGATGTCTACTTAAAGATGAAATAGATAACTAATCCGCTATAGATTTTATTTTTCAGCCTGCATAATAGACGCATTACAGGTTTGAAATGTCTTTACTATGCCGCATATTCATTTGGAATATTCCAATAACCTTGAGCTTGAGGCTCGTCCTTTACTTAAAGCGCTAAACACTGCCTTATTTGAATCGGGTCATGTTAGTGCTATCAATGATATTAAAAGCCGCGCTGTCGCTCAGGAAGAGTTTGTTGTGGGTTTGGATGAACACGCTCAACATGCGTATATGCATGCCAAAGTTTCATTATTGACGGGTAGAACGGTTGAAGTTCAAAAGCAAATTTCATTGTTGTTATTGGACGTGATGAAACAACATGTCACAGCTTCAGCAGTAGAGGTGCAACTTTGTGTAGAAATTTTAGAAATGAATAAAGCGACGTATTCAAAGCAGATCCTCAGTCCTTAAGGCCTTTATTCAATGCGTTGAGTAATGCGCCTCTATTCACAAATACATCATGATGAAAGAATGATGAAATCCGACTTCGGTCGGATTATTTTTTATTGGAATTATTTATTAAAAATCTTTTTTCTAATGATTAAATTACAACCTTTTACCCTGATCAAAAAAGACATTGAAAAATGTGACTGGGTTCATTTATATTCTGTAGATCAGGTTGAATTTCCAATAATAAATTCTGATCGAATAATACTTAAAAAATGAAAATGACGGGGTAACATATGTCGGAATAGTACCAGATCACTCATTCTAATGATCAGCAGTTTCGTTTTCTATTAAAAGCATGGAACGGTGAAATCATTTTAACGAGTGAATTATATAAAGTGTAAGCATCATCACAAAACGGGATTGAGTCTGTACAAAACAACAGTGCAGATGATAGTCGCTTTGAACGACTGAATGTTAATAATGGTAAACCATATTTCAATCTGAAAGCGGCAAACCATCATATTATTGGGATCAGCCAATTTTATGCCAGTGAGCAATCGCGCGATAAACGCATTTAGTCAGTTAAAACCCATGGTGCGAATACCCAAATTAGAGAATTAACAGCTTAAATTTGAAACAACCTGATTAAGACAGCCAAAGCGAGATGAACAAACCAGAAGGCTCGTCAAAATCACAAGATCAAAAGCTATATGGTTCTCAGATAAGCGCTGTTAGGTTGGATGCTATTCAATCTAGATCAGGCTTATTTAACGGTACAAGGAAGTACCACAACTTCACTGGCTAGAGTGGTGAACGATGAATAAGCAGAATCATATTTTGTATTATGGGCTCATTGCGATCTTGATCATCGTCTTGGGTTGGATGATTGCGTCTCCGTATTGGGTGCTGTACCAAATACGTCAAGCCTATGAGCACAATCAACCTGAAAAAATTGCTCAATATATCGATTTTGCGACAGTCAAATCGAGTCTAAAACCACAAGTTAAAGACCTCATTCAACAGAAAACTGGGCTACAGCATTTACCCGAATTCGCTCAGTCGTGGGGTGGGCAGCTCAGCACAGTCCTCAGTGCAACGCTGGTCGACAGTCTGGTCAATCCAAACAGTATCATGCTGCTTTTACAAGGCAAAGCATTAAAAGAGTCGATCCAATTACCAGAAATAACCCAACTAACCGATCCGAGCATGATTAGCTCAGGGATTGAATTATTCACTCATGCTGAAAATAAGGTCGCAGAACAACCTCATACATCAACATCATCCAAAAAGGATGCAACTCCAACTACTGTCGCTTTAAAACAAAGCCAGTCCCTTGAACCCAAAGCAAGCTATAGTGCTTGGAATCGATTTGATCTGTATGTGCCGCTCCAAGGCCTAAGCGAAGCAACATATACCGTATTTAGAATGCAACGCCGCGGTTGGAGCTGGAAGATCGTTGAAATTCAACTTCCAAACGCCTCACAGAATAATGCTTCATAAAAAATAAAAGAAATAGGTGCCAGAGATGCAAGATAAAATCAAAATAGTCGGTGACCAACAGGCCGCTGACGAAATTCTGCAATTTTTAGCCAATTGGGATGAGGTTATCTGCCAATTGAAAATTGAAAATATTGCTGAATCCTGCGCAGCAGATGTGAACTTTTTTGATGCCAGTTGTGAAATGCGCGGCTTAATGGCATATCAAAAAATGTGGGAATTTTATCGGGAGTATTTTCGTGAAGGTTTAAAGGTGTTTAGGCGGGAACTGGTCATCCATGCAGAACCTGATATTGCCTTTCTGCACTGTTATTCCAAAATTGATGATAAGAGTGGAATACCAACGCCAGGGATCTCATGGTGTCGTAACACCATTGGGATGAAAAAAACACAGACTCAATGGAAGATCGTTCATCAACATATTTCTGTTCCAGTGGATATTGTGACTCATCAAAGTAAAGTAATTATCTTTTAATTCATCTCAAAACACAGTATGAAAACAGAGCTATAAAGCTCTGTTTTTTTCTTTGCAAATCATTACATGAAATGCGTATGCAGTTCTAAAACTTCAGCCTAAATTAAAAAATAATGACCATCGTTCAGGATAAGAAAATGGATCATAAAAATAATAAATTAGCGCAAGATTTTGAATCATCACCATCAGGTCAAAAGCAAGGCTTACAAGACCTGAACGCCTCGAAGCAAATGCCCCCTGCAGATTTACATAAAGTGATTCGAATCACGGCAGGATTCATCATCGGCAGTTTGCTGATTGCGGCCTTATATCTTGGTAAAGATATTTTTATTCCATTGGCACTCGCAATCTTATTGGCTTTTTTAGTTGACCCTTTGGTGATGAAACTCCGAGGTTGGGGACTACCACAGATGCCATCGATATTTATTGTGGTCGGTTTGGCTTTGGCGATTTTGTCCGGCGCGGCCTCTTATTTGGGTTATCAACTGGGGCAATTAAGCCAAGAGTTACCGCAATATCACGGTACGATTCAAAAGAAAATGGATTCTATTCGTCAATTTGCACGCGGCCCGAGTGTTTGGGATGGCGCAAAAACCACCATAGATACTGTTGAAAACTCGATAGATGATGTGGTGCCTGAAGAGAAAAATCCTAAAGTGCAGCAAGTGGAAGTGGTGGGACAACAACAAACCACGGCTGAAGCGGTCATGGCTTGGAGTGAGCGGGTGCTCAATCCCTTGGCAACCGCAGGTATTGTATTTTTATTTGTGATTCTGATTTTGGTCAATCGGAAAGATTTGCATGACCGTTTCCTTAAGCTGCTGGGCGGCAATTTAAATATCGGAACAGACGCACTAGATGAAGCCGCCAATCGTATCGGTAAATATTTACGTATGCAGCTGATGGTCAATGTGACCTACGGTATTCCGATGGCCTTGGGACTTTGGTTTATTGGGGTGCCGGCAGCAATTATGTGGGGAATGGTGGCGATAGTGATGCGCTTTGTTCCCTATGTCGGCCCAATGATTTCTGCGATTTTCCCCATTGCATTGGCTTTTGCGGTAGATCCCACATGGAATATGGTGCTATGGACAGTGGGTTTAATTTTGCTCTTGGAATTGGTCAGTAATAATATTATTGAGCCTTGGTTATATGGGGAAAGTACCGGACTTTCAACCTTAGCCATTATTATTGCCGCCATGTTTTGGACGGCTGTGTGGGGGCCAATTGGTTTAATTTTATCGACGCCTTTAACCGCATGTTTATTGGTGCTTTCGAGCTATGTACCATCCTTAGGTTTTATTAAAACCCTGATCGGTAGTACGCCTGCATTGGCACCGCATGAGCGCTTCTATCAAAGATTAGTCGCTGATGATGTGCAAGATGCCGTGGATGTCGCACAAAATTTTATTGCTGAAAAGTTACCGAAGGAGGCGAAGGATGAAATCAAGGCACGTCGGGTTAATGCGTTTTATGCCAAAGTCGCGATTCCAGCCATACGGATTTTTTCGAGAGGCCACAACACCGAGGCCAGTGCTGAACATCGACTACGTTTACATCAGGGATTAAAACTGTTTAATCATAGTTTTCAACGGGCATATCCAGTGGCACAGCAGGATCAGAAAACTGAGGTTTTGTGTATCGGCGCACGTTGGGAAATTGATGTTCAAGTATCGGCTATGTTGGCGCATGGCCTAAGCTTAAGCGGTATTCAGGCTCAGGCTTTTAGCGACGTCTTAATTCAAAATCAGCATCAAAGTATGGGTGATATCCAAGAGGATATTCAGATCATATGTATTTCGATTTTTCATACAGCACCAGAAGCTCAAATTCGCCTTTTAAGCCATGTTTTTAAGGCGCAGTTTCCAGATAAAAAACTGATTTTTGCACTGTGGAGCTGTGATGAAGTAAAGCAATTAGATGCGATCAAAGAAAATTTTACCGTCGATGCTGTAGTCAATAATATGAATGATTTGATATTAACCATTGAAGCTTTTCAATTGACGCATGGTGAGTCTTGGTTGGATGAGCCTGATCCTAGCGTTGAAGCGCAGCGCTTAAAAGCATTAGAAGAACTGAATGTTTTGGATGATCGGAATTTACCGATTTATGAACAATATATTGAAGAAGCCCGACAAGCCTTCGATGTGAAATATGCACAAATTTCTTGGGTCAAGCAAGACTGGGTCTATACACCAGGTAGCCCTTTGGCTAAGGCTACCGAGCAACCGATGCAGGTGCGCCAGTCGAAACAAGACTCAATCTGCAGCCATTTGGTATATCAAAATGAACGCTTGATTATTGAAGACTTACAACGTGACCCACGCTTTGCGCATTTACCTGAATTGATGCATAACCGCATTCGCTTTTATGCAGGCGTTGCACTTAGAGACCGTAATGGGGTGGCATTGGGAAGTTTCTGTGTTTTAGATCGGCAGCCGAATCAAATGACCGATGATGATATGAGTCTTTTAAAAGGCCTAGCTGCAGATTTGATGAATACGCTCAGTGATGAAAATGCGAAACGAAAAAAATGTGAAGAGATACAGCAACTGAATGATTCATCTCTATAAATTTAAATCATGTAGCAGATCCATTTAAACTGGAGTTTCAGTGAAAAGCATTCTAAGATGGCTCTAATATAATTATTCGAGCCAAAGACATGAACAAAAATAATGTCATCTGGCAACTTTTATTGGGCTACGTTGCTGCATTGGGTTGTAGTGTGAGTTTTGCTCAAATTCAAGGAAATTATTTTTCACATAAGGATTGGGAAATCGCTTGTGATAATACGGGGACTTGTCGCGTTGCAGGTTATCAGGCGGAGGGCAATCAGCCCGCTATTTCTGTATTATTACAACGTGCTGCGGGCGCTCAAGCGCAAGTCAGCGCACGAGTGAAACTCGATCCTGAAACGTTAAGTGCGGCAAATAAACCACTTCAACTTTACACTTTAGGTAAAAATCAGGGAACTGTGCAGCTTGATGCCAAAACTGCGGAAGGTCAGTTAAGTGCAGCTCAAACTCAAAAACTGATTCAAGCCTTACAAGCCAATCAACCGATTGTGTGGAAAGGCAACAACAAAACATGGTTATTGTCTGTGCAGGGCGCTAGTGCGGTTTTGCTCCGTATGGATGATTTTCAAAAGCGCATAGGGACAAATTCGGCATTATTGCGTAAAGCCAATAGCAGTTCGGCCAATGTACTCAAACCGAAAAGTATTCCGAAAGTGTATATTCAAAATTATAGTAAGGGCTTACAAACACGGTATGCCGTCAATGCGCCCACAGCCAAACAATTATTTGGATTGATTAAGAAAAAAACCATAGTGGAAGATTGTCCTCAACTCTTTGATGCAAATTTCTTAGAGGATGATCGAGTCGTGGTGTTTCCAATCAATGGAAAAAATGCCTTGGTCGAAGTGCCATGTTGGCGCGGGGCATATAATAGTGGCAATGGCTATTGGTTAATGGATCGAAATTTAAAGCAAATCAAACAATCCGTGACCTTTTCTGGAAGTGGGTTTAGCGAAGGACAAATTTTCTCCAACCAACGTGGAAGAGGGATTGGCGATTGTCAAAGTAAAGGGGAATGGTCGTGGAACGGTCAGCGCTTTATCCAAACTTATATGGCAAAAACTACACAGTGCAAAGGATTTGCTGGCGGTGCATGGGAAATTCCAACCTTAGTATATTGGGTTCAACTCGACTCTTAATTACAAAAAGCCCTGATATACAGGGCTTTTAAATCATATAAAGTAGTTTTTATCGGCTTAACATGAATAACCAACAATACTAAAAACGTTTTGGAATTTTTTGTCCGCCTACAACAGGTGATTCAGCGATTTTCAACACACCAAATAGCCATGTTTCGGCATGATGAACAGCCGCTTTGAGCTCATCACCTAAGGCTAAACGCCCAGCTATAAAACTCGCCAATGAGCAGCCTGAGCCGTGATATTCCCCATCTAGTCGTGGACAACGGGTTTCAGAAACTAATTCACCCTGAATGTACAACGAGTTTTGGATATAGTCTGGCGTATTTTCATGGCCACCTTTTACTAATACCGCTTGAGCGCCCATCGCAAAAAGTTTTGCTGTAGCTTTAGATATGTCGTCTTCACCTGTGAGTGCGCGTAATTCTACGGTATTAGGTGTAAGCACAGTGGCAAGCGGAATCAATTCCGCAAAGGCTTTGACCAACGTTGCTTGATCGCCCAAAGAACCACCACTATTGGCAACTAAAACGGGGTCGAGAACATAATGATATTCGGGATGTTCACGTAAAAACTCAGCGAGAGCCGCGATATTTTCAGTCGTTCCTAACATTCCTGATTTTACACAACGAATAGGGAGGTCACCGACGACAGCATGTGCTTGGGCCAGCAATAACTCACGAGAGGTCGCTTCAAACGAATACACTTGTTGTGAGTTTTGAACGGTTAACGCTGTACACGCAATGGCAGCATGTGCGCCACTTTGACCAATGGCTTCAATGTCCGCTTGCAGTCCTGCACCACCTGAAGGGTCAAGACCTGAAAAGCACAGTACAGTAGGGCGCACAATGATGTCCTTATTACACAAAATTTGCGATAGTATAGGCAACTTTGAGCGAACACTCGATAGTATTTTTGCAGAAGTGAATGGATAAGGTAAAAGCTGTGATTAAGAATATATTGATCGATCTCGATGGAACATTAACAGATCCAAAAGTTGGCATTACCACTTCAGCACGCTATGGACTGGCGAAAATTGGACATCCCATTTCGGATGAGACCAATATCGATTGGATCATTGGACCACCTTTGAAAGCCTCTTTGGCCAAAATCCTCAATGTCGATGTACATAATGTACTTGCAGATCAGGCTTTACTTGGTTATCGCGAGCGCTTTGCCGTTACCGGCTTATTTGAAAATAAAGTGTATCCTGCGGTTGCCGACACTCTAGCAACTTTACAACAGCAAGGCTTTCACTTGTACGTCGCTACAGCAAAGCCGACGGTCTATGCCCGCCAAATTTTAGAACATTTTGATTTGGCACAATATTTTACTGTGATCTATGGCAGTGAACTAAATGGCGAGCGCACCAACAAAGGCGATTTAATTGAATACATTTTGCAGAAAGAACAGTTAGATGCAAAAGAATGTGTGATGGTGGGAGACCGTGAGTACGATATTTTAGGCGCACGCCGTAATGCAGTGCAGAGTATTGCTGTGAACTATGGTTATGGTAGCGCAGAAGAAATTCAAACGGCTGCACCGGCTTTGGTGATTGATCGTTTTAGCGATTTGATTTCGAGTATTGAGCAATTGCAGCAGCAGAAAGTGTCGTAGTTGCACCGAACCTAATGAATGATGCTGATTATTTAAAGATAATCAGCAAAATCAGAAAAATCAGCCCACAGAAAAACCATTTGAGCAAAGGTGACTCATCATTTTTGATGGTTTCTGCTTCGAGTGCGATACCATGTTTGTCGTAAACAAATACAAAATGTGCATTTGCGCTTAGTGCCATTTCTTGAATGGCTCGTAGCTCGAGCGCGCTGACTTCTTCACTTAAGCGTTCTTTTAACTGAATAAAAATAACCGGCTGTCCAAACTCATACCACTTGAAGTGGATCTGTTGTATGAGTTGGTTGAAGCACTGTTCTGCAACATGATAGTTTCGGACAAAACTTCCGCGTTCTATAAACGCCAGAGGGCAGTTTTGTTCAGCTACAATTTGATGATCACGCGTTAAAACTTGCATTTGATCATAATGGATCTGTACCCAAACTGCGTCAGGAAAAGACGTTAATTTTTCTTTTAACATCACTTTTAGGTTTCATTATTGTTTTTAGTGGCTAGCAGTATGTCATTAAAATTTAGAGAAAAATATAGTTGAGATATAAAAAACACATCGATCTATCGAGTTTTTGTTTAAAACATCTTTCGTAGTTTTGTCACTTTGAATTTTTACTTCCATGATTGAAATATCAAACGCTTAAGTAGGTTTTTAAAGCCATTATCCTTTTTCTAGAAAACTGTTTCTCATCTGATATATGTAATCGACCTTGTAACTATTTCAGGCTTTTGAAAAAATTCAGACAGAAAATAATAAAGCTGAATGCTATGTCCAAATCATTTTTATTCCCTAGTCAGTGGCTCAAACCATTGCACCCACGTGATCCACATGAGCATCATCGTGTTGCGACCTCTTTAGAATTGCTTTTTGACTTGATCTTTGTTGTCGCGATCGCAACAGCAGGGCAGCAACTGCATCATGCCATTGTTGAAAATCATTTGGCTCAGGGTTTAACGCTGTATGGCATGGTGTTTTTTGCTTTGTGGTGGGCGTGGATGAACTTTAGTTGGTTTGCTTCGGCGTATGATAATGATGATGCGCTCTATCGAATCTTAACTTTTGTTCAGATTATTGGCTCTTTGGTCATTGCTGCTGGTATTCCAAGCGCTTTTCAAAAGCAAGATTTTGATGTGATTGTGATTGGCTATGCCATTATGCGTCTAGGCTTAGTTACGCAGTGGTTTCGCGTTGCAAAGCATGATCTGTCCCGTCGGAAAACTGCATTACGCTATGCTTTTGGCATCATACTGGTACAAGTCGGGTGGCTGTTCTTTCATTTTTCACCGCTGCATTTCACCGTTTATCTTTTCATTTTGCTCGCAATTGCTGAACTGTCTGTGCCAGTTTTTGCAGAAGCTGCAAGCCGTACACCGTGGCATGCGCATCATATTGCTGAGCGATATTCACTGCTCACCATTATCGTTTTAGGCGAATCTATTGTCGGATGTTCGATTGCCATAACCGATGCATTAACAAATCAGCGTTTTAGTACTGAACTGATCTTTTTGATGGTAGGCGGCCTCATGATGATGTTCACCATGTGGTGGTCTTATTTTGATACCAGTATTGCAGAGCGTTTAAATAGCCGAAAAATGGCATTTACTTGGGGGTATGGACATTTCTTTGTCTTTATTAGTATTGCAGCGATTGGTGCTAGTTTAGCTGCCGCAGTCGATGTGGTTTCGCATGAGGCACTGATTAGTTCTGAAAAAGAAAGCTACTTTGTGGCGATCAGCCTCGTGATTTATACGACAAGTTTATATTTACTCCATGAATTGCATCATCAAAGTGGCTTTAGAAAACTTTTATATCCTTTAACCGTGGTGATTGTTTTGTGTATTCCGTTGTTTATCACTCCTGCAGGTTATGCGATATTTGCGATGGCAGTGGTATACGCACTGCGATTGATGTTTACAAAATGCTATTTGGCAAGATAAGTTAATGATATGACATTGATCAATAATTCGTTATATTGCTGATGAAAATAACGTCCAAGAATCATCAAATAAAGATAAAACATAGAGGATTATATGAAAGGGCAAATACTCGATTTTTCTGTTCAAAATAATACAGGCATCATCAGCGGAGATGATCAGAATCGTTATCAATTTTCTGGAAGCGATTGGAAAGGACAAACTGTTCCTGCTCGTGGACAATTTGTTGATTTTGAGACAAGTGGAATGGGTTACGCAACCGATATTTACTTAGTCGCTGTGCCGAATGCTTTAGGCACGCAATACGGTCAAAAGAGTCGAATTGTTGCTGCACTCTTAGCATTCTTCCTTGGTGGATTTGGTATCCATAAATTCTATTTGGGTCGTATTGGATGGGGGATTGTGTATCTACTATTCTGTTGGACCTTTATTCCACCCATTGTTGCTTTTATTGAATTTATTATTTATCTATGCACTTCAGATGAAGATTTTGCACGTAAATATGGCTAAATTTTTGTGTTAAAAGATAAGGCGCATTGTGCGCCTTATTTTATTGTTGCAGATCTCTAGCGGGTTGACCCCATTGGTTGTTCTCGGCTTTGGTGTCTGTAGCCCACCATATAATCAGTGGGATGATCCCAATGATTGTGAGCATTAAAAGTTGCCACCAACCCGAACGTCCCGTGTCATGTAGTCGACGTGCGCCAACAGCTAAGCTAGGAATGAGTAAAACGATATTGGTAATATTTTCTAGCCAAGGTTCACTGCCAATTACGAAATCGCAAACAGAGGCAAGTATAGTGACCAATATACAAAATAGCCAAAAGAACCAGAACTCTTTACGTCGAGCACGTCCTTCAAATTCAGCAAACTTTTTCAGTGGTTTGAATGACCACGCGAAAAAGTCATAGTTTTCCTCTTCTTCACTGTAGTTTGTTCGCGTATTGGTGGAAAAACTTTGTTGGCGTAATGCAATATAGACTTGAATCGCTTGCCCACTTTCATCCAAAGCAAAATCAACCTGTTCTCCACGTGTAGGTGGTCTTTGACCTCGCCATTCATGACCAGCAAATTGATAGTGTTTTCCATCTTCAGCACTAATCACCCCAGTATTAGTTTGAATCGAAAAATCTAGTATTTGTCCTTTCATATTTTTCCTGAGTTAATGTGCTGTTGATAGTGTGGCTAGATGAACAGTAGCCACGATTTTTTATTTATTTTGCAGGTTGTCCCCATTGGTTTACTTCAGGTTTGGTTTCCGTTGCAAGCCAAATTAGAACCAGAATTGGTCCAACGAGCGGAATCATTTGTATTAACCAATACCAACCAGATTTATTAATATCATGCAAACGGCGTACTGCAACAGAAAGGGAAGGAATAACCATTGCTAAGATGAAAATACCTGTGAATATTCCTCTGGTTCTAAGCACGGAATCTACAATTAGAGTAATAATCATTGCGATAAGATAGACCAATACAAAAAACCAATATTCTTTACGGCGTGCACGTCCAGTAAAGTTGGCATAATTTTTTAGACATTTGACAAACCAATCAATCATGTTGAATTTTGATTCAGCTTGGTCTTGGTTTGAAATTTTATCGAGTTGCTGTGAAATTTGTTGAATAGGATTACTGCTGCCAAGAGCATTGAATACTTGAACAGCTTGACCTTCTGGACTGATATCGAAATCTACATGATCGCCGCGTTTAGGTGAGTTTTGGCCACGCCATTCTGCACCTGTAAACTCATAACGGTTTTGATCATCTCCACTGATAATGCCTGAATTGGTTTGTACTGAATAATCTAAAATCTGACCTTTCATTCTGTCCTCTTTTATTATGTGATTTTTATTAATTGATGTATTTTTATACCGTTTTATATTAGCAGAATATGAATTAAATTAAATGCATAGATTTGCTTGGGTGAATGAAATTCTTCATAAAAAAAGCGGAACACTTGGTTCCGCTTTTGATATTTCGCTGAAAAATTTATTACCAGCTTAACGCACCACCAGTTTGGTAATCCGTTACGCGAGTTTCAAAGAAGTTCTTCTCTTTACGTAAGTCCATCATTTCTGACATCCACTGGAATGGGTTATTCACACCAGCAAATTGTTCAGGCAAGCCCAATTGGCTCAAACGACGGTTACAGATGAACTTCAAGTATTCTTCCATCATGCCTGCATTCATACCCAATACACCGCGTGGCATCGTGTCACGTGCATATTCGATTTCAAGCATTGTACCTTCAAGAATCATTTGAATGATTTCTTCTTGGAACTCAGCAGTCCATAGGTGAGGGTTCTCGATCTTGATTTGGTTGATCATGTCGATACCAAAGTTCAAGTGCATAGATTCATCACGTAAGATGTATTGGAATTGCTCAGCAACACCATTCATCTTGTTACGACGACCCATAGACAAGATTTGGCTGAAACCACAGTAGAAGAAGATACCTTCAAGTACGCAGTAGAACGCGATCAAGTTGCGAAGCAAGATTTGGTCGTTTTCAGGTGTACCTGTTTTGAACGTAGGATCACTTAAAGATTGTGTATATTTCAGACCCCAAGCTGCTTTACGAGCCACTGAAGGAATTTCACGGTACATGTTGAAGACTTCGCCTTCGTCCATACCTAAAGATTCGATACAGTATTGGTAAGCGTGCGTGTGAATCGCTTCTTCAAATGATTGACGTAAGATGTACTGACGGCATTCAGGGTTGGTAATGTGACGGTAGATTGCAAGAACCAAGTTGTTTGCAACCAATGAATCCGCAGTCGAGAAGAAACCTAAAGAACGCATAACAATGGTACGCTCATCTTCGGTTAAGCCATTTTCAGACTTCCAAAGTGCGATGTCATGGTTCATGTTCACTTCTTGCGGCATCCAGTGGTTTGCACAACCGTCTAGATATTTTTGCCAAGCCCATTCGTATTTGAACGGTACAAGTTGGTTTAAGTCAGCGCGGCAGTTGATCATCGCTTTATCGTCAACTTGAACACGCTGAGCACCCATTTCTAGCTCTTCTAAGCCAGGTGCAACGTCTAGATTTTCTAGAGCGTTAGATGCTCTTGCCAACGGATCGGTTGGATCTGTTGGTCGATTTGTACTGGTTCGAGCGGGTTGTGCAGCTGCCAAATTCGGCGATGAGTGCTGTGCATTAGATACCACTTGCGAATCAGTCGTTTTTTGCGGTTCGACGGGCGCAGGCTGGTGAGCTTGTGCAGCTTGTTTCGGTTCATCATCTTCGAAATCGTCCCAACTTAGGATAGACATAAACAGTTCTCTCTTCGTTGCTTTATATCTTTTATAGACATCCAGCGTCGCTGAGATGTCCTACTATACGCTCAATTTGTGTAAGCAAAATTAAGTTTTGTCGATCACTGCTCTAAAAGTGTTCGGTAGAGCAAATATCCCCACTACTTATTTTGATTACGCGATTTATATGCCTTGAACCAGAAATAGGCGATCGGGACATAAAAAGTCAAAATAAAAGAAACCACCAAAGCAATAAGCCCTAACTGATAGTTATGCGTCATATGTGGCATGGGGGTTTTCCTTTTTTCCTAATTTAATGGCAGAAGTTATGCCCCAAGTGGGGCATAACTGAATTAAACAACAATTTTTAGGGTTAATACTAAGAAGCCTGTTGAAGCTACTAATGCTGCTAACGCGTAAATAAAGTTAGATAAGTCTGCCATTTGTAAAGCTCTCCTTATTGACAAGCTTCACAATCAGGGTTGTCAATTGAACATGCCATTGGCACTGGAGCCGCTTGACCAAAACCTTCTTCTTCAGCAGCAACTTCAGCTTTAGGTTCTTCTTTTGCAACTGCAGTTACAGGTGCTGCAACAGTAGCAGGCTTAACCGCGTTCAATGCACCAGTGTTAATGGTTGATTTCTCAGCAGAAGTCGCACCCAATGCACGTAGGTAATAAGTAGTTTTTAGACCACGTAACCATGCCATTTTGTACGTCATATCAAGTTTCTTACCGTTTGCACCAGAGATGTAAAGGTTAAGAGACTGAGCTTGGTCGATCCATTTTTGACGACGTGATGCAGCATCAACAATCCAACGTGGCTCAACTTCGAACGCAGTCGCGAAGATTGCTTTAAGCTCTTCAGGAATACGTGCAATTTTTTGAACCGAACCTTCGAAGTGTTTCAGGTCGTTCACCATTACAGAATCCCAAAGACCGCGATCTTTTAACGCACGTACTAGGTACGGGTTGATCACAGTGAATTCACCAGAAAGGTTAGATTTCACATACAAGTTTTGGAATGTTGGTTCGATTGATTGCGATACGCCACAAATGTTCGAAATGGTTGCAGTCGGTGCAATCGCCATCACGTTTGAGTTACGCATACCGTCTTTTTGAACTTTAGTACGTAAAGTATCCCAGTCCAAACGTGTTGTACGGTCAACTTCGAACATACGGTCAGGACGAGCTTTTTGTACGATATCTAAAGAGTCAATTGGCAAGATACCTTGATCCCAAAGTGAACCTTTAAATGTCTCGTAAGTACCACGTTCAACTGCCAAGTCGCTAGACGTTTGGATTGCGTAGTAAGAAATCACTTCCATAGATTCGTCAGCGAACTCAACCGCAGCATCAGAACCATAAGCCAATTTCATTTCGTATAAAGCATCTTGGAAGCCCATGATACCCATACCCACTGGACGGTGTTTCAAGTTCGAGTTGCGTGCTTGAGGAACAGCGTAGTAGTTGATGTCAATCACGTTGTCGAGCATACGAACAGCAGTTTTAACTGTACGAGCAAGCTTTTCACGATCTAACACACCGCCTTGAACGTGTTGTACAAGGTTGATTGAGCCTAAGTTACATACTGCGATTTCATCTTCGTTCGTGTTCAGCGTAATTTCTGTACACAAGTTAGAAGAGTGAACTACACCCACGTGTTGTTGTGGTGAACGTAAGTTACATACGTCTTTGAATGTGATCCAAGGGTGACCAGTTTCAAACAACATAGACAACATTTTGCGCCATAAGTCTTTCGCACGGACTTTCTTATGTAGCATGTTGGTTTCTTTCGCAATGCCTTCATAGTAAGCATAGCGTTCAGCAAATTCTGCACCTGTTAGGTCATGCAAATCAGGTGTTTCAGATGGTGTGAACAGAGTCCATTCAGCATCTTCGAATACACGTTGCATAAACAAGTCAGGAACCCAGTTCGCTGTGTTCATGTCGTGTGTACGACGACGGTCATCACCTGTGTTCTTACGAAGTTCTAGGAATTCTTCGATGTCCAAGTGCCAAGTTTCAAGGTATGCACATACTGCACCTTTACGTTTACCACCTTGGTTGACTGCAACAGCAGTATCGTTGGCAACTTTAAGGAACGGTACAACACCTTGTGACTTACCATTTGTACCTTTGATGTACGAGTTAAGCGCACGAACTGGTGTCCAGTCATTACCTAAACCACCCGCCCATTTAGACAACATTGCGTTATCACGCATTGCGCCATAAATGTTGTAAAGGTCATCTGAAATCGTTGTTAAGTAACAGCTAGATAACTGTGGACGTAAAGTACCAGAGTTAAATAGAGTAGGCGTAGACGCCATGTAATCGAAGCTAGACAATAAGTTATAGAATTCGATTGCACGTTCTTCACGGTTTGCTTCGTTCAATGAAAGACCCATTGAAACACGCATGAAGAATAATTGTGGTAATTCGAAACGTACACCATCTGAGTGGATGAAGTAACGGTCAAATAAGGTTTGTAGACCTAAATAAGTAAATTGGTTTGAGCGTTCTGGTTGAATCGCAGCAGCCAATTTTGCAAGGTCAAAGTTAAGTAGTTCTGGAGAAAGAAGATCAAGCTCGATACCTTTCTTCAAGAAAGTTTCTAAAGCGTCGCCTTCATTCGTGTCACTATCTAAACCTAAGAACTCTAACCCTGTAGCAACAAGGTCGTTACGCAATAAACGCGCAGTCACATATGTATAGTTTGGTTCTTGTTCGATACGTGTACGAGTAGCCATCATCATGGTCGTTGAGATGTCTGACTCTTTTACGCCGTTATAAAGGTTTTTTACAGTCTCATCGATAATCGCTCGAACATCGATGCCTTCTAAACCTTCAGCTGCTTTAACAATATTTGCCTCAAGTGCGCCAAGATCAAGCGGTTTAAGCTGACCGTTTGAACCTGTCACTTGTAAAGTAGGGTGGTGGTGAGCACCAGTTTGTTTACGAGCTTCGGCACGTTGTTCGCGGTAAATCACGTAAGAGCGAGCAACTTTTTGCTCACCTGTACGCATAAGCGCAAGTTCAACCTGATCCTGAATTTCTTCAATATGAATGGTACCGCCAGAAGGTAAACGACGGTTAAAGGTATTCAATACCATCTCAGTTAATTGAGAGATACGGTCATGAATACGGCTGGAGTCAGCGCTTTGCTGGCCTTCAACGGCCAAGAACGCTTTACCAATCGCCACAGAGATTTTTTCTGCATCAAAAGGTGCAACGTCACCGGTGCGTTTAATCACCTGAATTTGACCAGGGGTTGAATTCGTTACGCTCATGCTAGCATAGCTCCATTTGTCATCTATTTTTATGTTAGGACCGTTTGAACTGGGCAATTTTTATGCCACAGTGTTTGAGGTTTAAACACAAGACCTAGTGGTTTAAAAATTTATTGAACACAAGATACGGGAAAATTCAGGGTATATCAATATTGACATTTTACTAAATGCTTTGAACTTTTCTGGCAGAAATCCATCTCAAAAAATCCCTATTTTTTATCTTTGTTATATATGCCTTATCCGACAAGGGCATAGCATAGCAAAGTCGAAAAAGAGTGCTTATAGATAACATTGTGGATAACTTCAGAAAGCCTAAAAAGTTGTGAATTAATCAGTCAGTTTTTATTCGATGAAAATGTATCCAAATTTATAATTGTTGGTATTGTGAGCAATAGGGCATGGAAATGATTGGTAAATACGGCTGCAAAAATGTAGCAGGTTAAAATTTATTACAAAATACGATATTGATGTATCAGTTTGGTGAATGCCATCTTGTTTACAATGTAAACGTGTGTATATTGCAAACTATGTTTAAGCGTATCTATCGGATTTCAAATAGGATACGCCCAATCAAATAAGGGGCAATCAATGAGCCAAGAAGAAAAGTTACCTAAAATTTTAATTGTTGAAGACGATGAGCGTCTTGCTCGTTTAACTCAAGAATACTTAATCCGTAACGGACTTGAAGTTGGGGTAGAACCAGACGGTAATCGTGCGATTCGCCGTATTATCGCTGAACAACCAGATATGGTATTACTCGACGTGATGCTTCCGGGTGCCGATGGTTTAACCATTTGTCGTGAAGTTCGTCCACACTACCATCAACCAATTTTAATGTTGACTGCACGTACCGAAGACATGGACCAAGTGTTGGGTCTAGAAATGGGTGCAGATGATTATGTTGCAAAACCTGTTCAACCTCGCGTTTTACTTGCGCGTATTCGTGCATTATTACGTCGTACAGACAAAGCACCAGAAGATGAGGTTGCACAGCGCATAGAATTTGATGATCTTGTAATTGATAATGGTGGTCGTTCTGTCACACTCAATAATGAGTTGGTTGACTTTACCAGTGCAGAATATGACCTTTTATGGTTGTTGGCATCTAATGCGGGTCGCATTCTTTCTCGTGAAGATATTTTTGAGCGTCTGCGTGGTATTGAATACGATGGTCAAGACCGTTCAATTGACGTGCGTATCTCGCGTATTCGTCCAAAAATTGGCGATGATCCAGAAAATCCGAAACGTATTAAAACCGTACGTAGTAAAGGTTATTTATTCGTAAAAGAAACCAACGGCATTTAATGTAAAATACCGTCCCTTAGTTTGGCAAAGTAGGACACTTTTACGTGTTTAAACACAGTATATTTTTGCGCGTTTATGCGGGGCTACTGATTTTAGTCTTTTTAGTCGCTACATTTGGCTATTTGCTGGTGCAAATCATTAACTACCAGCGCGCGCAAGAATATCGTGAATCGCTTACTGACGGTTTGGCTTTCATTATAAGTGAAGGTATTGCACGTCAGCCAAATGAACAACAAAAGTCAGATTGGGTGTCAGATGCATCTGATCTACTTGAGTTGCCTATTTATTATGTAAAAGCTAATCAGGTTGATTTAACCCGAGCGGAAACAAAACGTATAGAAGAGCGTAAAGCTGTAGTGCGTTGGGACGCACAAACGACGGCAGCCTACATTATTATTGGCTTAAAAGATGACCCTGCACATCTGCTGTATATTAAAGCCGATAATATTTCAGAACGCCAAATGAAGGCGTTGCCTGTCTTTATACTGGATTATTTGGTTTATTACCCAGGTCAAGAAAAACAATATCTTGAAAAAATCCAGCATCATTTTTCTTACCCAATTTCAATTCAAAATGTTCAGAGTTTGCCTTTAGATTCTGAGCAAATCGGCCGATTACGCTTAGATCACAGCATTATTTTGTATCGTGATAGTGCGACTGAGCGCGGCACGACCATTTCGATCGTATCGCCAATTCCAAGCTCAACTTCAGAAGTCTTGGTCATGGGGCCGGTACCGCTATTCAATTGGATGCCTTTCCAGTTGGCAGCAGGTATTACGCTACTGAGCTTATTTGTGTTGAGCTTGGGTGTTTATGGCCTATTGGTGCCGATGCAACGTAAGTTACGTGCTGTAAATTATGCGTTAAATAAAATGAAGGGCGGGGACTTATCTGTGCGTCTGCCTGTCGAAAGCACGGATGAGTTTGGTACCTTGGCATCGAGCTATAACTCGATGTCGGATCATATTGAGCGTTTAATTGAAGCGCAGCGTGAGTTAATGCGCGCGGTATCGCATGAACTGCGGACACCTGTGGCACGTATTCGCTTTGGTGTAGAAATGATGGCGGATGAAGACGACTACGATTACCGTCAGCAACAAGTTGAACAAATCGACAAAGATATCGAAGCGCTCAACACCTTGATTGATGAAATCATGACCTATGCTAAGCTCGAACAGGGTATGCCATCTTTGGAGTTTGAAGATGTTAGCTTGTTTGAAGTTTTAGATCAGGTTCTGATTGAAACTGAAGCCTTAAAGACTGGGAAAACCTTGGAATTGCAAGCACCACCAATTGGAGTGGTTGTGGAAACCGAGCGTCGCTATTTACACCGTGTTGTACAAAACTTGGTGGGGAATGCAGTGCGATATTGTGATGATAAAGTGCTGATTAGTGGTGGTGTGAATGATGAAGGTATGGCTTATATCTGTGTTGAAGATGATGGCCCCGGCATTCCAGAAGAAGATCGTAAACGTATCTTTGATGCTTTTGCACGTTTAGATGATAGTCGCACACGTGCTTCAGGGGGCTATGGTTTAGGCTTATCGATTGTTAGTCGTATTGCATATTGGTTTGGCGGGACTATTGATATTGATGAAAGTCCAATATTAGGCGGGGCGCGTTTCACCATGACATGGCCTGCAACTCGTTTTAAGAAAAATAAACCGAAGTTAGATGTTAAAGAACCGAGTACCAATGAAAATTAAGTAAGCTTAGATATGTAGCTAAGCTGATTTTAGTGAATGATAAGTATAAAAAGCCATTCAATTTGAATGGCTTTTTGATATCAGTTTTCTACTTATTCCGTAATTGTTGCATCGGGTTCAATAATAGGTTTGCCATTTTTTAATGCGGCAAGAGCATCTGCATTAAAATCGATGAGTAAGGAGTTGTTTTTAGCATCGATAGAATAATTGCTAATAAGTTTTTGATCACCGTTTAAAGTTTCAAGTTTATATTCATCTGCAATATTCATAATCCCGTTAAGGTTGGTTGTTGCAGAAGCTAAATCTTGTCGTAACAACTCATAAATATCACGTAAATCAAAAATGGCATTTTGAGCATCAGGATGCTTATCTAAGTAGCTTTTAATATGGTGAATCACCAATTGTGCAGATAGAAAATAATCGGGTTTATGCGTAAATTCTAAAGTCATTATTGTCTCTCCGTTGTGATTGCTTTTTGTGTTTTAACTACAAATATCACACTCTTTGTGGGTCGTGTCAAAGAATTGCAAAAAAGTCACAAGAAGCTAAAAAAAGCCTTTTTTCTTTGTGCTAATTCAACTTGTTTTTCATTTTAGGGGTAAGATCAAAGCTAATAGATGGAATCAAACAGGCAACCAATTTGAAACAAGATGGAATTTATTTAATAAATGATACGGCCATGAAAATTTAATACATGAGCTAAAAGTTGAAGGATTTGTTCATGAAACTGAACAGTCATAGTTTTCTGTTAAAATCGCATAAATGTAATAATTAATAAAAAAATAAGATCTAATCTAATTAAACGATTAATCCTAAATTTAAGGGAGTAAACCCAATTTAAATGCTGAAATGATTAAAAAATCATCCTAAAGACGAATATCGATAAGCTAGCAAGAAGCCTCCTCAATCAGGTACAATTGGCGGGATTAATTTTGTGTTTGGTGTATTTGAAGGCCAATACATACATTCTTTGTTAATAAATAGGCCTGCCAGGAGTTATCCCCGCATGAGTGCCATTACTCCATACGATTGGGCAATTATTGCCTTCGTGATCGGCGTTACATTCCTTTGCGTCTTTATGCTGACCGTCCCTTTACTCCTTGGGGGTAAATCATGGGGTCGTGCTAAGCAAGAGCAGTTTGAGTCAGGTGTAGTAGGTGCTGGTGGTGCACGTATTCGCTTGTCTGCGAAATTCTATTTAGTTGCGATCTTCTTCGTGGTGTTCGATATCGAAGCACTTTACCTTTATGCATGGGCATCTTCTGTTCGTGAAACTGGGTGGGTTGGTTTTGCAGCTGCAGCAGTCTTTATTTTAGTTTTACTTGCTGGTTTGGTTTATGAATTGTCTTCTGGTGGTTTGAATTGGTCACCTTCTGACAAGCGTAAAGCGGCGGGAATTAAACCTAAAATTGGTTCGCCAAATATGGATATCGCAGAAATCACACGCTTTAACTCTATTGAAGAGTTGGTTATGGACCCTACAGGTCAAATTCCAGCGCAATCATCTGGTCGTGTGAAATCTAAGTCACCGACTGCATCATCTGACAAGGAGTAAGACGGGATGAAATATACATTAACCCGTGCGAATCCGGATGCTGATCAATATCCACTTCAAGAGCGTCAAATCGTTACCGATCCGCTTGAAGAAGAAGTGAATAAAAATGTGTTCATGACTCGTTTAGAGGATGTTGCACATACAGCAGTAAACTGGGGTCGCAAAAACTCAGTTTGGCCGTTCAACTTTGGTACATCTTGCTGCTACGTAGAGTATGCAACGACTTTAACAGGCGTGCATGACTTGTCACGTTTCGGTGCCGAGGTTATTCGTGCTTCACCACGTCAGGCTGACTTGATGATTGTTGCAGGTACATGCTTCATGAAAATGGCGCCTGTAATTCAACGTTTGTACGAGCAAATGCTTGAGCCTAAATGGGTAATCTCAATGGGCGCATGTGCAAACTCTGGTGGTATGTACGACATTTATTCAGTTGTACAAGGTGTGGATAAAATCATCCCTGTCGATGTGTATATCCCAGGTTGCCCACCACGTCCTGAAGCTTTAATTCAGGCATTGATGTTATTGCAAGACCAGATTCAACTTGAGCGCCGTCCTTTATCGGCCGTGATTGGTGATGATCTTAAGCCAGTGTATAAGCCAAAGATGATGCCAGAACGTGACCGTAAGAACGCACAGCGTATTGCAGTGAAAAACTTACGCTCAATGGATGAAATTAAATAATCACTGCGACGAAATATTGATACACCCGGACTGGGTGTAATTGTCGTTTTGATTGACTGAATTTGTATTAAATAGGAAGCCAAGCCAATGGCTGAAACTGACATTGCTATGCCAGAATCAACTCCAGTTGATTCCCGCCCTGCATTTGCAATTGTAGAAGAGCTCAAAACCAAATTTGGTGAGAACTTCTACGTGCAAACGACTTTTGAAGACTTTCCAACAGTCTGGGTTGAGCGCGCACGTGTACAAGAAGTTTTAATGTTCTTGCGTACGGTGTCACGTCCATACGTGATGCTGTTTGACTTGTCTGCGGTTGATGAGCGTTTACGTACACACCGCGATGGTCTGCCTGCATCTGACTTCACTGTGTTCTATCACTTGTTATCGTTAGAGCGTAACAGTGATATTCGTATTAAAGTTGCATTGAATGAGTCAGATTTGAACATTCCAACGGCAACCAACATTTGGCCAAATGCCAACTGGTACGAACGTGAAGCTTACGACATGTTTGGTATCAACTTCGAAGGGCATCCAATGCTCCGTCGTATCTTGTTGCCAACATATTGGGAAGGTCACCCGTTACGTAAAGAATATTCTGCACGTGCGACTGAATACACGCCTTATCGCCAAAACCAAGCGAAACAGGATTACGAACAAGAACATCTTCGTTTCGTACCTGAAGATTGGGGTATGAAGCGTGGGAACGATGATGAAGACTTCATGTTCCTAAACTTGGGTCCTAACCATCCATCTGCGCACGGTGCCTTCCGTGTGATCTTGCAGTTGGACGGCGAAGAGGTGAAAGACTGTGTTCCTGACATCGGCTATCACCACCGTGGTGTGGAAAAAATGGCTGAGCGTCAAACATGGCACTCATTCATCCCGTATACAGACCGTGTTGACTACTTAGGTGGTTGTGCGCAAAACATGCCTTACGTTCTTGGCGTAGAGCAAATGGCAGGGATTACCGTTCCTGATCGTGCACAATGTATCCGTGTCATGATGTCTGAATTATTCCGTATCAATAACCACTTATTGTTCATTGGTACTGCGATTCAGGATGCCGGCGGTATGACCCCAGTATTCTATATGTTCGCTGACCGTCAAAAAATCTATGACGCGATCGAAGCGATCACGGGTTACCGTATGCACCCAGCATGGTTCCGTATCGGTGGTACAGCGCACGACTTGCCAAACAACTGGCAGCACCTCATTCGCGAAATCCTAGATTGGATGCCGAAGCGTATGAACGAGTACTACACTGCAGCACTTAAAAACTCAGTGTTTATCGGTCGTACCCGTAATGTTGCTCAGTATGATGCTAAATCTGCATTGGCTTGGGGTGTAACGGGTACTGGTCTACGTGCTACAGGTATTGATTTCGACGTTCGTAAATACCGTCCTTATAGCGGCTACGAAAACTACGACTTTGATGTGCCTTTAGAGTACGAAGGCGATGCTTATGCACGTGTTCTTGTTCACTTCCGTGAAATTGAAGAATCGCTGAAAATCATCAAGCAATGTTTAGACAACATGCCTTCTGGTGCATACAAAGCAGACCATCCACTGGCTGTTCCACCACCAAAAGATAAAACTTTACAAGACATCGAAACATTGATTACGCACTTCTTGAGCGTGTCATGGGGTCCTGTAATGCCAGCAGGCGAAAGCTCTGTAATGGCGGAAGTGGTAAAAGGTGCGTCGAACTACTACTTGACTTCAGACAAGTCAACGATGAGTTACCGTACACGTATCCGTACACCAACCTTCACGCACTTACAGCAAATGCCTTCTGTGATTAACGGCAGCTTAATGTCTGACTTAATCATTTATTTAGCGACAATTGACGTCGTAATGGCTGACGTGGATCGCTAAGGGGTAATCGCATTATGATGATTTTGACTGACAAAAAACCACGTGTGAATGTTGAAGGGATTTTAACTGCGGAAGAAATCCACGATATCGAACATCACATTGGTCACTATCCGTACCCACGCGCAGCATGTCTTGATGCTTTGAAGTGTGTACAACGCCGTAATGGCTGGGTAGATGATGCACAGATGAATGCTATTGCGCAATTGCTTAGCATGAGCCTTGCAGACCTTGAAGGTGTTGCAACTTTCTATAACCGTATTTACCGTCAACCAGTTGGTCGCCACGTAATTTTATTATGTGACTCGATTGCTTGCTTCTTGATGGGTGCGGAAACACTTGCTGAAGCATTCCAGCGTGAATTAGGCATTTCATTTGGTCAAACGACTGCAGATGGTCGCTTTACTTTATTGCCAATTTGCTGCCTAGGTAACTGTGACAAAGGTCCGACGTTAATGATTGACGAAGACACTCACGGTCTAGTTGAAGTGACTTCAATTAAACAGTTATTGGAGAAGTATGTATGAATACTGAACCAAAACCAATTTATGGCGACGGTAACCCAGAAACTCACCCATTAACTTGGCGTTTGAGCAAACAGGAACACGTTCGCAGTGCAGATGATTACGAAGCACTTGAAGGTTATGCAGGCTTTAAGAAAGCTGTTGGCATGCAACCGAAAGAAGTGCTTGAAGTAATCAAAGCTGCGACTGTAAAAGGTCGTGGTGGTGCGGGCTTCCCTGCAGGGATCAAATGGTCGCTTATGGCGCCAAATGATAACTCAGGCCCTCGTTACCTCATCTGTAATGCCGATGAAATGGAACCAGGTACCTTTAAAGACCGTCTGTTGATGGAAAAACTTCCTCATCAGTTGATCGAAGGTATGTTGATTGCTGCTTATACATTAGAAGCAACACAGGGTTATATCTTCATCCGTGGTGAATACATCGAAGCGGCTCAATACTTAAATGAAGCATTGGACCAAATTCGTGCCAAAGGTTACTTGGGTGAAAACATCTTAGGTACAGGTTGGAACTTCGAGTTACACGTGCATACTGGTGCGGGTCGTTATATCTGTGGTGAAGAAACTGCATTGATTAACTCGCTTGAAGGTCGCCGTGCGAACCCTCGTACTAAACCGCCATTCCCACAAGTTGCAGGTGCTTGGGGTCGTCCTACGATTGTTAACAACGTAGAGACTTACAACAACTTACCCGCAATTATGCTTCGTGGTCCTGAATGGTATATCGGTTTATCTGAAGGTAAGTCGAAAGATCCAGGTACTAAAATTTATGGCGCTTCAGGCAAAGTAAAATTCCCAGGTCTTTGGGAACTTCCATTTGGTACAACTGCGCGTGAAGTGATTGAAGATCATGCGGGTGGTATGCGTGATGGTTTAAAACTCAAAGCATGGTTACCGGGTGGTGCTTCTACAGACTTCCTTGCTGCTGAACATATTGACCTTCCTATGGATGCTGAAAGCATCATGAAAGCAGGTTCACGTTTAGGTACGTGTTTGCTCATGGTAGTCGATGAAACTCAGTGTATGGTTTCTGCGACACGTAACTTAGAAGAATTCTTTGCGCGTGAATCTTGCGGTTGGTGTACACCATGCCGTGATGGCTTACCTTGGGCGGTTAAAGCGCTTAAAGCCTTGGAAGATGGCACAGGTAAGAAAGAAGATATCGATCACTTACAAGAACTTACTCGTAAGCTTTGGATTGGTAAAACTTTCTGTGCGCATGCTCCAGGTGCGATGGAACCGTTAATGGGCGCACTCAAACATTTCCGTGGCGAGTTTGAAGCTAAAGTCGTAAATGCGGCAGCTCAAACTAGCAACGTAGAACAAGCTTAAGGAATTCGACTATGGCTACAATTCATGTCGATGGAAAATCGTATGAAGTCAACGGCTCAGAGAACTTGCTACAAGCATGTCTTAGCCTTGGCATCGACATCCCATACTTTTGTTGGCATCCATCCTTAGGTTCTGTCGGTTCTTGCCGTCAATGTGCTGTGACTCAATACGCGAATCCTGAAGATACTCGCGGTCGTTTAGTTATGTCATGTATGACGCCTGCATCTGACAATACCTACATCTCGATTGAAGATGACGAAGCAAAAAATTTCCGTGCTTCTGTTGTTGAATTCTTGATGACCAACCACCCACACGACTGCCCAGTCTGTGAAGAGGGTGGTCATTGTCATTTACAAGATATGACTGTAATGACTCAGCATGACCGTCGTCGTTACCGCTTCACAAAGCGTACGCATTACAACCAAGAGCTAGGGTCTTTCATTTCTCATGAAATGAACCGTTGTATTGCGTGCTACCGGTGTGTGCGTTACTACAAAGATTATGCAGGTGGTACAGACTTTGGTGTGTATGCAAACGCTTCGCGTGTTTACTTTGGTCGTCCAGAATCAGGTACTTTAGAATCTGAATTCTCTGGTAACTTGACTGAAGTGTGCCCAACAGGTGTATTCACAGATAAAACTCACTCTGAACGTTATAACCGTAAATGGGACATGCAGTATGCGCCAAGCGTATGCCAAGGCTGTTCTTCAGGTTGTAACATCTCTCCGGGTGAACGTTATGGCGAACTACGTCGTGTAGAAAACCGCTTTAACGGTGACGTGAACCAATACTTCCTTTGCGATAAAGGTCGTTTCGGTACAGGTTATGTGAACCGTGAAGATCGTCCACGTCAACCACAATTCCGTTCTGGTGCAAATGTAACTACAGTTTCTGTAGACCAAGCATTGGATACCGTAATTGAAAATATCCAAGGCAAAAAAGTATTGGGTATCGGTTCACCACGTGCATCACTTGAATCAAACTTCGCGCTTCGCGAACTTGTAGGTCAAGACAACTTCTCAACGGGTATGTCTCAAAAAGAGCAAAAACTTGTTGAACTTGCAGCTTCTATTATGCAAACCGAAGGTGTTTATAACCCTGGTATGCGTGAAATCGAAAGCTACGATGCTGTGTTGATTTTGGGTGAAGATCTGACTCAAACTGCGCCTCGTATGGCTCTATCTGTTCGCCAAGCTGCGAAAAATAAAGCTAAAGAAATGGCTGCAGAGCGCCGTACGCAAGAGTGGTTGGCTGAACCTGTACAACGTATTGCTCAAGATGCGAAATCTCCGATTTACATCCTTGCTGCAACTCAAACACGTTTAGCTGATGTTGCAACAGGTGAAGTTGTTGCATCACCTAACGACATTGCACGTTTAGGTTTTGCGGTCGCTGCTGCTGTGAAAGGTGAAGTGATTTTAGGTTTGGATGACGATGCCAAAGCATTTGCACAAACGATTGCTGACACTTTAAAAGCTGCGAAAAAACCATTAATCATCTCTGGTACAAGCTTGCAAGACGCATCAATCATGGAAGCTGCTGCACAAGTTGCACAGAACCTTGGTAATGCGGGCTTAACATTGACTGTTCCTGAAGTGAACTCAATGGGCTTAGCGATCTTTGGTGGTCAAAGCTTAGAACAAGCATTTGCACAAGATTACGATACTGTGATCGTGGTGGAAAATGACCTTTATCGTCGCTTACCAGCCGCTCAGGTGAATGCTGCACTTTCTGGTAAAGAAGTGATCGTACTTGATCATTCTGAAACTGAAACTGTGAAAAAAGCCAACATCGTACTTTCTGCTGCTTCATTTGCTGAAGGTGACGGTACTGTGGTCTCTCAAGAAGGCCGTGCACAACGTTTCTACCAAGTGTATGACCCAAGCTACTACAAACCAGAACTTGCGATCAAAGAATCTTGGCGCTGGTTACATGCCATTGAAACTGGCGTGAAAGGCAAAGCGATTTCTTGGACAGTTCTTGATGATGTTATCGAGTCAGTAGCGAAAAACGTTCCTGCGCTTGAAGCAATTCAAGACGTAGCACCAGATGCTGGCTTCCGTGTACATGGTCTGAAAGTGGCACGTGAACCACGTCGTTACTCAGGTCGTACTGCGATGCGCGCACCACTTTCTATTCATGAACCAAAACAACCAGTCGATAAAGACTCTGCGTTGACGTTCTCTATGGAAGGTTATGTAGGTAACCAAACTCCAGCTTCACTTGTACCATTTGCTTGGTCTGCAGGTTGGAACTCTCCACAAGCTTGGAACAAATTCCAAGACAACGTGGGTGGTCACTTAAAAGGTGGCGATGCAGGCGTTCGTTTATTCGATCGTTTAGCGAAACGTCCAGCACGTACATTCGTTGCACCTGCACCTGTTGCGGTTAATGGTGAAAGCTTCCGTCTTGTACCGATGCATCACATCTTCGCTTCTGGTGAATTTACAGTGAAAACACCTGCGATGGAATCGCGTATTCCTGAAGCAATGTTTGCTGTGGGTGAACAAGATGCAGCACGCTTAAATGTTCAAGATGGTCAACGTATCGCTGTGAAAGCAGGGGATGCTGAAATCGTCCTTCCAGTTCAAGTGATTGAATACTTACCTACAGGTTATATCGGTTACCCAGTGGGTCTAGCACCTACAGTATCGCTTGCAGAACCTGTTTCAGTCGCGGTAGGAGTGTAATTCATGGAACAAGAATTAATCCGTCAAACGCCGCTGTGGGCTGAAAACTGGCCAATCGCCTATTCAGTTCTTCAAGCAATTGTGATCTTACTGGTAGTGGTATTGATCGCTGCGTTGATGTCTTTTATTGAACGTCGTTTACTCGGCTTGTGGCAAGACCGTTACGGTCCGAACCGTGTCGGTCCGGGCGGTATGTTCCAGATCGTTGCCGATATGCTGAAAATCATGTTTAAGGAAGACTGGACACCAAAATTTGCTGACAAATTGACTTTCCGTATGGCTCCAGCAGTTGCGATGGCAACTGCGGTGCTATCGTTCATGGTTATTCCTGTTTCACCTTATCTAGGTGTTTCAGACATGAGCATCGGTCTATTGTTCTTTATGGCAATGGCAGGTATTGCTGTATACGCAGTATTGTTCGGTGGTTGGTCATCAAATAACAAATACGCATTACTTGGTGGTTTACGTTCTGCCGCTCAAACCATTTCTTATGAAGTGTTCTTGGGTATTTCACTGATGGGTGTGGTTGCGATTGCAGGCTCATTCAACATGCGTGAAATTGTTGAAGCTCAACGTGATGTTTGGTTTGTTATTCCTCAGTTCTTAGGTTTCTTAATCTTTGTGGTTGCGGGTGTTGCGGTAACTCACCGTCATCCATTTGACCAACCAGAAGCAGAACAAGAATTGGCGGAAGGTTACCATGTCGAATACGGCGGTATGAAATGGGGTATGTTCTTCGTTGCGGAATACGTCAACGTCGTACTGATCTCTGCATTAATCGTGACTTTATTCTTCGGTGGTTGGTTAGCGCCTTTCAACCTAGATATTCCATTCATTCCAGCTGCGTTCTGGTTCATTATTAAAACAGCATTCTTTGTAATGATGTTTGTCTTGGCTCGTGGTTCTTTAATGCGTCCACGTTATGACCAAGTCATGAACTTTGGTTGGAAAATTTGCTTGCCATTGGCGTTGGTTAACCTTCTGGTAACTGGTGCTGTGATTCTGATGAATCAGGCCTAAGACAGCAGGGAGAATAAAATGTTTAAATTTCTAGCTGGATTTGGGTCAATTGTACGTTCGTTGTGGATGGTATTCTCACACGCGACACGTAAACGTGACACCATTTTATATCCAGAGGTTAAAGCGGAAGACATCGTACCACCACGTTTCCGTGGTCGTATCGTGTTAACGCGTGACCCTGATGGTGAAGAGCGCTGCGTTGCATGTAACCTTTGTGCGGTTGCATGTCCAGTCGGCTGTATTTCACTACAAAAAGCTGAAAAAGAAGATGGTCGTTGGTATCCGGAATTTTTCCGTATCAACTTCTCACGTTGTATTTTCTGCGGTATGTGTGAAGAAGCATGTCCTACGACTGCGATTCAAATGACACCTGACTTTGAGTTAGGTGAGTATGTTCGTCAGGACTTAGTATATGAGAAAGAAAACCTTCTTATCTCAGGTCCTGGTAAATACCCAGACTATAACTTCTACCGCGTAACAGGTATGGCTGTTGCCGGTAAAGATAAAGGTCAGGCTCAACGCGAAAGCACACCAGTTGATGTACGGAGTCTATTACCATGATGTGGCCATTTTATTTGATGGCGCTTGTGGCCATCGTCTCTACCGTTCGTGTTGTAACTAACACGAACCCAGTACACGCTTTATTAAGCTTGATTATCTCTTTACTTGCAGTTGCAGGTATCTTCATGATCGTGGGTGCGCCGTTTGCCGGTGCCCTCGAAATTATCGTTTACGCTGGCGCAATCATGGTGCTATTCGTATTCGTCGTGATGATGCTGAATCTTGGGCAAAATACAGTTGAACAAGAAAGCAAATGGCTGACTTCTTCAGCGTGGGCATATCCTGCGTTGATGAGCTTCCTAATGGGTCTAATCCTTGTTTGGATGTTGAAGTCAGACTACACAACTGCTGGCACTGTCATGGGTGCTCAAGTTGTCGGTCCGAAAGAAGTGGGTACTTCACTCTTTACTCAGTACTTATTACTGGTTGAAGTTGCTGCGATGTTATTGCTTGGCGCACTTGTCGCTGCATTCCATCTTGGCAAACGTGAGCCAGGTGCAGAAGAGGACAAAGAATAATGGGCAACATCCCTTTAGAACATGGTTTGATCGTTGCAACCATTCTTTTTGCACTGGGTTTTTACGGTGTGATGGTTCGACGCAACCTACTATTTATTTTAATGAGCCTTGAAATCATGATGAACGCTGCTGCTTTAGCGTTCGTTTTGGCAGGAAGCGCATGGGCACAGCCAGATGGTCAAGTGATGTTTATCTTGATCTTAACGCTTGCTGCAGCAGAGGCGTGTATCGGTCTTGCGATCGTCCTTCAGTTCTATCATCGCTTCCATCATCTGGATGTGGATGCTGCTAGTGAGATGCGCGGATGAGTTATTTATATTTAACAGTACTTTTCCCGCTAATTGGTTTTATCCTGTTGGCGGCAGGTCGTAAAAACCTTCCTGAATCAGTTGCTGCAATTATTGGTGCAGGTTCAGTTGGTCTTTCAGCTTTATTTGCATTAATTGCCGGTATCGACTTTGTTAATAATGGTTCAGTTGCAACAACTCAGCATCTTTGGACTTGGTTCAGTGCAGGTAACTTAGCACCGGGCTTCACGCTTCATTTAGATGGCTTATCATTATTGATGATGGGCATGATCACAGGTGTGGGTTTCTTAATTCACATCTTTGCAACATGGTACATGCGTGGCGAAGAAGACTTTGCACGTTTCTTCTCATACTTCAACCTATTCGTAGCAAGCATGCTGCTTTTAGTG
Source organism: Acinetobacter sp. YH12086 (assembly GCF_013419345.1). NCBI lineage: Bacteria > Pseudomonadati > Pseudomonadota > Gammaproteobacteria > Moraxellales > Moraxellaceae > Acinetobacter > Acinetobacter sp. YH12086. The sequence continues at coordinate 116,933 of NZ_VPAF01000002.1, forward strand.
TTGGGTGACAACTTAGCGTTGTTATTCTTGGGTTGGGAAGGTGTAGGTCTATGTTCATACCTATTGATTGGTTACTACTACCAAACACCTGCAAACGGTTTTGCTGCAATTAAAGCATTCACCGTGACACGTGTGGGTGACGTATTCTTACTGATCGCATTGTTCTTGATCTACCAACAATTCGGCACTTTAAACATTGCAGAAGTTGTAGCTGCTGCGCCAACAGTTTTGGCTCAGAGTTCTTCGATTGCGATTTGGACTGCATTGATGTTGTTCTTGGGTGCTGCAGGTAAATCTGCTCAGATCCCATTACAAACATGGTTGGCAGATGCGATGGCTGGTCCTACACCAGTATCTGCATTGATCCACGCAGCAACAATGGTAACAGCGGGTGTTTACCTATGTAGCCGTATGTTCAGCGTGTTTGAACAAGCGCCAGAAGTGATGATGTTCATCTCAATCACAGGTGCGGTGACATTGTTAGTTGCAGGCTTTGCTGCATTGGTACAAACAGACATCAAACGTATTCTTGCTTACTCAACTATGAGTCAGTTGGGTTATATGTTTATGGCTGTAGGTGCTGAAGCTTACCAAGCTGGTCTATTCCACATGCTGACTCACGCATTCTTCAAGGCATTATTATTCTTGTCTTCTGGTGCAGTGATTTTGGCTTACCATCACGAGCAAAACATCTTCAAGATGGGTGGTCTATTCCACAAAAACAAATTCTTGTTTGCTTGTTTCGCGATTGGTGGCGGTGCATTGGCAGCGATTCCATTCATCACGATCGGCTTCTTCTCGAAAGATGCGATTCTTGGTGCGGTATGGGTGAAAGGTCAAGCGATTGCAGTTTATGACTGCTTGTACTGGACTGGTGTAGCAGGTGCGTTCTTAACTTCAATTTATACATTCCGTCTTATTTGGGTTGTATTCTTTGGTAAAGAAAACACGCCTTACCATGAAATCAAAGGTGTTACTTACTGGGGTCCATTGGCGATTCTTGCAGTGCTTTCAACTGGTTTAGCTTATGTATTAAAAGCACCAGTAACGAATATTTTAAATGCTGCACGAATCCCAGCGTTTAATATTCCAGAAGCGCTAGAACATGGTATGCATAGCGCTGAATACACAGCTGTTGGTATTGCACTTGCAGGTCTTGTAGTCGGTGTGGTGTTATTTGCATTTGCTTATGGTGCAGTGAAATCGTTCGCGAAAACTTCACTGGGCGCGGGTCTTGCAAATATCTGTCGTAATGCACTTGGTTTCGATGCTTTGTACAACATTGTTTTCGTTAAGCCTTATTTGCTACTGGCTAAAATCTTTGGTCGTGATCCAATTGACGGCTTATGGCTTGTATTGCCTGCACTTGTTAAAGGCGGTAATAGCTTTACAAGTTCACGTCAAACAGGTTCATTGCGTGAATACGCATCTAGTATGGCATTCGGTACGTTTGCATTACTATTGATCCTGGTCGTGATTCAGGTCGTGGGGAAATAAAATGGAAACTCCAAACAATTTAATTCTACCCGCTCTGATCCTTATTCCGTTCATTGCAGGTTTTGTATGCTGGCTTGTCGATAAACTCGACAAGCACTTACCACGCTATATTGCCTTAATTGGTATGCTATTAACGTTGGTGTTAACCGTCGTTTTATGGCAAAGCGGTACTTATAACTACGAGTTGGGTACACAAGCTCCACAGTGGGCTGCTCAATTTAACCTACCGTGGATTACCACTTTAGGGATTAACATTCACCTTGCGGTGGATGGTCTTTCACTGCTTATGGTAGGTTTAACTGCATTACTGGGTGTACTTGCGGTCGGCTGTTCATGGGGTGAGATTCAAAAGAACGTTGGTTTCTTCCACTTAAACCTACTTTGGTCTTTAGGTGGTGTGATCGGTGTATTCTTAGCGATTGACATGTTCCTATTCTTCTTCTTCTGGGAGATGATGCTGGTACCAATCTACTTCTTGATCGCACTTTGGGGTCATAAAGGGGCAGAAGGTAAGTCACGCGTTTACGCTGCAACTAAATTCTTTATCTATACTCAGGTTGCGGGTCTGATCATGTTGATCGGTATCTTGGGTCTAGTGGTTGTTGGCTTCCAACTTCACGGTCAAATCAGCTTTAACTACGACTTCTTGATGAGTGTTGCACACACTGTTGAGGCAAAAGCTCCAGCACTTGCGTATGCATTCATGATCTGTATGTTCATTGGTTTTGCGGTAAAACTTCCAGTTTTCCCATTACACGGCTGGTTACCAGATGCACATGCGCAAGCACCTACAGCGGGTTCTGTCGACCTTGCAGGTATCTTGATTAAAACTGCGGCTTATGGTCTTTTACGTTTCGTTATTCCATTCTTCCCAGTAGCATCTGCTCAGTTTGCTGACATCGCGATCATTCTTGGTCTAATCGGTATTTTCTACGGTGCATGGTGTGCATTCCAACAAACAGACATGAAACGTCTGCTTGCGTACACATCTATTTCGCACATGGGCTTCGTACTTCTTGCTTTGTATGCAGGTAACATCCTGACATTCCAAGGCTTGATGATTATGATGCTGGCTCACGGTCTATCTTCTGCTGCATTGTTCATTATGTGTGGTCAGGTTTACGAACGTCTGCATACACGTGACATGCGTTTGATGGGCGGTATTCGTGGTCAGTTCCAATACCTTTCATTCTTCTTAATGTTCTTTGTTGCGGCACTTGTAGGTATTCCAGGTCTAGGTAACTTCATCGGTGAATTCCTGATCTTGATGGGTTCTTATGACAAGTTCCCTGTGTACACAATTCTTGCTGCAGTAAGCTTAGTATTTGCCGGTCTTTACGGTTTAATCCTGATCCACAAAGCGTTGTTTGGTACACCAAACGAAGAACAAAAACAGCATTACGCAAATCCGTTGAAAGACTTAAATGCGCGTGAAGTTGTGATTCTTTTAATCTGTGCTCTTGGTCTAGTATGGCTTGGTCTATTCCCACAAAGCTTCCTTGATATTTCAAATTCAAGCATGGCGTGGATTGCAAATAGCTATATCCCAGTTCAAGAAGTCGTTGATGTTGTGCAGCAGATTGCTGTACAACCTGAAAATGTGGAGATGCAATAAGCCATGGACTTCACAATGTCATTTTCTGAGCTTATGCCATTAGCTCCTGTGATGATCGTGGCTTTAACTGCGATCGTCGTGATGTTGCTAATTGCAATCAAGCGTAACCACAATTTAGTTGCAACGACTTCCGTTATCGGTCTGAACCTTGCAGCCTTTTATATTATTTTTGTTTTCGTTGCAGGGCAGTATGCACCTGCAAACGTAATGAATTTGTTCATCGTAGATCCATTTACGATGTTGTACCAATTCGTGATTTTGATTGCAGCACTTGCTTGCTGCACATTGTCACATGCGTATATCGAAACCTATAAAGATAACCGTGAAGAACTTTATATCTTGATGCTGTGCTCTGTAACAGGTGCATTGTTAATGGTTGCAAGTTCGCACTATGCGTCTTTCTTTATCAGCCTTGAACTAATGTCGATTCCTGTATACGGCCTATTGGCTTATACACACCAACGTTCACAGTCCCTTGAAGCGGGTGTGAAATACTTGGTACTTTCAGCAACTGCTTCTGCGATGTTGTTGATGGGTATGGCTTATGTATATGCGTACACAGGTACAATGGCATTCGTTGCTGAACCAGGCAAAATGTTCACAACATTCAGCCAACCGGGTGTAGTCCTTGGTCTTGCACTGATTGTCTTTGCTGTTGCATTTAAATTGTCTCTTGCGCCATTCCATAAATGGACACCGGACGTGTATGCAGGTGCGCCAGCGCCAATCGCGACATTCTTAGCGACTGTGGCTAAAGTGGCAATGATCGGTCTATTCGTTCGTTACTTCTTGGCTTCTGGTTTAATCCTTTCTGATAGCTTCATCACGATCGTGACCATCATTGCAGTATTGTCTATCCTTGCGGGTAACTTGCTAGCAGTACGTCAAGTGAACTTGAAACGTATCCTTGCATACTCTTCAATCGCTCACTTTGGTTACTTACTTGTTGCGATTGTGAGTGCACGTAATACTGACTTTGTTCAAGTACAAGGCTTTGCAACATTCAGCAGCGTCAACGTGTATGTGATTACTTATGTATTAACAACGATTGGTGCGTTCGGTGTTGTGACACTGATGTCTAGCCCTTACAACAACAAAGACGAAGCAGGTAGCCTTGCTGAGTACCGTGGTTTGTTCTGGCGTCGTCCAGTGTTGACTGCAACACTGACTGTCATGATGTTATCTCTTGCAGGTATCCCATTAACAGCTGGCTTTATTGGTAAGTTCCTTGTGATCAAAACAGCGGTTGCTGGTGGTTCATGGTTCTTAGCTGCGATGGTGATCCTTGGTTCAGGTATCGGTTTGTACTACTACCTACGTGTGATGATTGTGATGTACATGACTCCACCAGAAAACCCACGTATCGACGCTGTCGATCATTGGGGTCAAAAAGTGGGTGGTATTATGGTGCTTGGCGCAGCTGCACTTGTGTTGTTGATCGGTGTATATCCAGATCCAATCATTGCAGTATCTCAAGTGGCATACTTTGCGATCTCACCTGAATTACAACAGTTCATTTTTAGCTTAATTCAAAGTGGATTTAACTAATGAATTAAGCAATTAATTTGCTTATTACAAAAAAGCCTCCTGTAAAGGGGGCTTTTTTATTTTTATCATTTGTTAAATAGCTTTATAATGGTTGAAATTTTATCTTAACCTTTTAGGTGTTCTCCCGTGGCTATCCATGAAATCCGTCATCCTTTAATCCGACATAAACTCGGCTTACTTCGTCGTGCAGATATTAGTACTAAAAACTTCCGTGAGCTTGCTCAAGAAGTGACTATGCTTCTGACTTATGAAGCAACGAAAGATTTACCAATGGTCGATCATGAAATTGATGGTTGGAATGGTAAAGTAACTGTAGATCGTATTGCCGGTAAAAAAATAACAGTCGTACCGATTTTACGTGCAGGTATTGGTATGTTGGATGGTTTCTTAAACCTGATTCCAAGTGCGAAAGTATCTGTATTGGGTTTAGAGCGTGATGAAGAAACTTTAGAAGCGCGTACTTACTACAAAAAATTAGTACCAGACGTACAAAACCGTTTAGCGATGATTATTGACCCAATGCTTGCAACAGGTTCATCGCTCGTTGCTGCTATTGACGTTCTAAAAGCCAGTGGTTGTAAAGATATTCGTGTCATGGTGCTTGTTGCCGCTCCAGAAGGCATTAAACGTGTGAATGAAGCTCACCCAGATGTGATCATTTACACAGCATCTGTAGACCAAGGTTTAAATGAAAACGGTTATATCGTTCCTGGTCTTGGCGATGCAGGCGATAAAATTTTCGGTTCAGTTCAAAAAGACTAATTTTTGCATCATGAACAGAAAAGGGGCTTTTATAGCCTCTTTTTTATATACTAAAGACATTGGAATAAATGGAATAGGGTACTTTATGAAGTCCGAACAATATAAAGGTAAAGTGAAGCAGTACAATCCTGAAAAGGGCTTTGGCTTTCTTTCATGTGAAGAAGGTGATGTATTTTTCCATATCTCTGACTTTCCCGCAGATGGTGTCGAGCCAAAACGTAATGATCGTGTGAAATTTAATGTGGTGAAAAATGGTGATCGTTATAAAGCCATAAACATTGAGCGTGAAGAAGACAAATCTGCAAAAGCTAAAAAATCTAAAGTAGTGGCAAATAACCAGTCAATTACTTCAGCTTTGCTTTCGAATTTGCGTAAATAATGTGATTTTAAGATTTCATGGAAATCTTTGAAATTGAAAAAGAGGTCTATAGGGCCTCTTTTTTTATTATCATAAGAGTATTAAAAGAAAAGATGAGAGACAATTTTTATGTTTAAAGAGGGGAAAATCAAAAGCTATAACGTTGAGCGCGGCTTTGGATTTATACAACAAGATCAAGCACAGGATTTATTTTTTCATATTCGTGATTTTCCTAGCCGACACATCGAACCACGTGTTGGAGAAAATCTCAAATACAGGATTGAAGCAGATCAGGGTAAATTTAAAGCGGTAAATATCATCCGTTTAGATTTGAAAAAAGAGCAGTCCACTCATGAACAGATAAATCCGTCATTTGAATCAAGGTCGGATCGAGTGAACGATCAAGCTACTCCTCACGATACAGCCAAAGGCACAGTTTGGAACAGTAAAATCTTCAGCATGATTGGACTCATTGTAATTTTAGTATTAGCTGTGGCTGTTTATGGGAAATATCAGCAGTACCAAGAACAGAAGCAGCTACATTTACAACAGCTCATGCAAGAAAATGAAAATATTGTAAAAGAACAGCGAAAATCACTGGGGGATTTACCCGATCGGGTGCTGACTGAGCAAGGTGAAAAAAATCTATACGGCACAGCTTCAACGCAAGCTCAGTCTGTTGTTCAATACACTGCGCAGGCACCTTCTTCAAGTGATATGCCAAGAGCAGTAGAGAAAGCCCAGTTTAGTTGTGATGGGCGTACGCATTGTAGTCAGATGAAATCTTATGAAGAAGCGGTGTATTTTCTACAACATTGTCCAGGTACGAAAATGGACGGAAACAACGACGGAATACCTTGCGAACGACAATTTAATAAATAAAAAAAAGCGCCATTAGGCGCTTTTTAGTTTAAACAGATTTTTCACAAAATTGCATAAAGGCTTTGAGACCCGGTCCTTGGTATTTCTGACGATGTACCAACATAAATAATGGACGGGCAAGTTGCCAAAACGGCGTATCTAAAACCACCAATTGACCTTTTTCACGTAAAGGCTCAATCGCAAGTTTAGAAATACATGACATACCAAGACCACCTGCCACGATTTTTAGAATGGCTTCGTTATGACCCAAGGTTAAACGTATATTGGCATCTGGCAGGTCTTTTAAAATTGCGTTGTCAAATACTTCACGTGTGCCTGAACCTTCTTCACGTAAGATCCATTCCACGTTATCAAAGTCAACTGCAGTGAGTGCACGATCCAACTTCGCTAAAGGGTGCTCTGGTGAACAGCACACGGCAAGTTCATCGTCACGCCAGTGAATACATTGTAGCTGTGGCAGATGGCATGAACCTTCAATTAAGGCCAAATCCAACTGAAATTGGTTTACCGCTTCAATCATTTGGCGGGTATTGCCGACTTGAAGTTGTAAATGTGCTTGAGGCTGAATTTGTAAGAAATCTGCCATGAGGTCTGGCATCAAGTAGTCACTGATGGTTAGGGTCGCACCTAAACGCAGATCAATACTTTGTAGTTCGCCTTTGGCTGCTTGTTCAAAAGCTTCGCAGCGCCCTAAAATTTCCAAAGCTTGTGGCAATAAAAAACGACCCAAGTCATTCAATTGCAAGCGTTTACCTAGTCGGTCAAACAGTGGAGCACCGAGACCATCTTCGAGGTCTGCCAATGCCATACTTGCTGCACTTTGAGTAAGTTTGACAGCATCACTGGCTTTGGTAACGGTACCTTCTTGAGCGACTGCTACAAAAACAGCCAACTGGCGTAAAGTCATGCGCATGAATCAGGCCTTAACATTTAAAAAATATTAATAAATTATGCTGTCATGCTAACATGAGCACAGTCTGTCACGCCACGTTCAAATCATGTCAATTGAAAAATTTAGCTTAGAAAAGGTTTTATCTGTACACCGTTGGACCAATACTTTGTTCAGTTTTACCATGACACGCCCTGCACATTTTAAATTCACTGCTGGTCAGTTCGCTCGAATTGGTTTGAAAGTGGGCGATGAATTGGTGGTTCGTGCCTATTCTGTGGTGTCGTCACCCTTTGATGAAACTTTAGAATTTTTCTCTATCGTCGTTCCAGATGGTGCGTTTACTTCAAATTTGCAGCATCTACAAGTGGGCGATGAGCTGTATTTAGAAAAAGTGCCTTATGGCTTCCTCACTTTGGCACGTTATCAGTTGCCATTGCCGAAGGACTTATGGCTGTTGGGAACAGGAACGGGTTTGGCACCATTTTTATCGATGTTACAAGACTTTGAAACGTGGTCTAAATACGAAAAAATTAATCTAGTCTACAGTGTGCGCACCGTATCAGAACTGGCTTATGTAGAGCGGATTCAAGAAATCGCTGAGACCTTTGGTGAAGGGCATACGGGCTTCAAATTTATTCCTATTGTGACACGTAATCCAAATGCACCGCTGCATGACCGTTTACCAGTTTTAATTGAAAATGGCGAGTTAGAACAGGCGGCAGGCTTAGCATTTAATGTGGAAACGACGCATGTCATGCTGTGTGGTAATCCACAAATGGTTGACGACACAAAGGCGGCTTTAAAGGCGCGTGGTTTGACCATGAACCGTCGTGGTGAAGGCAATATTGCTGTAGAAAATTATTGGTAATCTGTCATGAAAAAAATCTCATCGAAGGATGAGCTTTTTTATTTTCGGAAATTAAATAACTGATGTTATGCATGCAAAAGTAATTTTGCATTTTTAAAATGATTGTTAAGCCAATTCGACGGAGTCTTACATCAAGAGAATGAATAAAGGGATTAGCCTTCGGCTGGAGGTACTCTTACGAAGCATGCTTCTCATTAGGCAAAATGAGAAGCGAAGCTTCGCAAGGAAACCATCTTGCGGAGCAGTGCTCCTCACCGCAAAACTCGTTCACTAGCGCCTAATTATCTAAAGTATCGCAAAAATATTTTTGATTAGAAGAAGTTCTATCTCAAACACTTGCGGATGACGTTACCGCGTATCGTACTTTTATTTGAATCAAATTACGCTTCTGATGTTACTGCGTAACATCAGTTAAATAAACGTTTTGATGTTAATGCAGAATTTTATTTAAGAACTGCTGCGCTCGTTCACCACGAGGGGCATTAAAGAAATCATCTTTACTGCAGTCTTCCACAATTTTTCCTTGATCCATAAAGATCACACGGTCCGCAACCTGACGCGCAAAGCCCATCTCATGGGTTACACACATCATGGTCATACCTTCTTTTGCAAGACCTACCATCACATCAAGCACTTCGTTAATCATCTCTGGATCAAGTGCCGAAGTTGGTTCATCAAACAGCATGGCAATCGGGTCCATACTGAGCGCACGTGCAATCGCAACACGTTGCTGCTGTCCACCTGATAACTGTGCAGGGAATTTAGCGGCATGCGCACTCAAACCCACACGATCTAAATAAGCCAAACCTTTTTTCTTGGCTTCGGCTTCTGATCGACCTAAGACTTTGACCTGTGCAATGGTCAGGTTTTCGGTAATGGATAAATGCGGAAACAGTTCAAAGTGCTGGAACACCATACCGACACGACTACGCAATTTATTTAAATCGGTTTTTGGGTCATTAATGGAAATTCCGTCGACTAAAATCGTACCGGCCTGAAAAGGCTCAAGTCCATTAACGGTTTTAATGAGCGTTGATTTCCCTGAACCTGAAGGCCCACACACCACAACCACTTCACCTTGTTTAATTTGAGTCGTGCAATCGGTGAGCACTTGAAAATCTTTATACCATTTACTGACATTTTGGAGGTCAATCATCGTTTTTTGATCGGTCATACACTTAACCTCCGTTGTAATTTTTTAACTGCATAGGTGGCGATCATACTAATAGTGAAATACACCAGACCGGCAAACAGAATGTATTGAGTTAACAATGACATGAGGTCGCCTCGAACATAGTTGGTGCGGAAAAAGTCTAAGAGTCCGATGGCATAAACCATGGTTGAATCTTGGAACAGAATGATGGTTTGCTGTAAAAGTAATGGCGTCATTTTGCGAAAAGATTGCGGCAAAATAATTAAGCGCATTGCTTGGCTATAACTCATACCGAGAGCATAAGCTGCAGAAGTTTGACCTTTAGGAATTGATTGAATCCCTGCACGGACAATCTCTGAAAAGTAAGCCGCTTCAAATAACATGAAGGCCACGATACTCGACACAAGGGCAGTATCAATCGTTAGATAGTTACCGGTGATCCCTGTGTAAATAAAGGGTACGGCAAAGTAGAACCACATCAACACCAAGAGCAAAGGAATAGAACGAAAGAGGTTCACATAGCCTTTAGCAAAAATATTTAAAGCCTTAATCGAGGACAGGCGCATCAACGCCAATAAAGTCCCAATAAAGACACCACCAATGGTTGCCGTGATCACCACTTTGAGTGTGATGCTGAAACCATGCCATAGCGCAGGGCCAGACGCTTGGAGGTCTTGAATAAAAGAACTGAGCCATTCCATTATTTATCTCCTGCAATTAAGCCAGGAACGCGTAGGTGTTTTTCCAGAAAATTTATGAAACCAATTAAACAGATGTTGATCACGATGAAAATAATGGTGACGTAGGTATAAATTTCGATGGTGTTTTGCGTGTATTCACTGATGGTTTTCATCTGTGAAATGATTTCTGCAACTCCGACCAAAGAGGCGACTGAGGTGTTTTTGACACAGTTGGTCAACTCAGAGCTGAGTGGTGGCAAAATCGTGCGGAACGACTGCGGTAAGATCACATAGCGATAAAGTTGAGCCGTGCTAAATCCCATAGCATAACCTGCATTGGTTTGCCCCAAAGGAAGCGCTTCAATACCAGTCCTGACTTGCTCACAGACCCGTGCAGCTGTAAAAAGACCCAAGCCGACACTTGCAGAAATTAAGGCGGTCGTATTTGCCCCAAGGTCATTCATCCACCAGCTTTTAATCGCAGCAGGGAGGAAGTTGGGTACAACATAGAACCATATAAACAGTTGAATCAATAAGGGTACATTCCGGAAAATAGTCACGTAGGCCGTACCAATACCTCGTGCTACAGGACTCGGTAGGGTACGCATAATACCCAAGATGCTGCCGAGTACCATCGCAATGCTCCATGCCACCAAAGCGATGACAAACAGCCAGCCGATCCCAATTAAAATCCAATTCAGGTAGGTCGAATCACCTACACCTGTAGATTGGAACAGCACACCCCAATTCCAGCTATAATTCATAGGAACTCCCTATAATGAGCTTAAGCCAAAATCCGTTTGGCTTAAGCATCTTTAGAATGTTTAGGGAAAGTTATTCGTCACGATCATGTGGATTGCTAATCAATGCTTTTAATTGATCAGACATCGGGAAATTCAAATTGATATTTTTTGGTGGAATTGGCGTTTGGAACCATTTTTTATACATGTCATTGATTTCACCAGAGCTATAAGTTGCTTTGATTGCATCATCAACCACTTGTTTAAAGCCAGTATCACCTTTACGCATCATACAACCATAGATTTCATGAATCGGTGCTGTACCCACGATTTCCCATTTATTAGGATCTTTGGCTTTCGATTTTTCACCTGCCAGCAAAATATCATCCATCATAAATGCCGCTGCACGACCATTTTGTAGCATGAGGAAAGACTCAGCATGGTCTTTGGCAGAAATGACTTCACCAATACCTAACTCTTTTTCATGTTGACGAATATAACGCTCAGATGTCGTTCCTGCTGTGGTCACTAACTTTTTGCCTTTGAGGTCAGCAAAATCTTTAACCCCAGAGTCTTTTGCAGTAAGTAAGCGTGAACCCACTTCAAAGAAACCTGTTGAGAAATCTACTTGTTGTTGGCGTTCTTTATTGTTTGTGGTTGAACCACACTCTAAGTCGACTGTGCCATTAGAAACCAATGGAATACGGTTTTGGCTGGTCACTAAGTTATAACGGACTTTTAAGTCGGGAAGATTTAATTGCTTTTTAACCGCCTCAACGACTTTTAATTGAAGATCGTGTGCATAACCTACAGGTTGGTTTGGATTATCTGCGATATATGAAAATGGAATCGATGAATCGCGATAGCCTAATACAATCGTGCCGGATTTTTTGATCTTATCTAAAGTCCCTGAGTCAGAAACAGCAGCTTCACTTCCTGCAGCTTTATCCGTTGTAGGTGCTTTATTGTCACTACATGCGCTAAGCCCTAAAGTGAGCGCACTTGCACAGAACAAAGTTGCTAAATGTTTTTTTGACGTCATCGTTAAAACTCCTTTTACCCTGATTTAATATCCACTTTTTATGATCTTGTTTCTCGTTAGATTTTATTGCTTTGTTATTAAGAATGTTTCAACAATAAAAAAGAGATCATTTTCTACATCTTAGGTGATAAATCGAGCAAGGCTCAAGCAAAATTTATTGCCGAATTGTTACTAAGAAATGGGATAAGTTATGAACATTTTTTATAAGAAGGTTTGCTATAAGTCATTAAATATAAAATAATTTAATTTTATTGTGAAATAAATAATTAAAATAAAAGGGCATAAAAAAACCTCCAAATGGAGGTTTTAGGGATTAAACTTTAGTTTAATCTCCGTATTAATGCACAAACATATCCATAAATTCACGAATTTCTTGAATCGCTGTGTCTACGTCAGCAGTCAACCAAGTCGGTTCAAAAAAGCCAGCATAATGCTCCAGTCGATCTTGGGGAACAACTAAGCGAATCGGACATTCTTCTTCGAGCAAGCGCCAAGGAATAATAGGCACTTCATTATCTAAAAAAGCCGCAATATTTCGAATATCAATCACCATCGCATTGATGCATTCAGGGAATGGCATCACTGAAAACTCTTCAGTACGTCGGCGGAAATATTCCAAATCACCCCATTTCAACACATAACTCGGCTTACTAAATTCAATAATGCCAATAAGATGCTGATCACGAGTGTAATGAAGGGAACATTGATGAGTGACGTCAGTGTCAAGATCAAGCGTTACACCTTGTTGATGGTACGCCATAGATTTGATAACAGGTGAAAAATAAGGTGCATGATTATAGCTCATTTCATTCATCAAAAGCAGATAATTCCACCGGGCTCAAAAAAGCATTTATTCTTTAAGATATAATCCTATAAAAATGCTTTAAATTTAAATATAGCACTTAAATCTTTGCCCAATATTTTCACCCTTATATATTGATTTATCTTCAAAAATAACTGACCTAGCTCCAAAGGAAAGTATATTTATTAAACTTATAATTCAAGTTACACGTTTTCACTGATTGTAATTGTTCTTCACACAATACAGGATATTGTATTGCTAGTATAAAAATTCAACTATGAACAACAAAATTGCGAGGGGAATATGACACACGATTTTAATAAACCACCCCATACCACCAGTACGGAAGAAACAACACAAAAAAAACGTATCCCTGTGTACATACTGATCTTAGTGGGTATCTTTTTAATCGCATTATTATTTTATATGTTTGCAGATATGAAACCTTCTGCTTTGGATGCACCGCCTGATCATCCTGCACCCAATGCACAAACTGCAACAGCCAATGATACGACTAGCGGTACACCGGGGGATGAAGCTGTTGCTAATGATTCAAATACTGCAACTGCGACAGATCGTTGATAATAATTGATGATAAACATGAGTCAGAGTTACATGAGTGCAAGATCTGAACCTTAAGTTTCTCATCAGAGTGACATAAATAAAGCCTTGGTTGTCCCAAGGCTTTTTTACATTCAATTGTGAGCTTTTGTTGGAGTTATGCATACTTTGGTTGATTAAAAAATACGCAAAAACTAAGGTGGAAAAGAAAGCTTAAGTTCAAAGCACTAATGCTGTGTGATATCGCGGCATACGTAAAAATCCACATAACAACAGATCATGTATAACAATGAGGGCGAACGTATGAATGATTATCTGGGTGGTCCGCGTGGCCGTTTTGATGCCATGTATTATTGGGAACAGTTTCACCCCATTTTAAGTGCAGTAGCAATTCTACTGATAGGTTGGGTCATTGCTTTATTGGTTGCTGCTGGCGTCAAAAAAGTTCTGCAAAAATTAGGTACAAATCAAAAACTTTCAAATGCAACTGGGCACCGTTCCAATGTTGAAAATATAGTCTCCAGAGTTGTGTTCTGGATTATTTTGATCATTGCCGTCATTGGTGCGCTCAATGTGCTGAATTTGACCAGTGTCAGTGGCCCATTCAGTAACATGATTCAGCAGTTCTTGTTATTTATTCCACAGCTCTTGGCTGCGGTAGCTGTAGGTTTTATTGGTTGGATCGTGGCGAGTTTGGTCAAAGTCGGTTCAAAGAAACTGCTTGATAAAACCCAACTCGATGAAAAACTTAGTTCTGAGGTTGGCGTCAGTCCAATCAGTCAAAATATTAGTGAAATTGTATATTGGCTGATTTTGTTACTTTTCCTACCGATTGTTTTATCGATATTGGGTTTGAACGGTCTCTTGTTCCCAATCCAAAATATGGTCACTGAAGTTGTTTCTTATCTTCCCAATATCTTTATTGCTGGTGTCATCGTCTTTGTGGGTTTTATCTTAGCGAAGATTGTACGAGGCATCGTGGAAGGCTTGGTGAACAGTTTAAGTCTGCAGCAGCAAGTCGAAAAAGTGGGCATGTTTAAAAACGCAAAACTTGCTCAAGTTTTGGGTAATTTTGTCTTTGCTATAGTCATTATCACTGCATTAATTGTGGCTTTCGAAGCACTTGGTATCGAGGCGATTTCTCAGCCTGCAACAGCCATGTTACATGAGATCATGTATGCGATACCGAACATCATTGCCGCAGGTTTAATCTTAATCTTGGCCTATGTGGTGTCACGCTTTGTAGCGCGTCTAGTGGTGGATGTGATCTCGGGTACAGGTGTTGATACTGTGCCAGAAAAATTAGACATTCAACGCTTTTTGGGCAAAACCAAAGTGTCGGATGTTGTCGGTTGCCTCATTGTATTTTTCACCATGTTATTTGCGGTATCTGAAGCTGCTAACCGTTTAGGCTTTGAGCAAATCAGTGCCCTTATTGCTATGTTTATCCAGTTCGGTGCAAGTATTTTACTTGGTGCTGTAATCTTGGTGGTGGGTTTCTGGCTTGCCAATATTGTGGCAAATGTGGTGCAACGAGGGGAATATAACAGTTCACGTTGGTTAGGTAATTTGGTCCGTGTGCTGATTATGGGCTTGGTTGTAGCCATGGGCTTGCGTGCCATGGGTATTGCTGACTCGATCGTGAATTTGGCCTTTGGTTTAACCCTCGGTGCGGTTGCAGTTGCTTTCGCTTTGGCCTTTGGTTTAGGTGGTCGCAATCCGGCGGAACGATTGTTATCAGATCTTATCGATAAAGCGAAACGCGAAGCCAATGAACCGAATCCAGTACAGGAGCAGGCAAAGGCGAAAACCACCTTTAATACACCTACATCGTCTGTAGCGAGTCCAACGCCATCAACATCTGTGATGACTTCTGAAGTGAAAACCGATGATGGCTATCCAAACATTCAACAGGCTGCTCCCGGTGTCAGTGAAAAAGAAACGGCCACGCCAGATCAGTTGGATGTAAACCCAAGTGATCAACCACAAAATAATCCATTTGGTTCAACTGGTGAGGCTGAAAAAGAGGTCGATGCACCTTCGGCACCTTTAACCCCGCCAAAACCAGATGATCCAAATTAAACTATTCTGTCTTTAAAAAAATCGGCCACGTTTATGTGGTCGATTTTAATGATTTATAAGGAATATTTGTATGGCAAAAGCACCGAATAAATTTTTAGCCCCAGTGATTATTGCAGGGATCACAGTTGGTTTTTTGGCGAGTGCACGACGCTTTATTTTTGCAAAATCAAAACGCACTGATTTTGAGCAGACAGAACAATCACCGCTAAACAGTGAAAATAAAGATACCAATCAGTCCAAAAATAATGATTGAAATTTACCCGAAAATTGGTATTTTAAGTAATAGTGATATATGGAATATTACTTAAAATATAAAAACTTAGGATTCATATTGCTGTCATGAATGACACTTATGATCTGTGCAAAGGAATGGCAAAATGGGGGTAATTTCAATGCTCAATACTTTAGTATCGACACTCAAACAAACCGCAAGCGTGCAACCACAACATATTTCAGTTGCCGTTGAAAAAATGGATCTGACAATTCAACGAACTTCGACGTCGTCAGTATCATTATTTAAAACCGACTATCTTGAATAAATCAGATCGGATAAGAAAAAGGGCTGAATGAATCAGCCCTTTTTTATGCAGAGATCATCTGCAGGTTATGTTTAATTAATTCTTGTCGAGATCAGACGTATTCGGAAGCTGCATGCGCAGAAGCCCATGCCCATTGGAAGTTGTATCCACCTAAATGACCTGTTACATCAAGTACTTCGCCAATAAAGTACAAACCTTTCTGTTTTTTACTTTCCATGGTTTTTGATGAGACTTCAGTGGTATCCACACCACCGAGTGTAACCTCAGCAGTACGGTAACCTTCAGTGCCTGATGGTTTTACTTCAAAGCTTTCTAAACGGCTTGCAATGAGTTCTAGTTTTTCATCACTGATATTGCCAATGGCTAATTCAGCTTGTTCAGGCCAAATCAGATTTTGTAATTCCACAACCACGCTTTTCGGTAAGTGTTCATTGAACAATGTGCGCAGTAACACTTTTGGTTGACTGGATTTTTTAGATTTGAGGAAATCTAAAACATCTAAAGCTGGAAGGAAATTGATATTAAAACGTTGACCGACATCCCAGTAGTTTGAAAGCTGCAATGAGCTTGGGCCACTTAAACCACGGTGAGTAAAGAGTAAAGCCTCAGTAAAACTATTTAACTCATTCGATAACGTCGCTTCAACAGCATTGCCGCTCAAGCGTGTGGTGACTTCTTTAAAACTATCGGAGAAAGTGAAGGGTACTAGGCCAGCGCGAGTTGGGTAGACAGAATGACCAAATTGTTTGGCAATCTCATAGCCAATTCCTGAACCACCTAAAGTAGGAATAGAAAGACCGCCACTGGCAATAACCACGGATTCTGCTTCAAAAAAGCCTAGATTGGTTGCCACTTGAAAGCCTTGTTCAGGCAAGGCATTGACTGCTTTTACTTCACAGTTGGTTTTAATATCCACCAAGCCCGTTTTGTCACATTCTGCCAATAGCATGGCGAGAATTTCTTTTGCACCATTTTGGGTAAATAACTGCCCATGTTTGCGCTCTTCGTACTCAATGCCATATTCGCAGACCATACCAATGAAGTCCCAGTTGGTATAGCGAGTTAATGCCGAAATAACAAAGTGTGGATTATGTGAAATATAATTTTCTGGTTCGACATACAAATTGGTGAAATTACATTTACCGCCGCCAGACATTAGGATCTTTTTGCCAACTTTATTAGCTTTTTCAATCACCAAAACTTTGCGTCCACGCTGCGCCGCTTTATATGCCGTCATTAAGCCTGATGCACCAGCACCTAAAACAAGGACATCATATTGATTTTGCGACATGGTAAGTTTCCGCGTGGAAGAAAGGACGCAGGATTATACGCTTTTTAGCGCTTTGGTTGAACCTTTCAAGCGACCTTGTAGGCCACCAGTATGGATCACTAAAACACGCTGATGGTTTTTAATCTGACCCCGCTCAATCATGCTGAAAATACCTCGCAGCATTTTAGCCGTATAAACCTGTTCTAATGGGATCGCATAGCGTTGTTCAAAGTCCTGCATAAACTGTAAAAGTTCCGGCGTTGTTTTGGCATAGCCACCACAGCAAAATTCATCACTGATGCTCCAATTGGTTTTCTGTGTCAACTGAGCAACATCGTCGCAAAGAAAATTGCCTTTGAGCGCAGAAAAACCAAGAACATGTTGATGTTCCGCACTGGCTTCGATCAAGCCCGTTATGGTTCCACCTGTACCGACGGCACAGCAGATGAGATCAAAATTTTGTTGATTTTCATGGCTTAAGATTTCCGTACAGCCACGGATAGCCAATGCATTGGTTCCACCTTCAGGAATGACATAATGTTCGGGATATTGCTGTCGTAATTGCGCTAAAGCGTCTGCTTGTTTCTGTTCTCGATACTGTTGGCGTGTGACAAAACTGAGCTGCATACCAAACTGTTCGGCGGTGGCTAAAGTCGGATTTCGGGCTTGATGTTGTAATTCTTCCCCACGGATGATGCCTAGACTGCCGAAACCAAATAAATATGCAGCATATGCAGTGGCTGCAATGTGATTTGAATAAGCGCCGCCAAA
The DNA here is from genome assembly GCF_013419345.1 of Acinetobacter sp. YH12086. Taxonomy (NCBI): domain Bacteria; kingdom Pseudomonadati; phylum Pseudomonadota; class Gammaproteobacteria; order Moraxellales; family Moraxellaceae; genus Acinetobacter; species Acinetobacter sp. YH12086. Next base: position 134,995 of record NZ_VPAF01000002.1, read on the forward strand.
GCTAAGCACCTGTTTAAAGCCTAATTTCTGCGCCTCAATAAAATTATATTTAAGTTTATAAAATTTATTGCCCGATATTTGTGGGTGAACCAAGTCCAAACGCTTAATACACAAATCAACCCCTTGATATTGAATAGTCTGCTCAGGAATGGCGTGGGCGATAGATTCAAACATGTTGGTAATCGTTATCTTGGTGGTTAGAGGTCAAATAGGTAGGCATTGTAAAACGGTAGGTGCGGAAGATGAAATCCTTTACATCTTGTTCAGCTCAACTTTACTTAATGCACTTCACTACCAGCATCCGCTAACTAGCAACATCAACAGAGGTGACGACAGACATACCGGGTCTTAAGTTTTCCAAACCTTGTTGATTGGGATCAATCGCAATTTTCACGGCAATGCGTTGCACGACTTTAGTGAAATTTCCTGTGGCATTGTCAGGTTTCAATACACTAAATTCAGAACCAGCCGCAGGGGAGATTTGCTCAACTTTGCCGTAAAATTTTTGATGTTTCATACCATCGACGCTGAACCAAGCTTTTTGACCAATATGCATATCTGCAATTTGCGTTTCTTTAAAGTTAGCTGTCACCCAGCGCTGCTGTGGAATTAAATACATCAGTTGAGAGCCTGCCGCAACATATTGACCAATACGCGGGCTGACTTCGCCAAGTTGGCCATCCATAGGTGCCACAATCGTGCTGTAGTCTTTAGTGGTCACTGCCTGATCAAATTGTGCTTTGGCACTATTCACTTGCGCTTTAAGCCCTGTCGCTGCAACTTGTGCAGTTTTGAATGATTCTTTGGCAACTAGTAAATTGGCTTCTGCTTGATGAAGTTGAGCCAAACTATTTTTAGCGTCTGCAGTGGCTTTATCTTGTTCTGATTTCGATGCAGCGCCAGTATTGCCGAGTTGTTGGTAGCGCGTCATTTGTGCAAGAGCTAATTCATAGGCCGCACGTGATTGGTCCACTTTCGCTTCGGCTGCCGTAATATCTGCTCTGCGTTGTTCAATGGCCTGGCTTTGATTGGCAAGTGAGTTCTGTGCTTGTTCCACCCCAGATTCAGCCTGTGTGACTTTTTGATCATAGGTCGTTGCATCGATATGCATAAGCACTTGACCTTTTTTCACATGATCGAAATCCGTCACCAAAACATCTTTCACATAACCATTAATTTGTGATGAAAGCACCGTGGTTTTGCCTTTGACATAGCTATTTTCAGTCGACTCGATACTGTTATGAAATGGACCAATTCGCCACGCCCATAAGATCAGCGCAATCCCCAACAAGAGGATAATCAACATGAAAATCAGGGTACGCTGCGGCGTAGAAATAAGCTTGCTCGATGGTGTAGGCATAGTAGCTTCTGTTTGTGGTTGCTGCGGTGCTGCTTGCTCAGTGGGTTTATGGTCTTCTGTCATGTTGTTCTCAATATCAATTAGGTCATTTGGCTGTGGCTTATGTTGTGTAAATCGAAGAAATCTAACTACTATCCGTGCGTTGCTGTTGGCGTAATTGATATTTATTTTTGCCCATCAGCAATAAACCCCAAAGCAACAATAAAACGGCGAATATGCCATTTAAAAAAATCACATCGTTATAGGCTCGAACTTGGGCTTCTCGAGTGATGGTTTGATTAAGGCTACGTATGGCTTGTTGTTGGTCTAAATTGGGGTCTAAAGAATATTGATGCGCAATTTGAGCCAATTGTTGTAGGCGCTGTTCCACTACAGGTGAGGTTTGCGATAAATCATTATAAATCTGTGCCTGATAGGTTTGGGTACGCATTTGCTGGTAGGTCGAAAAGAACGAGGATCCGACCAATCCCCCAAAGGTTTGCGTTGCAGAAAACAGCACGATAAACGTCACCATGTGAGATGGGCCTTTTTGCAAAGCACTGACAATGCCTGTAAGCAAAAGTGGGCCAATAAACATGCCACTGGCAAAGCCCACCAAAAACTGACTCCAATAAAAATCATGTGGTCGTACATCACTGGTCAGGTGGTAATCCAGTGCACAGGCGAAGAGCACGAGACCTGCTGCACCAAGTAGATGAAGTACGATTTTTTCTTTGGAAAAGGTCAGGGCACTAAACACTGTGCCTAAGACAATTCCGATCAGCACAACGGTATAAAAAGAAACGAATTGGTCGGGTCCCATGCCCATGGTTTTCAAAAAATTCACGGCCGCATAGCTTTGTTCTGACATGAGGAAGCGAATGGCAAAGGCACCGATAATAAAACTTACGGTAGACGATGTTCCGAGCCAGCGTGTGACAATCAGGGGGTTGACCCGAAAATGTTCATAGGTCAGGCCGACGACTAAAAGAATCAAAGCGGCGATGAGTAAATAAGCCAACCATTCAGCTTCAAACCACCAAAGAATCGGGCCTTGAGTCAACACGATACATAGCAACGCAAAGCCGGGTGCCAATAATGCAAAGGTGAATAAATCTTGCTTTTCAAACACTTCGATACGTAGGCTTCGTGGCAGTTTTAGAGAGACCACCATCGCCAAACAACATAAGGCTAAACCTAATTCAAAGGTATAGAAAATAGACCAATCATTTACATCGACCAGATAGGGCGACATGATCCATGCCAGTGGAATCCCCAACTGCTGAAAGCCCAAAGCTAGATAAAGTCCACGACCAAAATGAGCACGTTTAAACGCTTGCATGATGTAATACATCCCAAGCGAACTGAGTGGAGCTGCAAGTAAGCCGCTAATCACCCGTGCAAAAATTGCCATTTCATAGGTATGGACGAATAAATGCAGCAGCATCACCGCGATAAATAAAACCAAACCAATTTCTGAAAATAGCCTAAGTCCATATTGTTGACGGGCTTTAAATAAGATCAGGTTAGAGCTGACATTTGCCATAACAAATGCCGCAGGAATCCATGCCGCTTCTGAAGGCGTTAAGCCATATTCACCTTGTAGAAGGGGAAGATTTGCCGTGATAAATCCATTACTTAAACTCCCCCGAGATCGCAACAAATAAACCGATAAAGAAGTATAAAAAACGCTTATAGGTGGGATGTGCAATGGCAGCGGGAGATCCGGGCAAAGTCGGTTTTTCTTCGGGTGTCCAATCCGGAGCAGGTTCTAATAAACGCGGTGATTTGGACATGACGTGTTACCCGCAAATACCATGTAGTAAAAATTCCACGGCACGTTTGGCGAGTTTTTCCTGATCTGCTTCGGTATGGCCTTGCAAAGCTGCACGCAAAATGGAGGTGACCATGGCATAGTCCGCCGGTTTAAAGTCTGCTCGGCAGCGACCATTTTGAATGGCCTGATTAATCATCGGTTGCAAAATTGCATCACGTCGTTGGTATATTTCAACCATGGCAGGATCATCCCGATCAATCACACGCCAATATTCCATTAGGGCTGTGAGATAGGGAATATTATAAATATGGTCTTGAATGAGGCGAATAAATCCATCATCGAACTGTGCATAATTAAGCGCACGCTGTTCAAGTCGGTTCAAGGCAGCTTGCATTAAGGCGAGTACTAACTCACGACGGTCATTAAAATTACGATAAAACGTCGCACGTCCAACTTGAGCTTGATCCATGATGAGTTGTAGAGGCGCATTGATTCCGTGAATACGGAATACCTCAATCGCAGCTTCTAAAAGGATTTCACGATTTTGTGCAGCGAGTTGTTGACGTGTGGACATTATTCTTTGAAAGCATCATTTTAAATTTATCTAGATATTAAACGGACAAAAGTGTCCGAAGTAAAATCGTATTCGATAGCATTTTTGTAACTTGTCGTCTATGTAGTTTTAATAAAATGAATAAATTATTTATTGTTAAAAGAAATATTTTCTTATCATCATCAATCTACATCCGCATTCGTAAGACAGTCGAGACATAATTCCTGACAATTGACCCTAAATCGGCAGATAAATAAGGTGAATATCTGCACAAAAATGCTATGCTGAATTTATAAACAAGATAATTATAAAAATGGAGGGCATCCAATGAGCAAATTAAGTCGGGCTGTGTTGCCTATGCTGTGCCTGTGCAGTTTTTGGATGGTTGGTTGTGATACGACTGACGAATTGCATCGTCCTCAAAATGAACATCGCACCATGATTATTGGTGGTGTCCCTGTAAATGACCATGACTATAAATTGCCCCGTGAAGATGTTGCATTCAATGAAGCCGCTGCAGATGACGATTAGCAGATGGATCTGTAAAAAAATTAGGTGGACATACTGTCAGTACACGGTAGTGAGACGTGACATGTAAAGAGTCACAGATGCAGTGTGCTACGTCAGATGTGTGAACATTTTGAAGTAGACGTCTTACTTCTGCAGTTTAGTTTGTTGGATTAAAGCCTTACAAACATTTAAAAAGGCTCTGTACTCGCCCAGTATGCCCGAACTGGAATGAACCGTGGTTCAAATGCTTAAATCAGGTCAATCTATCAGGTCTATTTGCCAATTGGATGCCTGAATTTCTAAGTTATTTTGTCTAAGTTGCTGACTAATGCTATCGGCCTGTTTCTGTAAATCTGCCACGGCAATGGTTTTAATCCAACGGATTTCACTTGAGCTATAACGACCATTTTCACGGCGTGAGCTGTCAATTGCTTGTTGCAAGATTCGATGCTGCTGGGTCAATAAATCACGTTCATTGAGCACTGAAAGCATGGAGCGTCCAGAACTGGTTTTAGCCCGTGCATTGGTGGCGTGAATCTTTTCAATTAAACCATAAAGTTCTGTATTTACGGCAAATGCTTCTTGAATTAAAGCATTCGGTTCTTCGCTAGGTGCATCACCTTCTTGAATGAGCACGTTGTTATTGATTCGTTGTTGCAGTGAAGCCAATTTTGTTTGTAAGTCACTGCGTAAAAGTAGGGCTTCGGCTAATTTCATTGTCTTGATATTAATTTGTACTTTTAGCGATCATGCGATGGATTAATGCAGTATTCAAGTTATTTATAGTGAAAAATTTGGTCAATTAAAATAAACACTGCAAATTATAGGGAGAAATTCAGAGATTCTATCTGTAAAATTGCCACGAATTTAAGTGAAAACGGTGTGATAGTGGAATCATTTTGGATATTAGGCTCGATTGCGGCAGCACTATTACTTGGTGCAATGAGCCCAGGGCCAACGTCAATTTATGTGGCGAAGAATTCCATTGCAATTTCACGTAAACACGGTTTATTTACCGCACTTGGTACAGGTTTGGGCGCTGCAATATTTGGGCTTTTAGCGGTATTGGGTTTGCAGGCATTTTTATTGGCTGTACCTTCTGCATATTTGGCTTTAAAAATTTGTGGTGGTTTATACCTGCTTTGGATGGCATTTAAAATTATAAAACATGCCAAAGAACCGATTGAAGCTGGTGATGCCAGCAGCTCGCAGATGTCACTCCGTCGTGCCTTTACGACTGGTTTAATTACCCAGTTGTCGAATCCGAAAATTGCAATTGTGTTAGCCAGTATTTTTACGGCACTTTTACCGAAAGACATTCCGACGTATTTTTACTTTGTACTGCCAGTTTTGTGTTTCTTTATCGATGCAGGGTGGTGCTCATTGGTCGCTGTGGCTTTATCGGCAGAAAAACCACGTAAAGTCTATTTGAAGTTTAAAGCGGGTTTTGATCGGGCAGCTGGGGCAGTGATGACAGTGCTTGGGTTAAAGCTGATTTTTGGGATGAAGTAATTATAATAAGCAAGTATGTTTTTTAAAAATCCTATATAGTTTAGGACTCATGTAGAATTCTTAAAAGTTGCTCACTGTTTAAGATGGTTTTTATTTGAGCAAATTAAATAGGTCTTTATGTAAATTTCATTTGTTAAAACAAAAAATAAATCTTATTAAAATATAGGTAAAGTTTAAAATGATAATAAAATCAATAATATTTATGGGAATTATATTTTTGAGCTGTATTGTCTATTCAAAGCCAACAGTATTGGCACAGGCCGGAGATGTTAAAATTATTCAAACAAATTGTAATGATAAAACTTATCAATGTGACTATATTAAAACCTATCAGAATAAAACTGAGAAATTGATAAGCGAATGGAGTAAAACTGCAATTGCTTATCAGTTTAGTCCTGATCTGATTGGGTTTAAAATTGGTGCGACAAATATTCCACACTTACTTATGGTCTATAATGAATCAAATCATAAGCAAGATTTTTTTGAAGCTTTAATGGTAGATAATAAAAACAAATGTTTCATTACCCATGAAAAAGTTAAAAAAGGCCAGTACGAGATTAAATTTTACCGAATACCGAGTTTAAAAACGTATTTTGTTATAAGTCATAAAACAAAAGGTTTAGAAGATTTTACTAGGCTTGCAACACATTATAGATTTGAGGAAGATGGTTCTTTTCATTTTAATTATGAATTAATCGAAGATGATGAGAGTTACTATAAAGAAATTAAAATTATGAATCCGTGTAGTGAGAAACCAAAGGTAACTTTAGTGACATAGGGGGATAATAAGGGCTAACCTGATTATATTTTAATTCTAAGTTTAAAAGAGAATAGTAATGACATGATCCTTTTTTTAATATTTAGCATTAATATTCAAGAAATGTCAGTAAAATAATATTGTATCGTAGAAGTTCAAGAGTACTAATAATGATTTATAAAGCTTTATTCTTAAGTTTACTAAGTGGATTTGCATGTCAAGCATACGCACATGAGCATTTTCATAAAACACGTTATGGTAAGTTTCAAATAAAAGAATCAGATGATTATCCACGTGGTGCGTTGTATTTTAATAACAAACTGGTTAACCCTATGGTAGAAGGAAATACTAGTTTAGATGTTAGAGGGATATACCAGTTAAATAGTGATGATATCCTACTTGTTGAGGAGATTGGTGGAAGCGGTTGCCCTGTTACATTGTATTTCGTAAAAATTTCTTCAACTAAGAAATTGACAGTTTCACCTGCCTTTGGATCATGTTCTGATTTAATTAAAGTCAATGCTTCGGCCAGTAAAATTGTAGTGAAAATGCCTGATTTTATGGGTGTACCTGACAATGAAGCTCAACAAATTGCAGGTGCAAAGCATAAAATTACCTATATTTATGACGGTCAAGTACTTAAAGAAAATGGAAAAATAATACGCTAAAATAATATAGATTATATTTAAGTTTAATAAGAAAAAGCCCCTACAACGTAGAGGCTTTTTCTTATCTAAGATTTAAATCTCAAGACACTTTATCACCCGGTTTAGCACCAGATTCAGGTGAAATCACCCACACACCATCGCCATTACCTGCAGCTAATACCATACCGTTAGAAATACCAAAACGCATCTTACGTGGTGCAAGGTTAGCCACCATCACCACCAGTTTACCTTTTAAGTCTTCAGGTTGGTAGAACTCACGAATACCGCTAAACACGTTACGTGGCTCAGCTTCGCCGACATTTAAAGTCAATTGAAGCAGTTTGTCTGAACCTTCAACATGAGCTGCTTCTAAAACTTCAGCCACACGCAAGTCAACTTTCATAAAGTCTTCGATACCGATGATTTCAGCTTCGCCAACTTTAAGCTCAGGTTTCTTTTCAGCTTTCTTCTCTTTTTTCTTCTCAGCTTTAGGTGCTTCCGCAGGGGCAGCTAAAGAGTCTTTAGACGCATCAACCATAGCAGCAACCGCTTTCGGGTCCACACGTTGCATCAATGGTTGGAATTGAGCAATTTCATGATCCACCAAAATCGTTTTACCAGACGCAAAGTCGAAAGATTCTAATTTTAAGAAGCTTTGAACTTCAGCTGCCAAGGTAGGAAGTACTGGTGCAAGGTAAACAGCCAATTGACGGAACAAGTTGATGCCGACAGAACACACGTCATGTACTTGTTGTTCTTCACCTTCAATTTTCGCTAAAGCCCAAGGCTTTTTCTCGTCGATATATTGGTTGGCTTTGTCAGCAAGCGCCATGATTTCACGGATGGCTGCAGAGAACTCACGTGCTTCATATTGAGCAGCGATTGAAGCGCCTGCATCAATAAAGCTTTGTACCAATTCAGGCTCTGCACACGTTGCAGAAAGTTTGTTATCAAATTTAGTATTGATGAATTTCGCACAACGACTTGCGATGTTGACCACTTTACCCACTAAGTCAGAGTTTACTTTCTGAACGAAATCATCAAGGTTCAAGTCAGAATCTTCAACTTTGTCAGAAAGCTTAGATGCAAAGTAGTAACGTAAATATTCAGGGTTTAAATGCTCTAAATATGTTTCCGCTTTAATGAACGTACCGCGAGATTTAGACATTTTTTGACCATTTACAGTCAAGAAACCATTTACGAATAAGCTTGTTGGGGTACGGTAGTTTGCACCTTCAAGCATTGCAGGCCAGAACAACGCGTGGAAGTAAACGATGTCTTTACCAATGAAGTGATAGACTTCATTTTTCGAATCTTTTTTCCAGTAATCGTCAAAGCTTAGGTCAGGACGTTTGGTCTTGATGTAGTTTTCAAAGCTCGACATATAGCCGATTGGCGCATCAACCCAAACGTAGAAGTATTTGTTTGGCGCATCTGGAATTTCAAAACCGAAGTAAGGCGCATCACGTGAGATGTCCCAATCAGACAGACCTGCTTCAAACCATTCATCGAGTTTGTTGGCAATTGACACAGGTAGACGGCCTTCGTCTCGTGTCCATTTTTGCAGGTATTCACCAAAGTTTGGCAGTTTAAAGAAGTAGTGATCTGAAGATTTTTCTACAGGTGTCGCACCGCTCAAAGTCGATTTTGGATTGAGTAATTCAGTTGCGTTGTATGTTGTACCACACACTTCACATGAGTCGCCGTATTGGTCTTCCGCTTTACATTTCGGGCATGTACCTTTAATGAAACGATCCGACAAGAACATTGCTTTTTCAGGGTCAAACAATTGCGTCACAGGGCGTACAGCAATGTTGTCCGCTTCACGGTTCTTAATGTAAATCTCTGAAGCGCGTGCTTGGTTTTCAGGGCTATTAGTTGAGTCGTAATGGTCAAAGTCAACTCTAAAGCCAGCAAAGTCACGTTCATGTTCTTTTTGCACATTGGCAATTTGCTGTTCAGGCGAAATACCATTGGCTTCCGCACGTAGCATAATCGCTGTACCGTGAGCATCATCCGCACATACATAAGTCACGTTATGACCCATTGCACGCATGGCACGAACCCAAATATCAGCTTGGATATAACCGAGTAAATGACCCATATGAATTGGGCCATTCGCGTATGGAAGGGCGTTAGTAACTAAAATATTACGCACGGATATGACTCTCTCATTCGTATTTATGCAATGGGCTGTAATTTTACATGAGATAGCCAGTACTTGCACAAGGGAATAGGTGAAATCTTTGCAAAAGTAAAAAAATCTATATTGCTGACACAATTACAGTGATAATAGCGCATAACTGTGATGCTTAAGAGTAAGAAGCCCATGTATGAAGATGACTATGAAGACGATCAGCCAATCACTCGTATTCCTCAAAATGAACAGCGTCATAAATTGGGGCATCACATTATTAAAGATGCGCAGCAATATTTAGAACAGATTTCTGCAGATGAGCATGCCTTACTGATTAAAACCCTGCGTCATTTGGCACAAGATGAGCCTTATTTCGATATTTTGGCCGATGAATTAGATCAGCCTCTAGAAATGAAAGTAGCGAATGATGCTTTAAATTTATTGTATTTTTGGCAACTGGTTCAACAACATGAAAATGATGCAGACTTTGATTTTCTGAATGTCATCAATAGCGAGTTTTTCCAAACTGAAATGTTGAAAGCCTTTGATGCCTTAGAGATTGGTGAAAATAAAGCGCAACGTCGTTTGGTTCTACTTGAAGCTTTTAAACTGTATAAACTGAATTTCCATGCCGGTTGTATCCCTGTCTTGTATGCACAGTTAGAAGGCATTTTAACGGATGTACTGCTTCAAACGGGCTTTTTAAAGCAGAGCGGTACCAAGTTTGTCGATGTCTACAAAATTGTACCCGGTCTAAAAGGCAGTGAAATTAAAAGCCTGTGGCACAAATCTAAAATTGCCAATGAGTTGAATCCGTATTTTGCCGAATTGGCAGCCTATCAAATGGATAGCAGCTCTACTGTAGCCATGACCCGCCATAATATTTTGCATGGGACCGACGTCGCGCATTTTAATCAGGGACGGAGTTTCATCCTATTTATTTGGCTGTTTTCCGCAGTAAGCTTTATGAGCACGGTCAGCAAATAATCTTTTTATGTAGCGGTAAAGTGCGTCATTAGGGGCTTTACCGTTATTCCTTTTGCTTAATTTAGATTGATGAATATCAATACAATAAAAATAGCCTTTATATTTTTCAATGATTTAATACATTTAAACTCGGATCAATTTTAACTCCTAACCTTATGCCAAAAAGCATAAATGCAACGTCATGTAGCTCAATTGTTTCTAAATGCATATTTTTAAGGTCATCCCGTCAAAGCACGTTATAACTATTGTTAGACAATAACAGAGAAGAGGCGAGAACGATGACAACTGAAAATAAAATTGATCAATTGAAAGATAAGGCGTCAGAGTTGGGTGATGATCTAAAGCTCAAAGCCAAAGAGGCTCAACTTGAAGGTGAAAAAGCACTCGATGGTACAAAGCATAAAGTTGAAGAACTCAAGCTTGAGGGTGAAAAAACCTTAAATGACGCCAAACATGAACATGCAGAACAGCATGCTGAAACCAAAGACCGTCTAGAGCAGTTAAAAGCAGAAGCGAGTCATAAATTTGATGAAGCCAAAGTCAAAGCTTCCGAACTTAAACATGAGGCTGTGGAAAAATTTGATGAACTCAAAGTGCAGGCGACAGTGAAATTTGACGAGTTAAAAAAGAAAGCCACTGACACACTGCATAAGTTTAAAAAAGATGACCAAGCTTAATTAGGTTTGATGAAAAAAGCCGTTCTATAAAGAGCGGCTTTTTTAGGTTTTATTGTTTTAATCCATCCAAATTTTCAGTCTTAATATTTTTGACTTGATCATCGACTACGGTAATTACGTAGCGCATATTGGCAATTTTATAGGTGTAATCTACCGCCAATTTTGCAGGCTGATTTTTCTCTTGCAGCGGATAGGACACCATTTTCATCGGAGAAGCTTGCATACGCGAGCGCATGAGATCGATGCTATCACCAATCGCTACAGTTTGTCGGTCAGGTGTTTGAATGGCTTCAGTCGCAATTTCTGCATAGGCTGCTGAAGTCAGGAGCATCAAGGCACATAAAGCCGTTTTATACATATTCTTCTTATACACAGTCTTCTGATACATCGTCATCCCCATTTTAAAAACTAAAAAGCACAAAATGTGCCTTTAGATTGCACATCCATCGCTATGATTATTCTGTTGAAACGATTGAAATATAAACTGAAATTACGCTGTAAAAGTATGGTTGATATGTAATCAATTTAAAATTTTATGGCTTTGGTTTAGCCGCATAGATCAACTACACGGGCATTTTAAGTGGCGCACGCTTGAAAACTTGTTTGAAAGCTGACTAAATTACTCAACTTTATAAGCTTATAGGGATAAGTCATTCATCTCCCTCTTACTCTGGGGCAGATGAACAGGTAAACTATCGCTATTATCTTTTGATGTTCCTGTTTGGAGACAACATAATGTCGTGGCTTTCTTCTCTAAAATCTGTGTTTTCACCCTCCCAAGAGGTGAAAGAAGAGGAAATCCAACAGGTTTTACAAAACTATGTACTTCCCAATTCAAATAATGCTTTAAAAGACCGTATTACACAGGTAAATGTGCAAGGTCAGATCTTGCAGATCACGATTAATACCTTTCCTTCAGAAGCCGATGACTTACAAAAAATCCATGATGATTTGGCCGATGCATTGGAAAAATGTGGCATCACAGAATTAAATATGCACGTGATTCAGCAAAAGACTGGACATACATCGGGTGGTTGCGGTCATCACCATGCAGAAGGTGAAAGCTGTTCTAGCCAAGAAAAAGCAGACAGTTCAGCAGCAAAAAGCCAGTTACCTCCAGTTGTGGATGCGTCTGCGAAAACACCTGAAGCACCTGCCGAAGTTGATCCGAATAATCCACCGATTCAAAAAGCGGCTCCACAACAGCGTGATGTACCGAAACATCCACGCATTAAAAATGTCATTTTGGTGTCATCTGGTAAAGGTGGTGTGGGTAAATCGACCACCACAGTGAATTTGGCGCTTGCATTACAACAACTGGGTTTAAAAGTTGGTGTATTAGATGCAGACATCTATGGTCCAAGTATTCCAACGATGCTCGGCAATGCAGGCCGCACGCCGATGATTGAAGCTGAGCAATTTGTTCCTATCGAAGCATATGGTATGGCTGTACTTTCAATTGGTCACTTAACTGGGGATAACAATACGCCAGTGGCTTGGCGTGGGCCGAAAGCGACAGGGGCGTTAATGCAGCTCTTTAACCAAACTTTATGGCCTGATCTGGATGTATTGGTCATTGATATGCCACCAGGCACAGGTGATATTCAGTTGACACTTGCACAACGTATACCGGTGACAGGTGCTGTGATTGTGACGACACCACAAAACATTGCATTAATGGATGCAACCAAAGGTATTGAGTTGTTTAACCGTGTACACATCCCCGTGATGGGCGTGGTTGAAAATATGTCGACCCATATCTGTTCAAACTGTGGGCATGAAGAGCAAATCTTTGGCACAGGTGGTGGTGACCAACTTTCAGCTCAATATGACATTCCACTCTTAGGTCGTTTACCGTTGAACGTACAAATTCGTGAAAATGCAGATGCAGGGAAACCGTCTGTGATTGCTGGTGATGATGCTGCTGAAAGCTATATGGCAATTGCGCAAAAAATTGCAGATGCATTGCCTCAAGCTGAAAAAGATAAAAACCGTATTTTCTAAGGGTTAACTGAAATTTAAGTTGCTCGCATTAAATCTGGCCTCGTGCCAGATTTTTTTTTCTTAAAAAGACCCATTTTGATTTTTTTATAGGCAGTTGGTTGCTGTAATTACACAATATTACATTGTATACATATGTAACGCTATATTTTAGCGCTTAATCACACTCATTAAATTATCTTGATAAATAATGAGTTAACCAAATGAAAACTTTAGTTAAATCTATCGTTCTTGCTGTGAGTACAACTGTGTTCGCTGCTTCTGCAATGGCAAATACAACGGCTCCTACGGCGAAACAGGTTGCGGGTCAAATTGCGCAACAAAAAATCGCTGCAAATTCAGATGTACAAAAAGCGGTAAAAGCAAAGTCTGAAGCTGAAGCGGAAGCGGCAAAAAAAGTCAGTGATCAAAAATCAAAATTGACTGCAAAAGAACTTAAAGCGAAAAAAGCAGCTGAAGCTAAAGCACAAACTGCAAAAGACTTTAAAAAAGCGATTGTGGGTTAATCACTGACCATTGATTTTACAGTGCGCCTGACCTTGGTCAGGCTTTTTTTTATCCTTATGAAAAACAGCAGCGTTAAAGATAAGATTTTTAGAGAATTTTGACTGCGTAGTTTTTTAAATTATACGCTGAAATATTTGCTTAATATTTTGATATTTAAACATAAAAATTAGTCATCACTAAAATTCATTAATCATCGTAAAATAAGTTTTTGCTAAGTCCAGCAAACTGAATTAATCTTCGCGGATTAAGTTTGAGGTCAAAGTATGATTTCATGGTTTTTTATTGGTCTAGTTATCAGTATTTTGTTAACGCCGGGACCAACCAATACGTTACTCGCATCTTCGGGTATTCAAGTTGGGCTACGTAAATCATTCCGACTCATTCCAGCGGAAGCTTTTGGTTATCTTATTTCGATTAGCCTATGGGGTTTTCTCATTGGTAAAATTTCCGTACATCTCCCTTTACTGCCGACCATTCTGAAATTGTTTAGTGCCGGCTATATTCTATTTTTGGCTATGCGATTATGGCGTACAGCAACTGTTGCTGAAAATTTTAATCAAAAGGGTATTCGTGCACGCGAATTGTTTGTTGCAACTTTATTAAATCCTAAAGCACTATTATTTGCATCTGCGATTTTTCCTGCATTGGCTTGGCAAAATGTGCAGTATTACGTAGCACACATGCTGATTTTCTTGCTGTTGATCGTTCCAATAGCATTCTTTTGGACTTTCCTCGGTTCAGTTTTGGCGTCGAATAAAATTAGTTGGCTCAATCAAGCCAATTTACAACGAACAGCGTCATTGGTCTTGGTCAGTTTTTCGATTCCACTGAGTTATTCTGCGATTTTAAAACTCTAAATTGATTTGAAAATGACTAAATCCGCTTAGTTCGGTAAAGCTTATTTTCATTAAGTCGGATTTCAGTTAAAGTACCACGCAATAATTGATTTAAGTTTTTGGATAGAGATAAATGGCTATTAAGTCTGATCGTTGGATTCGCGAAATGAGCGAAAAACACGGCATGATTGAACCGTATGCAGAAAACCAAGTCCGTTATGATGAAAATGGCGAAAAGCTTATTTCGTATGGCGTGTCTAGCTATGGTTATGACGTGCGTTGTGCTCGTGAATTTAAAGTCTTTACCAATGTTCATTCAGCAATTGTTGACCCTAAAAACTTTGACGATAAAAGCTTTATTGATATCGAATCAGACGTTTGTATCATTCCGCCGAACTCGTTTGCACTAGCACGGACAGTCGAATATTTCCGTATTCCACGTAATGTGTTAACCGTTTGTTTAGGTAAATCAACCTATGCGCGCTGCGGTATTATTGTCAATGTGACGCCTCTTGAACCAGAGTGGGAAGGTCACGTGACTTTAGAATTTTCGAATACAACCAACTTACCTGCACGTATTTACGCGGGTGAAGGTGTCGCACAAATGTTGTTCTTCGAATCAGACGAAGTGTGTGAAACCTCTTATAAAGACCGTGGCGGTAAATACCAAGGTCAAACTGGTGTGACATTACCGAAAGCTTAATCCTTCGGATTTAGTTAAATAAAGCGGGCGAATTAGCCCGCTTTTTTGTTGGGTCATTCATCGGAAAATAGACCATTCGGTGGGGAAGTTTTTGCAATTGAGTAATTATTCAGCATAATAAAAAGTTAAGTGACTGGTCTATCACAAGTCTCCATTTAAGGAATAAATGGACAATAACATCAAAGCCAGTTCTCAGGAATAAATATAAGAGAGATGCAGAGCATCTGATAAAAGGAAGGTCGAGATGACTCAATTCACCCAGGCTAAGTTATTCCGCCAGAGTTGCTTAGCAGCCGCAGTCAGCATGTTTGCTGCACCATCTGTTTATGCGCTTCAAGATTTATCAGATGAAGCACTTTCAGCCACAACGGGTGAAGGTGTTGCACTCACTTTAGAAAATTTCAAAATGGTCTTTCAAGGCCCAAATGACCGTTCTACAGCTTCTAGTTATGCGTCAGGTATGGTTGATCCAGGGAAAAGCGATACAGGTTTTATTCGGATTATTCCTACAGGTGAAAACTATGAACAATTAGGCCAGCGTGCTTACGATAAAATCTACAAAGCAGCTTATGTTGATGCCTATCAGCAAGGCCGAGTTACGGGCTATAACGGTATTTATGACTCAACTTTTATAAGTTCTAAAAGCACTTATGAGACCAATAATGCTACACGAGTAACCAATGAAACCATCGCAACATATTCAACAGAATATCGTGGCCGATTAGTACAGTCTTATCTTGAATCACCAACGATGAAGGCATATTACGATCAGCGTTATGCAGATTATTATAATGGTTCATCGGCTGGCTTATCTTTTGAAAACGATGGCACAACGAAAGAATCAATTACACCGCTCTTAAAAGAAAAGTCTCAAGCTGCCGCTTTAAAAAATACCTATGAGATGATTGAGTTACTATATGGTAACAATAGTACGGGTAACTTGCCAACCACTTCGACTTTTTATAAAAATTATGTCTCAGGAAAAATAACACGTTCAAATATTATAGATACAACAAAAGATGCTCAGTTAAATGCCAAAGCTGCAGAAACCCTCAATCAGTTGGCAACGGACTATGCCAAGCTTGAAGCTCAAAAGGCAAGCGATGCAGCATTAGCAACCGTGAAGAAAAATGCTGAGATTACAGCAAAACAAATTGCTTCGACTGCGACCGTATCGAGTCTCAGATCGAAAGCAGATGTATTTATATATGGCTTAGCCCTGTCCAATAGCAAAGATAAAAATGGCAAAAGTTCATTAGCAACGCGCTATACAGACCAAGGATTTAATTGGGGTACAGCAGAAAACCCATGGCTTTTCCATGCGGGGAATCAAGATGTTGAACAATTTGCGAAAGATAATAAGGGGAATGTTGGTTACTTAGCGATTGAGGCACCATTAAAGAAAATTGCGGCAGATGATGCATCTAACAACATCAAGCTTGGTTTGTGGATGGATGTATTTTCACGGTCTTTAAATTCAAGTAATGTCGTCGATCCGATTACCGGTGCGCCGACCAGTGGCTTAGATAAAGACTATCGTTTACGTACTCAAATTGTTGCGAATGGTTTGAGTTTTAATGGTTCACAAGTTCGAATTTTTCAAACCCTAAAATCAACAAATACCAACTATAACCAAACTTTAGGTTTAGCCAGTTTAATTCGTATTAATACCAATGATCGTGCTGAGTCACTGAGTATCAATGACGGTGATTTGGATGCTCGCGGTATGCGTATCAGTACAGCTGCACGCTCCGAACTGGATGATGGTACTGCAGCGACACCAGCGATGGATCGATCTGCAGCTCCAATCTTTCATGAAACTGAAGGTCTATATTTATATAGCCCAAATATCAATTTAGTTTTAGGAAATATGTATCAGCCCTTTATTGTGGGTTCAGAAGGTCGAAATATTATTCTGGAAGTAACTCGTATTCCAAATGTGCCTTCTATTTACAGTAAAATTTATACCTACTATACGGATATCCCGGGTAATACCACAGGTACATCGGGTTTAACCGCTGCTGACTTTAAAGGTTCAACCTGTAACGTCTATAGTTGTGGTACGGAGTTAAAAGCAAACTCTTCAGATGCGACAACACTATATCAAGGGCGTAATGCAACACATAGTAGTATTGCAATCGGTACAGTAGAGCGCTTGCCTGGTAATCTGCTGAATGCAAAAAGTACGGATACGGCGACAGGTGTGGTCTTTAAAGGTGTCAATGGACAAAGCACGAATTTAGGATCTGTTGCCATAGATGGCGTATTGATTCAGCACTTAAAAATAAGAACAACAGGGCTGTAGGAGAAATTAAATGTATAAAATTTTATGCGCTGTTGTTTGTGCTGCACTGACACAAACTCATGCAGGCTTAGTGTCTATGGATAATACCGAACTCACTGCTGCAACCGGTCAAGGCGGTGCTGATCTCAGTTGGACACTTTCATTAAACCATCAATACGCCAATGATATGTCGAAAAACAACATTTCTATCATGGATGCGAATGGAAAAACGACTCAAGCTTTTTATGGATATCAATGTTCATCCAATGAGTTTTGTCGCTTAGCACTTGCGCCCAATAATCATGTGGATGCAAATGGTAATAAGAAATGGTTGGTGTTTAAACAGTTTCAAGGAACGTTACAGATCGATCAATTTTCACTAGATGGTGTGACGATTATCAATCGTGAAGGTAATCCACAAACGGCTATGCAGTTGACATTTTATGATGATAAGCCATTAAAAATTAGAAATTTAGGTTTTGGTACGTTGGCAGTAGAAACAGGGACGACAGGTAAGGAAGGTTATGAAAATACCAGTACTTATACGACCTATACCGAAAAGAAAGCTGATGGAACAACTTCAACTTTAGCAGTGCCTGATTTTGATCGTGGTTCAGAACAAGGATTTATGGGTGTTAATGTGCATGGCAACATGCACATGAGTGGAAAGTTAAACATCTTCAGTTTTAACTGCACTGGAAATGGTGCAGGTCGCTGTTAATCAGCTGTGACTGAATATAAGGATATTGTGATGAAAAAAATAACAACTTTAACGGCACTCGCAACCAGTATTTTACTTGCTCAACATGCATATGCTTTTGAAGCGATGACCGATGAAAGCTTGGGTGCAGTTACTGGCCAAGATGGTATTTCGATTACCCATGAAGTTTCTAGAGTCAAAGTTGATCAGTTAAATTGGGTTGACCCAACTGACCAAAATAAGATGAAAATGGGTTTGCATAATGTACAAATAGATGGCGTTGGGCAAAGCACCATTACATCAAAATTAGATTTTGATGTTGGGACTACGGATGCTGGTGTAGGCATGCGTATAGCTGCAAGTGTCAGTCCATTTACGGCTGTTGCGCAAAATATTATGCTGCTGTGTCAAGGCACAACGTGCCAAACGCCTACGCAAAATTTAGGTTCACTTACGATTGCAACATCTTCACCTTTAAAAGTATTACTTGAAACCAGTAATGGTCTATTTAACCGTAATGATACGGCGTATATGGAATTTCAATTGCAAAATGCCAGCATTAGTCATGGTATGAATGGACATAGTGTAACCTTAAAGGACTTTAACTTTAACTTTGCGGGTTCAGGTTACATGTATGTTGCAGCTGATGAAGGCATTGTTCTCACCACAAAATCCACAGGGAGCAAAGACCATACGGTCAATTTGGGGCGGGTCAAGGACACTTCAGATGTACATAGCTCACGTAGCGATGCTACAAACCCCGGCGTTAATATCGATTTACGATACGGTACCGATGGTGGTGCACAGCGCAATTTAATTCGTATGGGAGCATCGGGTGCTGTCACTAATGCACGAGTTGCCTTAAATGCCAATCAAGAAGGAATTAAAGATTTTGGTCTAGCAACGAAAGCTTCAGGATATGAGTCCGTTGGTTCAGGTGGTTTACATTTAGGTGTGCGCGCGGATTTCACTTCAAAAGATGATCCGAGTCTTGTTGCAGGTCAAGCACCGACAACCTTAGAAATTGGCCATACGGGTATTGGTAGTTATGCCATTGAATTTTCTAATTTAACGTCTTTAGTTGCTGATAAAAATGCCTATATTGATTTTGGCGATATTTATATCAATACCATTCAAGCAAAAAGCCTTGATTTTCTGGTAAATGATAAATTAAAAGCGACATTAGGTTTAACCAATAATGTTTTAACCCAGAATCTGTCAAATCAAACGGCGGGTGGAAATTTTGCACTTGTGGCGATTCGTGGTATGGATTTTCAGTCCATCGCGCGTACCGCACGATTTATTTCGGATAACTCAATTGCTGCAATTGCAAGTAATGACAACAGTTGGGGGATTGGTATCCCGATTTATAATATGAATGCCAACGTTGCATTATCAGAGAAAAAATACAGTTATAAAAATGCGGCTGAAAAATCAGGTATTGGCTATAACCTTGTGATGAGCACAGATGGTTATGGTGTTGATAAAAAAACAGGAACGCCAAGTACAACATCCATTATTTTGATTGATGGTAAAAAAGGTATTAATGGTCAAGAAGTCAATTATTATGCAGGCTTAAGAAACATCAATGCACTTATTCAATCTGATGGTGTGATTGGTTATGAAAATGATGGCATCTATGTACGTGCAGATAATTTATTGATTGCAGCTAATGCCGAGTTAGCGATTGGTCAACTTCCGGGTTCAACCTATAACTGTGCGACTACAGCTTCTGCCAAATGTGGGACTACAGTACCTTTAGATAATTTCTCTAAACGTGATGATGTGTTGACGAATATTGCGTTTAAACTTGATGGTAAAGGTGAGCTATTTATAGTACCGGGTCTAAATGACAGTGCAGAAAATAATTATTTATCTTTCCGTGGAAGCTTTGAATTTAAAGCATTAACTGATGCTGAAAAGAAAGATCAAAAAGTTATGGGAAGCTATTTAAGTTTGATGAATGAAGATGTAAATGCCAGCGGTGTCGTTTCAGCTTCAAGTATCAATATTAATAAAATGCAGGGCGATCTAGGCTTTGATGCTCGAATTAAAATGAAACAAGATTCGGTAGAGTTTGATAATCAGGTAAAATTCAATCCAACCAATAATATGTCTAAAGCGTTTCGTGCAGAAGTTTCGATGTTAACAAATGGCAATATGCAAAAGATGGCGGATATTGCCCTAACCGGTGGAACAATGCGAAGTACGATGGGGATTACTCCACGCTAGTAAAATTAAATCAATAACAAATAAATAAAATAACGAACAGGGAATTTGTTATGAAAAAGAAGTTAATCAGAGGTTTGATATTCTCGACATTTGCGATGAGTAGCTTATCTCATGCAATGATGGCTTTAGATGATGAAAGCTTATCAAAAGTTGATGGTCAAGCTTTACTCTCCATGGAATATACGCAGGGGTATAATTCTGTGGATGAGAGTGGACAAGCCGTTGACCAATCCAAAGTTGGCTTTTATAAACTTGGTTTGGAAGCTGAAATGGAGCTCAATGCCAATATTAAAAAGCTCCAATTGGGTTGTGGTGGTGCAAATGGCTCAGGTGCTTGTGATATTGATATTGATCATATTTCACTGAGTGGATTGCCTGCAAATAGCAATTATACGTCGGATGAACGTGCGGCAACTTCTGCTTTGCTGACCAATCCTTTTATCGAAATTGCAATTAAAGATCCGAAATCAGCTGCAACACGTGAAGTGATGGGCTTTCGTTTGAGCGCTGAAAAAATTTCTGGATTAATGACGTTAGGTACAGAAAATAGCAATACACCCAATGGTATCAATACCTTTAGTGGTTATATGAAAACAAAAGCGTCTGCGGGTGTTGCAACAACTGCCGAGCGTGTGATGGACTATGCTTCTACGCAGCAATATATTGAAGGAGCAGTTAAGGGGACATTATTTGGTGCTGAAGTTGATCTACCGCTTCACTACAAATCAGATAATTATTCCTTTAATTTAAAATCAACCACAGCTCCTTTTACGATTCCAGCCACTGTTGTAAGTGGGAATCGAATGACAGATGTACAGTTAAAGGGTACAGGAACTGTTGATCGTCTAGATTTTAGTGGTCCATTAGTAGCTCAAATCTCTCTACTCGGTTTAAACATTAATTTGGATAAAGATGTGACGGGGTATCTTACTGGGCTAAAAACCGATATTACGGTAAATCAAAGTTTAGGTTTGATTCACGCACTATATTTAAATAACCCTGCTTCGCTTTCTTTGCAAGCTCAAAAAATACTCTGGCCTGGTGCTGCAGTCGCAGCAGAAAGAGGGTGGTGGTTGGCGATGGAAGATGAAGTTGATTTGGGCAGTATTACACCATCAGATAAAGTGGCGATTACAGATGAAGTATTGAAACAAACGATCGCCGGAATTAACCATGACCTAAGTACCAATGTTCGTAACTGTGGAGATTTACTCTTTGGTTGTGTTGCAGGTTCGGCTTTAGATGTTAAAGAGATTAAAAACCCGTCATTAATTGATTTCCCATTAACCAATTTGAAACTTTCTGGACAGGAGTTTCGTTCTAACTGCTTCGGGGGGCTGAAATTCTGTTAAGGCTTAAAATATTTGACATAAAAAATCCCGCACGTAGCGGGATTTTTTATGTTTAGCGCAAATTATTTTGCAATTTTCGCTAAAAGGTCTTCTTTACTGAGGTTGCTTGATTCTTCATCACGGCGACCTTTGTACTCAAATGTACCAGCATCCAAACCTTTCTCGCCAATGACAATACGGTGTGGAATACCTGTTAACTCGATATCAGAGAATTTAACACCAGGACGCTCATTACGATCATCAAGAAGAACATCATAACCAGCAGCAGTTAATTCTGCATACAGTGCTTCAGCTGCTTCCATTGTACGTGGTGACTTATGCGCATTCATTGGCACAATAGCAACTTCGAAAGGAGCAATTGCAGACGGCCAAATAATACCTTTGTCATCGAAGTTTTGTTCAATCGCAGAAGCAACAACACGAGTTACACCAATACCGTAGCAACCCATAGTCACAACGAGAGGTTTGCCATCTTCACCTAAAACTTTGCAGCCAAGCGCTTCAGAGTATTTTTGACCCAACTGGAAGATATGACCAACTTCGATACCACGTTTAATCAAGATTGTACCTTGACCGTCTGGAGAAGGGTCACCTTCAACAACATTACGAAGGTCATAAACTTCGGTGTATTGTGCATCACGTTCCCAGTTTACACCTACAGCATGTTTATCGACTTGGTTTGCACCAGCAACAAAGTCTGAAAGTACAGACGCTGCACGGTCAACAATAACGGTAATGCCTTTTTCGGTTAAGCCTTGAGGGCCACAGAAACCAGCAGTTAAGCCTAAGTCAGCTAATTGTGCTTCAGTTGCAAAAGTTAAAGGAGCAGCAATTAATGGGTGTTTTTCTGCTTTAATTTCATTCAGTTCATGGTCACCACGTAGGAATAAGGCAACCACTGGTGCAGCTTTACCTTCTTCAGCAACACCTTGAACCAATAATGCTTTGACAGATTGAGTAGGGTCTGATTTAAGGAATTCAGAAACCTCAGCAATGGTTTTCTGATTTGGTGTATCAACAATCTCAAGTGCTTTAGTCGGAGCAGCACGTTCACCTACTAATACTGCTTCCGCCATTTCTACGTTAGCAGCATAATCTGACTCTGTAGAGAATGCGATGTCATCTTCGCCGCTAGACGCAAGGACGTGGAATTCGTGTGAACCCGAACCACCAATTGAACCTGTATCCGCTTGAACTGGACGGAAATTTAAACCTAAACGAGTGAAAATTTTGCAATAAGCTGCATACATCTTGTCATAGGTTTCTTGTAAAGAAGCTTGGTCAATATGGAAAGAATAGGCATCTTTCATGATGAATTCACGTGAACGCATCACACCGAAACGAGGGCGGATTTCGTCACGGAATTTGGTTTGTATTTGGTAGAAGTTTGCAGGCAATTGCTTATAGCTTTTCAACTCATTGCGAGCAAGATCAGTAATCACTTCTTCATGTGTAGGGCCAAGTACAAAGTCATTGTTATGACGGTCTTTAAAACGTAAAAGTTCTGGACCATATTGTACGAAACGACCTGATTCTTCCCATAAAGATGCGGGTTGAGTGACAGGCATCAGGACTTGAAGTGAACCAGCACGATCCATCTCTTCGCGGATAATCGCTTCAACTTTATTTAATACGCGAACGCCCATCGGCAGCCAAGTGTATAAACCTGAAGCCAATTTACGAATCATCCCGGCACGAAGCATAAGCTGATGTGAAATAACTTCAGCATCGTTTGGGGTTTCTCTTAACGTTGCAAATAAAAAGCGACTCGCGCGCATGGAAACTGTCCTAAAAAATTAAGCGTTAAAGTGGAGAGTATACAATAAAAAATGAGGTGAACATTTTCCAAAGTCACCTCATTTTAGATTTTGTCATTATGACATGATTTTTTTGGCCTGACGTGCAAGGAAGTTTCGGAAATCATCCAAATAGGTAAAAATCACCGGCACAACCACAAGTGTTAGTAGGGTAGAGGTAATCACCCCGCCAATCACGGCATGTGCCATTGGCGCGCTTTGTTCACCGCCTTCACCTAAACCAAGTGCAAGCGGAACCATACCCATCACCATTGCACTAGTGGTCATTAAAATGGGACGTAAACGGGTTTTACCTGCTTCAATAATCGCTTCATAACGATCTACACCATGATCCATGGCTTTTTTAATAAAGTCGATGAGTAGAATTGCGTTCTTTGTCACCAAGCCCATGAGCATAATAATCCCGATAATGGAAAAGAGGTTCATGGTTGAATTAAATAAGAATAGGGCTAAGAAAACCCCAATCAATGATAAGGGTAATGAAGCCATAATGGCTGCAGGGTGAATGAAGCTATTAAATTGTGAACCCAAAACAATATAAATAAATACAATAGAGAGGGTAATCGCTGTCATTGCATAACCCGCAGACTCAGCCATATCTTTATTGGCACCTTGCGTGACAAAACTATAACCTGGTGGCAAGTCGAAGTTTTTCTCTATCTCATTGATTTCGGCACCAATATCACCCGCAGGACGTCCTGCTGTGTTGGCTTCAACCATCACTTCACGTGCCAGATCACGACGGTTAATTTGTGAAGCACCAAGTGTTTCTTCAAAGCTTGCCACACTTGCCAATGGAACTAAAATAGGTAAGCCTGCAGCATCGGTTTTTTGTGATGTGATGTACATGCTTTGAATGTCAGTTGGCAGTCGACGCTGATCTTCAGTGAGTCTTAAATTTACATCATAGGTTTCGCCTTTATCATCCTTCCACGTTGTTACATTATCACCCGCAAGAAGAGGGCGTAATACATTGGCGATTTGATTGACGGATAAACCTAAATCACTGGCTAAAACGCGATTGATATGTACACCTAAGGTCGGTTTAGGTTCTTTGAGTGAGCTTTCTAAGTCGACAATACCGTCGACTTTCGAAATTTCTTTCATGAAGCGGTCAGAAATGCGTTGTAACTCATCTAAGTCTGGTCCTTTAATCGAAATCATAACCGGCTTTTGGCCGCCCGATACTGTTTCATCAGCTGAGGCAATCGAGGTAATAGTAATACCTGCTATATGTTTTAAGCGGGTACGGAATTCATTGTTGAGATCCGTTAATGTTTGACTACGCTCCGTACGTGGTGAAACAGTGACACGAATGCTGGCATGGTTTTTACCCCGATCAGTGGCACTATTAATTGCACCATAAGTGGCTTTGACTTCTGGATGTTGGCGAATGATACGATCTACTTGCTTAAGCTTAGCCTGCGAATATTCAAGGGTTGCATCAACTGGTGTTTCAAATTTGATCCGAATTTCACCTTTGTCTGGTACGGGTACAAATTCAGTTCCGATCATTTTGGATAAACCTAATGCACCAAATAAAGACGCGACGGCGATTAAAAGGGTAATGAGCCTAAATTTTAAAGCAAGCTTGAGTAATTTTTCATAATGATGGCTTAGGTTGTCGAGCTTGCGCGAAATCCAGTTAAAAAAACGTTTGATTTTACCCGGCTTTTTATTTGGATCTTGGCGCTCTGCCCAGTGAGCAGACAACATGGGGTCAAGGGTGAAACTCACAAACATTGAAATCAGTACAGCGGTACTGACGGTTACACCAAATTGATAGAAGAAACGCCCAATAATGCCGCCCATAAATGCCACAGGTAAAAATACCGCGACAATGGTCAATGTTGTGGCCAATACGGCTAAACCAATTTCTTTCGTGCCGTCGAGTGCAGCGGTGACGTGGTCCTTGCCCATATCGGCATGGCGGACAATGTTTTCACGAACCACAATGGCATCATCAATGAGTAGACCGATACTCAGTGAGAGAGCCAATAGGGTCATCATATTGATGGTAAAACCAAAAATCCAAACAAAGGTGAGGGTACCTAGTAGCGAAATCGGTAGGGTTAAACCTGTAATGGCTGTCGAACGAAATGAGCCGAGAAATAACAATACAATGAGTACCGCAAGTACTGCACCTTCAATAATCGTACGTACCACGTCTTTAATGCTGCCACGAATACCTTTTGAAGAATCAACCACAATTTCTGCGGTCGTGCCTTGCGGCAATTGCTGTTGAATTTTACTTAAGGTTTTACGGGTATTATCAACCACCTCAATCACATTAGAGTCTGAACTTCTTAGAATGTCGACAGCAACAGCAGTTTTACCATTCAGATAGGCACTCGACTCCATTTCAGCTTGGCTATCTTCTATTTCGGCAATTTGTTTGAGATAAATCGGCGCGCCATTTTTATTGGCAACCACTAAATCACCGAATGAGTTTGGGTGAATAACCCGAGATTTAATTTCGACCACCAATTCTGAGTTCTTTTGTTTTAAAGTCCCCCCCGGAACTTCAATATTTTCAGATTTTAGGGTGTTTATAACTTGGTCTATCCCAATCCCGAAACTTTGTAATTTTTGCGGATTTACTTGAATACGAATTTGACGCTGTGCATCACCCAATAAATTGACCGTACCGACACCGGGAACCGTTCTAAGCTGGGGCACAATCCGTTGATTCAGATAGGAACTCAAATCACGTAAAGACATGTCCTTCGATTCAAAAACAATCGACATAATTGCACTGGCAGTAGGGTCATAACGTTCTACGATGGGGTCATCAATTTCATCACGAAATTGTGCGGTTACTGGTGCAATTTTATCTCGAATATCCTGTGCAGCTACAGAAGACGAGACATCTAGATTAAATTCGACAATAACCGTGGATAAACCTTCACTGGATTGAGAAATGACTTGCTTGAGGCCTGAAATGGTATTGATCTGATCTTCAAGTTTCTTGGTGATTTCAGATTCGACAGACTCAGGAGAAGCACCCGGATAGTTGGTGTAGACAACTACAAAAGGGAAGTCGACATCAGGAAACTCTTCAACGCCCATACGTTGCCAAGATGCGAGTCCTAGTACCATCAGACAGAACATCATCATGATGGTGAAAACAGGATATTTCACACTAATTCGGGTTAACCACATAACAACTGTCCTGCCTTATTCTTTTAATTTTGGCTGATACTTACATCTTGTTTGATATCTGAATCATTAAATTTAATTCGGCTGATCAGATCACTATTTTGTAAGCCCTGAACAATCGCGGTGTTATTGCTATAACTCTGATTCAAAATTTGTACAGGCACTTTGGCAATTTTATTTTGACGAATGACCCAGACATAAGGTTGGTCTTTTAAACTTTGAATGGTATCGAGTGGAATTTTTTGGCCTGAAATATTATCCGTGCCTAAGATGTGACCTTCGACAAAAGCACCAATACTTAATGAAGTAATAGTTTCATTTGGGGCTGCAAAAAATGCAATTTGACGACTGGCTTGATCGGCAATCGGTGAAATCCGGCTGATTTGTGCTGTGAGTAAATTGCTATTACCTTGGATGCTATATTCAATCTTTTGTCCAATTTTCAGTGCAGCTTGCTGATCACTTGGTAATTTGGCTTGAATTTCTAATTGGTCTGGATTGACGATTTCAAAAAGGGTTTGTCCGGCAGCAACCGTTTGTCCCGGTTCAACATCACGTTTGGTAATCACGCCTTGGATAGGGCTATAAATGGTGCCGTCTTGATTGGCTTTACGTGCAATATCGACATTGGCTTGTTGAGCGCGAACATTTTCCATTTGAGCTTGGTAATCGACACGACTTTGTTCAAACTCTACTTTGGAAATAAAGCCTTGATTCAGCAAACGCTGTTTACGGTCCATCATCAGTTTAGCTTGATTGGCTTGAGCTTGTGTGGATGCAAGGTTTGCTTGTGATTGAGCAAGACGTGCGGCATTGTCTTGATTATTTAAACGCACCAACACTTGGCCTTTGCTGACACGTTGTCCGACCTCTGCATTAACATTGGTTGCAGTCGCAGTGACTTGGGCTTGAATATTGCTCTGATTGACCGCCCGAATGGTACCAGTAAAGGCCGTTTTTGAAATGGCGTTGCCTTGTTCGATCGTCACCAGATCTTGTTGAATTAATTCAATCTTATTTTCTGGTTTAACACTTTGCTGCGGATCTTCTTTTTGACATGCAGCCAAAGTCAGGCTTATGCAAAGCAGGCTAAGCTTTAAAAATGGGGATGATTGCTGTGCAGAGTGCATAATGGTCCTTATATCAGCGGTCTACAAAAGCAATTGAATAACAAGTTTATTCCATCGCTTTTAAACGCGTAATAATTCTGTCGTATTCAGCTTCTGTATTTCGATAGCGAGTTTGTAACGATTGAATGTATTCTTTTTTCGCTACCATATTTTTTTGATTATTATCCAACATTGTTTTTAATTTTGCCGGAACGGTTTCACCTTTTCGAAAATGTTCACGTTCTTGGCGAACAAATAATACACGATCATTTTGTAATTGTTTTAATTGTTCTTGTTCAAACACGATCTGTTTACGTATACCAGTCAGTGCATCACGCTTTTTAATGGCTGCAGTTCGGCTATTGGTATAGGCTTTTTTAAGTTTGATATCTGATGCTTGCTGACGTGCTTGGGCAGCACGCTGAGGAGCTTGTCTAATGTCAGCTTCAGCATTGTAGGGGCGGTTACGTTTAATCACTTGCATATTTTGATCAAGTGCTTCATAACCATAGCGGATGTGATTTGGTGTCACATTGGTACTGATGTTTGCTACGCCTTTACTGTCATAGTAGCGATACCAAGTCGCCTTTTGTGGTTGCTGCATATTGTTTGGTGCAGCAAATAAAAGCGGGGTATAAGCCAGTAAACAAGTCGTCAGAATGATTTTTTTTGAGAAATGTTTAAGGCCAATCAAGTGAATTTTTTTTGTAAGCGGACTCAACCTTGTACTCCCCAGTTTAAAGTTGACTAAATTACTTATTTTAAAGTAATAATCTTGCTATAATATGCTTAATTAAGACAATTAAATACTATTCCAAGTTAAAAAAAAATCGTTGGTCATCGGAAAGTGTGAAGCAGTTAATAAAAACAAGAAATCTTGTGTGTTTGCGCAGAAAATGTTCATTGAAAACGCAAGTAAAGATATGTTAAAAATGTTCATAACTTGTAAATAATAATGCTGCTAACTTAATTGTTTGTACATCCTCAATGGGTAGGGTCAATAAATGGACGATAAATTCCAAAATCTAAAAGTCATGGTAATTGATGATTCAAAAACCATTCGTCGTACGGCCGAAACGCTGCTTCAGCGTGAAGGATGTGAAGTAGTCACTGCTGTAGATGGTTTTGAAGCACTTTCAAAAATTGCAGATGCGAATCCAGATATCGTATTTGTCGATATTATGATGCCACGTCTAGATGGCTATCAAACTTGTGCCCTGATTAAAAACTCTCAAAATTATCAAAATATTCCTGTGATTATGCTTTCAAGTAAAGATGGTTTGTTTGATCAGGCGAAGGGTCGTGTTGTAGGTTCGGATGAATACTTAACTAAGCCATTCAGTAAAGATGAATTGCTGAATGCAATCCGTAATCACGTTACAGCTTAATTAGATTTTTTATTTTTTGGGGAAAAAGCATGGCACGTATCCTAATCGTTGATGATTCACCAACAGAAACATTCCGTTTTAAAGAAATTTTAGGTAAACACGGTTTTGAAGTGATTGAAGCTTCAAATGGGGCAGATGGTGTGACAATGGCTCAAGCTGAGTTACCTGATTTGGTCTTAATGGATGTGGTAATGCCGGGTGTGAATGGATTCCAAGCAACACGTCAAATTGCACGTGGTGCGACCACCAAACATATCCCAATTGTCATTGTAAGTACCAAAGATCAGGCAACTGACCGTGTTTGGGGTAAACGCCAAGGTGCTTCTGATTATCTGACTAAACCTGTAGACGAAAAACAATTAATTGATGTGATTAAGCAACACCTCAATGCAGGATAAAGCTCTATGGCAGCAAATGGATTTATCGAATTACTTCGAATCGCAAAACGAGGAAACAAAAACTACGTTTCCACTGAAAATGAAGTAAACCGATGGTCAGGCATTGCTTTTGAGATGATGGGGCAATATTACGTTGCTCCTTTAGGTGAAGTAGCTGAAGTGATCTACCCACCAAAATATACGCCAGTTCCCAATACCCAACCTTGGGTGATGGGATTAGCCAATATTCGGGGACGCTTACTTTCTTTGTCTGACCTAGCACAATATATAACCGGTCATCGAAGTAGTTTTTCACCCACTCAAAAAGTTTTATGTATTAGTCATAATGACCATTATGTCGGTTTGGTAGTCGATCAAGTTTTGGGTATTCAACACTTTAATAAGAAAAGTTATTTTTCTAAACATAATGAGTTGGATCGAAATTTGCAGGAATATTGTCAGGGGTATTTCCACCAGCATAACCAGCAGTGGAATGTATTTCTCTTCAGTCGTTTACTGCAAAATCCAAAATACATGAACGCATCTATAAAATTTATAAATTAATTGTCGCGCACGAACGAAAGAAGGCGTAATCGGGGAGAAGCTGAATGGGCTTTAAACTTAAAAAGAAAAATACGGGTGAAAGCACCAGTGGTCGTAAAGGCGGTAATGCTTTTCTGGCAAAACTGCAATCACAGACAGATCAATTATCTCGAGTTTTTGGTGATAGTGAAAAATCCAAACCATTTATTTATGGTGCGATTGGTTCATTAGTACTGGCAACGATTATTTTATTATACCTATTCTATAGCGTTCCTCGCGGTAACCAATTAACGCAAAGTTTGGGTGAGCTCCGTCTTCTTTCGCAAACAATTTCGCGTCAAGCAACTGAGGCAACTGCATCAGGTACTGAAGATGCAATGAAAAAATTAATTGCCTCTCAAGATTCGTTCAAAGAAAACTTAGAAACTGTAAAAGACATTCATGCAAATACAGATGCGCTGAAATCTGTAGATACGCAGTGGGCTGAGGTTTCAAAAAGTATTGACTTGATTACTTCGCAACAAAAAATCATTAATAAATTATATGACACGAACATCGCGATTGGTGAAACCATTCCGGGGATTCAGGCGGAATATAACTTGATGGTCGACCAAATGGCACGTCAAGACATGCCTTCGAACCAGGTGGTGATTGCGAAAAACCAAGTATTCATTGCAGAACGTATTTTACGTTCGATCAGTTCGGTGCTTTCAGGTTCTGATAGCTCACGTGAGTCTGCAGATGACTTTAGTGCCGATACTGAAACCTTCGGTTTGTACTTAAATGCCCAATTGGATGGTAGTACAGAGCTTGGTGTACAACGTATTGAAAGCCCTGAATTACGTGAGTCACTTGAAGGCATTAAAGCTGAATATGACGATGTATTAAAATCAGCGGCTGCGACAATTTTGAAAAACTCAACGCAAATTGTGAACGTACGTAAAGCATCTTCACAAATTTTTGCTGAGTCAGACAAATTGTTGGACAACTTAAATCAATTGTCTTCTAGCACAGGCTTGAAAACCATTTTACCTGCGGTACTGTTGATTCTTGCTTTAACAGCCTTCTTGATCTGTGTGTTCAAACTTCTTTCTTTACGTGGTCAATCGGATAAATTCCGTGTAACCCGTCTTCAAGAAGAATATGACCGTAACCAGAACGCGATTTTACGTTTACTCGATGAAATTGCCGATCTTGCAGACGGTGACTTACGTTCGTATGCGACGGTATCTGAAGACTTTACTGGTGCGATTGCCGACTCGATTAACTTCGCAATCGACCAATTACGTGACCTTGTATCGCGTATTACAGAAACTTCTCAAGAAGTTGCGCAATATACCGCCAATACGCAGGGTATTACCAACCAGCTTGCAGAAGCATCTGAACATCAGGCGCAAGAGATTGCTGGTGCATCTGCCGCGATTAACGAAATGGCAATGTCGATTGACCAAGTATCGTCGAACGCTGAAGAATCAGCTGTCGTAGCAGAACGTTCAGTACAAATTGCTGCAAACGGTGCAGATGTCGTAAACCGTTCAATTGAAGGTATGGACACGATTCGTGAGCAGATTCAAGAAACGTCTAAACGTATTAAACGTTTGGGTGAGTCTTCTCAAGAGATTGGTAATATTGTCGCACTGATTAACGATATTGCCGACCAAACAAACATCTTGGCATTAAACGCAGCAATTCAGGCGTCGATGGCGGGTGAAGCAGGTCGTGGTTTCGCCGTGGTAGCGGATGAGGTACAGCGTCTTGCGGAACGTTCAGCGTCTGCAACCAAACAGATTGAAGGCTTGGTAAAAACCATTCAAACGGATACTAACGAAGCCGTAATTTCAATGGAACAAACGACTTCGGAAGTTGTACGTGGTGCGAACTTGTCTAAGGATGCCGGCGTAGCACTAGATGAAATTCAGTCTGTATCGGGTAACTTGGCGAAACTGATTGCAAACATTTCGGATGCCGCAAAACTTCAGTCTGCTTCAGCTGGTCATATTGCGACAACGATGAACGTTGTACAAGAAATTACCTCGCAAACCACCAGTGCAACATTTGATACTGCACGTTCGGTATCTGAATTGGCGAACATGGCTGAATCATTACGTGAATCTGTATCTGACTTTAAACTCCCAGAGTAAGTCAGGCGCAAACCTGCAGTACCTTAGCTACGGCTAGGGTACTGCACCGATTACAGATAACACATCGATAAGGTGAACTTAACGTCACAGTTAAGTCTTAGGTGATGGTTACAATTAAGTTTGAGCAACCTTCTTGGTGGCAAAACATAAGAAGCCTTAGCTATGAAAGAAATATTAAAAAATTTAGTTGAAACAACTACGCTTCCTGAAGATAGTTATCTTGATCAAGATGCAGAAATTTTAGAGATTTTTGTTGAAGAAATAGAAGAAATCTTTGAAGAACTGGCGGGTTTATTTACAACTTGGTTGGAAAATCCACAAGATAAAGACACTTTAACGACGATTCGTCGTCATTTCCATACACTGAAAGGTTCAGGTCGTATGGTTGGGGCAAAATCGGCGGGTGAAACTGCATGGGCAGTTGAAGATACGCTGAACCGTGTCATTGCGGGTTCAGTACAGTTAACGCCGACCGTTCAAAAGTTTGCACAAACAGTTTTAAATGTTTATCAATATAAGCTCTATCCACGGTTTAAAAATGTTGCCGAATTGGATGTTGACTTACGTCCATTGGTTTTAATGGGGCAACAATTACAACAAAATATTAGCCTTGAGCCTGCACTCGAAGAATTATTAAAACTGGCAGATCAATTAAAATCTGAAGATGGTGTCACTGGTTTAGAACTGACTGATGTTGAAGCTACAGCGTCTGTAGAAGTGCTTGAAAGCACAATTGATGCGGTTGTTGAATCAGAACCTGCTCCTGAACAAGTGGATGCAGATGCATCACTGGTCGAAGAGACAGTGAGCATTTTTATTGAAGAAGCTGAAGAACATCTACAAACGATTGATCAGTTCCTCCAATCAGATGACAGCAAATCACAAGATTATAATGGTTTGATTCGCGCGCTACACACCTTGCGTGGTAGTTCGTCGATGGCGCAAATCGAAGAGATTTTTGAAGCCAGTTCAAAAGTTGAAAACTTATTCAAAACCTTATTACAAGACGAAATCGTATCGAGCTCGAAAGAAACTGCTTTATTGATTCAATATGCTGAATTTGTTCGTGATTATTTACACGTGCTGCGTTCAGGAGATAAGGAAAATCTTGCATCTATTTATGAAACTTTCAAAGCTGCTTGGGATGATTATGGTTTTGCTAGCCAAGATCAATTGGCGCCTGAAGATAATCCACAAGGTTTGGTTTCTAAACTAATCGAATTAAATATTGATCAGTTATTGGATGCTGAATTTGAGTTTGATAAACGTGCCCTTGCTGAATTCCCAGACTATATTCAACAGCTCAGTCAACAAGCTTTAGAGTTGATCAAACATACGGATAATCGTGCGTCTGTTGGAATCCATGATTTCACAACTCAACTGCGTGCAGCATATCAGTCTTTAATTGAAAAGCCTGAATTACTCCATGCTGATTATGGCTATGAGTTATTTGCACAAGCACATCAAGAGTTTATTCACTTATTTGACACCTTAGCTGCGGGTCAGCGTGTGGTGTTAAGTGAAGATGTTCAGCGTTTCTTAAATGAGCTGACTGCATTTGTACAACAAGATATTGAAGCAGTTGCAGCGACGACAACACCAGAAGCCCATGTAGTTGCTGAACCTGTTGCCACAGTAGAAGATAAAGCCGCTGTTGCAAATACAACAGCAGTAGACTTTGCACAATTAAGTCAGCGTATTCAACTTGATCATCAACAGATGCAAGCGGTGGATGCGAATAATGACTTTGATGAAGATCTTTTAGGGATCTTTATTGAAGAGGCAGAAGAGTTATTGGTGGGGATTGACCAAGACCTTAGTACTTGGACACGTGATCAGACCAATACTTCAGCTTTGAATAATTTAATGCGCTATTTGCATACCCTAAAAGGTGGTGCAAATATGATTGCCGCGTCTCATGTGGGTTTAATTTCGCATGAATTGGAATCGATTTATGAGCGTATTATTCGTCAGCAAATTTCGATTACTCCTGCGTTAATTCAAATTATTCGCTTGGTGCAGGATGATATTTCAGATCGTATTCAAACCATTCGTGACCAAGGGATCGACTACCCAGCGAATAATGTGATCGATATTCTAAGGAATATTCAGTCAATTGTGGCAGGAGAGCGTTCAGAACCTGTTGCATTGGCTTCGGCTCCTATTTCAGCTGAAACTCTACAAGCTACAGTAGAGCCAGATGTGTCGGTGTCAGAGCCGATGGATGTTGCTGTAGACACAGCAGAAGCAGTGGTTGAAGCTCAAACGACTGCTCAAACTGAGTCTGCTGTTGAACATCTTGAACATGCGGTTGCTGAACATGTTGAGCATCCAGATGACGATCTACGTTCTGTCATGGAAGAAACCTTCCTTGAAGAGTCTGAGGAAATTCTTGAACAAGCCGTTCAATTATTAAATCAATGGACTGAACAACGTAGTGACCGTAACGTATTGCTTCAATTACAACGTGCTGCCCACAGTATTAAGGGTGGTGCGCGTATGGTTGAAAATGAACCTGTTGCCGCAATTGCGTATCAACTTGAGACGACGTTTGAGCATTTCGCAGTTCATCATTTCAACTCAAATGCATATGACGGCTTACTCAAAACGACGTTGGCATGGTTAAAAGAAGCGATCTTCAACCACGACTATAGTAATTTTGACAGCATCAAATTGAGCTTAGAGTCCATTCAATATGTGGATGTTACGGTTCAACTGCCAAACCGTGTTGCAGAATTGGAACAAGGTATCGTCAGCAAAGGCTTTGAATTTATTCAGGGTGATGGTGTTGAACCGCCATCGATGTTGGGTGAGTGGACTGAAGCCAATTCTTCTGATAACAGCAATGAGATGATTCGTATCTCGGCTGATCTCGTCGAGAAGATGATTGACTTATCAGGCGAGAATTCGATTAACCGTTCACGTATTGAGATGGACTTAGGTCAGCTAGGCAATACCTTGAATGAAATGGAGTTAGCAATTAAGCGACTTGCTGACCAGTTACGTCGAATGGATGGTGAGCTTGAGTCACAAATTATTGCCAAACATGGTTCTGAAAATTCACGCTATGCGGATTTCGACCCATTGGAGATGGACCAATATTCATCGATTAACCAATTGTCAAAATCTCTAGCCGAATCTGCGTCGGATTTGGTTGACTTCAAGAGTACTTTGGCAGAAAAAATCCGTGATGCGGAAGGTTTGTTATTACAACAATCACGTATTCAGTCAGAAATTCAAGAGAGTCTGATGCGTACCCGTTTGGTGCCATTTGATCGTTTGTTACCACGTTTACAACGTATTGTGCGTCAAACCTCTTCGACCTTGAACCGTCCTGCAGAATTGATTGTTCAAAATACAGAAGGTGAACTGGACCGTACGATCTTAGAGCGTTTGGTGACACCATTTGAACATATGCTGCGTAATGCGGTCGACCATGGTTTAGAAGATACTGCTGACCGTTTGGCTTTGAAAAAGCCAGAAGTGGGTAGCATCGTCTTGAACATCAGTCGTCAGGGTACCGATGTACTGGTGTCTTTCAGTGATGATGGTAAAGGGATTGATGAAGCCAAGATTAAAGACAAAGCCTTAAAACTTGGTTTAATCAAAGCGGATCAGTTCCTCGATAAACAAGAAATCTTGCAATTGATCTTCCATCCAGGTTTCTCAACGGCACAAGCGGTAACGCAAATTTCGGGTCGTGGTGTTGGTCTGGATGTGGTGCAAAGTGAAATTAAAGCCTTGGGTGGTCATGTTTCCGTAGAGTCTGAGTTAGGTAAAGGGACAACCTTTACCATTCGTGTACCAACGACGGTAGCGGTCAGCGATGCCTTGATGGTGAAAGCTGGCGATCAGCAATATGCGATTTCATTAGCGCAAATTGAGCGTATTGTCCGTATTGCACCTACGGCACTTGAAACTTACTTCAATAGTAACGATGACGTGTTTAAAATTGACAATACCAATTACAAACTACGTTATCTATCAGAGTTTGTGGGTAATCAGCCAATTCCACGTTTAAATAATGTCGGCCATTCATTGCCTGTACTACTAATTAAAGGCAACAGTGGTCAAACCATTGCTTTATTGGTCGATCAGCTGGTGGGTTCGCGTTCTCAAATCGTGGTGAAACCAATTGGTCAACAATTTACCAGTGTGGCCGCGATTGCAGGTGCCACAATTCTTGGTGATGGTCATGTATGTTTGATTTTGGATGGACAAAATATTGCACGTCAGATTCAAACTACGCAGCGTGTTAAACATTCAGCTGAGCAGCGTGATTTGGGCCGTCAAGCCAATGCGCGTCGTTTAGTGATGATTGTCGATGACTCGGTAACTGTACGTAAAGTGACTTCACGCTTACTTGAACGTCAAGGTTATGACATTGTGACAGCGAAAGATGGTGTGGATGCAATTGAACAGCTTGAAAATGTCCGTCCAGACTTGATGCTACTCGATATTGAAATGCCACGTATGGATGGTTTCGAAGTGACTAACTTAGTCCGTC
This sequence comes from Acinetobacter sp. YH12086, assembly GCF_013419345.1. Taxonomy (NCBI): domain Bacteria; kingdom Pseudomonadati; phylum Pseudomonadota; class Gammaproteobacteria; order Moraxellales; family Moraxellaceae; genus Acinetobacter; species Acinetobacter sp. YH12086. The sequence goes on from NZ_VPAF01000002.1 coordinate 171,547, forward strand.
ACCATGACATTCACCGTGAGCTGCCAATCATTATGATTACATCACGTACAGGTGAAAAACATCGTGAGCGTGCATTTAGCTTAGGTGTGACTCACTATATGGGTAAACCATTCCAAGAAGCTGAATTGCTTGCCAATATTGAAGCTTTAATTGCAGAAAAGCAGGGGTAATCTATGAGCCAAAATACTGTTTCTCAGATTGTCAGCGATAAAATTGATCAACAGGAACTGCAACATCTCATTACGGTATCTACCGGGTTTATCGATGCATATATCATTGATTGTCATGGTAAAGAGCCAATGTTGTTGCCACAAAATATTGTGCTATCAGCGCTCGATAGTGCAACCAAGGTTCCTTTTGTTGAATGGCATGAATTGAAATTGCCTGTTTTCTCGGTCAATGATCCTGCAAAAAATCAGGGCGTGGCTTTGGTGATTGAAGGCGATGATGTTGGACAGCGTTTTGCACTGATGTGTAATGAAATGCCGAAAACCATTCGTCTGCGTATTTCTGAAGTGGTTGATGAAGAAAAAGTCGTGAAAGATGCCAATATTTTCCAATATGTACGCATGGCCGATCAGGTATTTCATATTCCAAATTTAGCCAATATTCAAAACAGCATTGGGCTTCAATCGGCTTAATATTTGCAAAAACGAGATATAAAAAAAGGAACTCAATGGAGTTCCTTTTTTGACTATGCAGGGAATACTTAAGCCAACAGGTTTTCTAAAATCTTTTCGTAAATTTCAGAAAGTGGTTCTAGCTCTGCCACATTGACGTGTTCATTGATTTGGTGAATCGTGGCATTTAAAACACCCAGTTCAAGCACCTGCGCACCTGTAGGCGCAATGAATCGACCATCAGAAGTACCACCACTGGTCGAAAGTTCAGTTTCAGTCCCAGTAACTTCTCGAATGGCATCACGTGCGGCATTCACTAACTCACCTACAGGGGTTAGGAATGGCAAACCAGATAACGTCCATGAGATGTCATATTCAACGCCATGACGATCTAGAATTTCCAAGGTACGTGCTTTGAGTTCATCTGCCGTTACTTCAGTTGAATAACGGAAGTTAAACAGTAGATTCATCGTGCCCGGAACAACGTTGGTTGCACCTGTACCGGCATTGATATTGGAAATTTGGAACGACGTTGCAGGGAAGTATTCGTTACCATTGTCCCACACGGTATCGCAAAGTTCAGCCAGTGCTTTTGACGCAGTATGGATTGGGTTTATTGCTAGATGTGGGTAAGCAACATGCCCTTGTTTACCTTTAACCGTTAAATTGGCATTTAGCGAACCACGACGACCATTTTTAACAATATCGCCGAGTGTGTTGGTGCTAGATGGCTCACCCACCAAACACCACGTCATTTTTTCATTACGCGCTTCTAAAGTTTCAACAACTTTGACTGTCCCGTTGATCGAAGGGCCTTCTTCGTCAGAAGTAATGAGAAAGGCAATCGAACCTTTATGATTTGGATGCTTCGCAACAAAACGTTCTGAAGCGACAACCATAGCTGCCAACGCGGTTTTCATATCTGCGCTGCCACGACCATATAGTTTTCCGTCGCGAATTTCAGGAAGAAATGGGTCAGAACCCCATGCATCCAAGTTACCCGTAGGTACTACATCAGTATGACCTGCAAAGCAAAATACTGGTGCTTCAGTCCCTTTACGTGCCCAAAGATTATCTACATCATCAAAACGCATATTTTCAATGTTAAAGCCAATCTTGGCTAAACGTTCCGCCATAATGTTCTGGCAGGTATGGTCAATCGGTGTCACCGACGGTTGGCGAAGTAGTTCTAGGCTGAGATCAAGAGTTGCTGTTGAGGTCATGCTAAATACAGAAGTCAAAAATGTCGCAATATAATAGGCGAATCGACAAGCGAAGGGAAATTTAGACGTAAAAAAACCCTATTTAAAAAATAGGGCTCTTTTATAAATTCTTGGGAAAGAAATTAATTGCGGCGAATTTCTTCCGAAGTTTTCTCAGCAGTATTGGTTACAGCATCTCCAGCTTTAGATACGTCTTTACCAACACCTTTTACTGTATTACAACCTGTCAATACGAAAGCAACCATAAGTGATGCAGCTAAAATTTTTTTCATTGAATGTAATCTCCATTATGAAAGAATAATTTTTAGAGGATTAAATTATTCTGTTGTGAGATTTAGATTAAAAAATAGCCGTATCAAACAGTAGGTGGTTTTTACGGTGGTTGAGTAAATAAATGTAAATTTCTACTAAATGGTGCATTGAGTCTTAAATTGTTTGCGGCAAAACCAAGCGTGGCTGTCTATACATATAATAGCTTTCATCACTGTCTTTTTTATATAAACCATCTGTCCACCAATGTGCGGTTGTACTTGTCGGTTGCTGCTGCACGCAAATCCATTCATGTCGTTGTAGGCGATAGTAACCTTGACTTTTTGAGGGAATGACATGTCCCCATTGACCTATTCTACGCGCAGGATTGACCCAGTTTGGCAATGTGCTGGTACGCTGAATAGGTAAATATAATTGGCCCTTTAAAACGCAATAGCGCTGTTGAATCTGCTGCCCAAGTGCTTCATCAAATTGGAATTGTTTTTGGGTAAAATGATTAAGCTTTCGAGCCAAAGTATCACTACGATTTAAGCCATACCAATAGGGTAATTGAAAATCGCGCTCTGCTAGATAGTATTTTAAAGCCACTTCCCAATGTTCAACTTCACCACTTTCAGTATTTTTTAAAACAAAGTCGAGTTCACCTACTGTACGAGGGCCATCAATTTTTTGAATGCTATGTCCGAGTAACTGGTAGGGATGGTATGGGTGATCGAGAAGCCAAAACCACATAAACATTTCGAAACGTAAACCAAGGCGAGTACTTTTTAATTTTTGTAAAAATTCTACTAATTCACTTGGGTATTGTTCGAGTTGTTTTAAACGGGGAAGATAGGCTTGAAAATATTTATGCCAAAGCTCGCTTGGATGAAAATGAAAGGGATAGCGGATTTCGAGTTCATTGGGAATTTGCTGCAGAATATTTGGGCTTGCAATACAGAAAGCTAATTGGCGAACTAAGGGCTGTTTAAATTGCAACCATGGCTCAAAATAAGACGACGTTGTCGGGGTTACAGCCATATTGAAACCTTTTGAATAATGCAGAATAACAACGGATAATTGTTAAAAACATCTTATACTACCTGAATTGAAAGTTCAGGGTAGCGGTATGAAGACGTTGTTTTGGCGAAGCTTAGTGGTTGTCTTTGTCATTTTAGGCTTTATAGGGGCTTTATTGCCGGGAATGCCCACGACAGTCTTCTTAATATTAGCGGCATGGGCGGCTTCAAAAGGTTGGCCTCAAATGGATGCTTGGTTGTTGAATCATCCTAAATATGGGCCAACCTTACGCGCTTGGCGCGAAAATGGCACAGTCCCACGCAAAGCAAAATGGTTTGCATCGATCATGATGTTTGTGAGTGGCCTGATTATGCTTTTTACATCAGCACCGATTGCTGTCAAGATTTTCACTGACTTAACCATGTTGATTGTTGGCATTTGGTTATGGACACGACCAGAGCCAAATAAGATTAGAACTATTGAAACATCGCCGCAGACACAACCACAAGATAAAGATAAGCAGAAAGAGCAAGAGCATGTCTGAATATACCCAAGATCAAGCAGATATCCTGATTAACTTGAAAGATCAAACTTTAACTTTGCCGAAACTGAATAAGTTTTACCTCATTTCATCGGGTAAAAATGGCATTGGTGAGCAGGAAAATAGTGGCAAGACGCCACGAGGCTGGCATCAAGTGGCTGAAAAGTTTGGTGGACAACAACCTCAAAATGCAGTTTTTAAAGCACGTCAGTGGACCGGAGAGGTTTACGACGAGCAACTTGCTGCATCACACCCTGATCGGGATTGGATTTTATCTCGAATATTATGGCTCAGTGGTTTAGAACCCGGCTTTAATGCAGGTGAGGGCTGTGATACTTATCAACGTTATATTTATATCCATGGCACACCAGATAGAGAGCCTATGGGTATACCGATGTCACATGGTTGTATTCGCATGCGAAACAGCGATGTTGTAGAACTTTATCAATTGATTCCATTAAATGCTTTGGTTTACATCACTGAACATTGAACACGTCGTTAAAAGCACAAGCCATGAAAGCCGAAATTCATGACATCAAACCATGGTTTGAAGAATTAAAGTGAGTTTGAAAGGCGTTTTTTTGTCAGGACTTTTGTCAGGACTAATGCTCGTAAACTAACAGAAAATCGTGTTTGAATGTATTTTGTACACTGTGGTGTTTTAGAATGTAGTGTATGTGATGAATTAATCGTCGGTTCGCTGAATGATTAGTTATGAGTCCACGCGAAAAACTGTTTTTTATGTGAATGATGCAGAATATAAGTCATATTTTTAGTAATAAATTTACAGGTTTATAGCTAAAAAATGTTCAAAAATACTGATTTTTCCGCAATATAACTTATTTTTTAATCACTCAAACAGAAAAAGTGGAAAAGAGTTAGAAAAGCGTTTGACAGACCGTGAGGATTCTCTATAATGCACCTCATCAAACGATGAACATGTTTTGAAAAGGGCGCTTAGCTCAGTTGGTAGAGCGTCTGCCTTACAAGCAGAATGTCGGCGGTTCGATCCCGTCAGCGCCCACCAAACCTTTTCAGCGTTAAGATATTTAGAGTGCAGCGGTAGTTCAGTTGGTTAGAATACCGGCCTGTCACGCCGGGGGTCGCGGGTTCGAGTCCCGTCCGCTGCGCCACTTTAAATCTTAGTTCGTTTGAACCACAATAGCGACATTGTGTAAGTGCAGCGGTAGTTCAGTTGGTTAGAATACCGGCCTGTCACGCCGGGGGTCGCGGGTTCGAGTCCCGTCCGCTGCGCCATTTACATGATAGACCTTTTGAGGGCGCTTAGCTCAGTTGGTAGAGCGTCTGCCTTACAAGCAGAATGTCGGCGGTTCGATCCCGTCAGCGCCCACCATATTTTTTGCGATGCAGCGGTAGTTCAGTTGGTTAGAATACCGGCCTGTCACGCCGGGGGTCGCGGGTTCGAGTCCCGTCCGCTGCGCCATTACAAAGAATATAATTGTTGTACCCTTTGAGGGCGCTTAGCTCAGTTGGTAGAGCGTCTGCCTTACAAGCAGAATGTCGGCGGTTCGATCCCGTCAGCGCCCACCATATCTTTTAAGATATAGGTTGTGTTTCGAAAGAAACTACGTGATGCAGCGGTAGTTCAGTTGGTTAGAATACCGGCCTGTCACGCCGGGGGTCGCGGGTTCGAGTCCCGTCCGCTGCGCCATTTATCTTAAAAATCTCTGTTCAAGAGAATGCCTTTAGAAAAATCTTTGATTTTTCTCTTGCGCTCAGACAAGGCTTCGCTTTGTTACTCTTCGCTCAGGGCGCTTAGCTCAGTTGGTAGAGCGTCTGCCTTACAAGCAGAATGTCGGCGGTTCGATCCCGTCAGCGCCCACCATATTCTTCTATAGAATCTTCTTTCCCCAAAAGCTTGCCTAAATTTTCTGATTTACATAGAATCCGCTCTATAATAATTTTAATATTGTATGTGATCTATGAGAAATCCATATCAGCGCAAGGCAGCGTCTAAAACTCAAACTACAAATTACAATCCTCAACAAACCTATAAACAATTTATTGAAAATATGGTTGCTCAAGGTGGCGTGATTGCGTTATATCAAGATGGTTGGGCACTTTGCGCGACACCTACAGGTCAGCGTTCATTCGCCATTTGGCAAAACCGTGGTTTGGCACGTTTATTAATTAAAGACAATTGGTCCAATTATGAAATTCAGGAAATTTCATTAAAAGACTTTATCGAAAAAGTCATTCCGTTTTTACGCAGCGAGAGCACTACAGTATCTTTAGATTTAACCCCAGAAGGACAAAATATTTTGGTTGCACCTGAAAAGATGCTGTTAGATATTAAAAATTATTTATATCAAGTTTATCAACAGCGCCCAGAAGTCTTTGAAAACCTTAAAATTCCTTTGCCACGTAGTATTCGTTTAAATTAATGGTTTATTTACAGCATAAAAAAGCCCTTGTTCATTGGTCGAACAAGGGCTTTTTTAATATTCATTGAGTACAAAACCACTCAAAAAGGCAAAATATTCACGTAACCAAGAGTTGTAGCGGATGTACAGCGGTGTAGGCGCTGCAATGGTATACACCTGTGTATAGCCTAACTTTCGTGCAATTGCTTTTGCACGTGGAAGGTGAAAGTCACTACTGGCAATTGCAATGGGGGCATCAAGAGAAATCTGATGTTGTTTTAAAATCATTTTACTGTTGATCAGGTTGAGTTCTGTACTGGTACTTTTACTTTCTTCATATATGCCTGCCGCTGAAATGTCATAGTGTTGAAGTAAATAGCGCTTCATCACAGAAGATTCGGTTATTTTTTCATTAAAACCTAAACCACCTGTCATGATCATAATAGTATTGGGTTGTTGCAAGGCATACGGTGCTGCGGCATCGAGACGCGCCTTTAAGGTTGGAGAGGGTTGACCATTTTCAATACCGCTACCCAAAACGATGATGGCTTGGACGGAAGTAAATGGCTTAGATTGGTGGCTATTGAAGTGTAAATACGCAAAAAACAGCAAAAGGCTCAATAGCCAAAGCCAAAACAACCACCATGCCGCACGCCAGAGCCTTTTGAGTTTGGGGGAATGATCTAAAATATTGTGGATTTGGGTTGTAAATAGTCCGGATATAAGAAAAATACACCCAATGACTAAGGGTAAAAGAATGCCTAAATGAATTTTATCTAATGTAAGCAACCAAATGGCATCTACACAGAGCAGCAAGCCTACACAAAGCAGTAGTATTCTTTTCATTCAAAAAATTAAAGCAGTATCCTTATTTGGCCTAAGTATAGCGTGAAAAAAACCAGACACGAGGTCTGGTTTTTAGTTGGGACTATTTATGAGTAAACATCTTATTAATAAACATCACGGCGGTAGCGCCCAGCTTGACGCAGTTCAGCAACAACGTCTTCACCTAATATATCAATCAGTGCGTGGTCAACGTCCGTTGCCATACCGTTGATACTACCGCAAACGTAGATCACGGCACCTTGTTCTACCCATGATTTTAATAAGGTCGCATGGTCACGTAGCTCATGATGCACATAGCGTTTCTCCGCTTGATCACGAGAGAAGGTGAGGTCTATGCGTTGAACTAAACCGGTGTTTTGCCATGCTTCAATGACGTCTTGATAAAAGAAATCATGTGCGCGTTGGCGCTCACCAAAAATCAGCCAGTTTTGCGTATAGTCTTGACGAACTCGTGTATGTAACAGGCTGAGTAAACCAGCAATACCTGTACCGTTACCAATACAAATCACAGGACGATTATCTGCAATCAGATGGAATGATTCATTGGTACGAATACGCAGTTGTAGTGTACTATTGATCGCAGCATGTTGTGTTAACCACCCTGAGCCTAAGCCGAGCTCACCATCCGCATTGGATTGCTGACGCACCACTAAGCGTAATACTTGCTGACTTGGAATACTGGCAATCGAGTATTCACGAGTTGGAAGCGGTGGAAGCTGTTCAAGCAAATGATCAAGGTTGGCAAATGGTTCAACATCCGTATTTAGGTTACGATCCCATAATGCATCTTCAATACGTTGCTGAGTAGAATCAACCACTTGCTGACTTTGAATTTGGTACTTTTGCATGAAGTTTGCAATACGTTCAGCACTATTACCTGGTTGAATCTCTGCAATATCACCCGCTTGCCAATTGGCTTCATGTTGCGGTTTTAACTCAATATTAAATGCAGGTGCACCTAAACTGTTCGGGTTGAGTAAATCACGTTTGGTCAATGTCCATGCATCAAAAGTTTTTTCAATTTGCATGTGCTGAAGTTCAAGTTTAGTCGCTTTGGCTAAAGCGCTATTCCATGCTTGAATGGCTTGGGTGTCGCCATTATTGACTTCAATTGTGTCAAACAGGGGCTTCGCAGCATTACTTTGCATCCAGCGATGAATCGCATGACCAAAGCTACAGAAAGTATCAGGATATTCTTCAGAACCTAAAGCTAATACGGCAAACTGAACATGACTCAAATCGAGGCTTTGTGTCATCAGTTTACGTTCAAAGCTTGAAGCGAGATCAGGCGCTTCTCCAGTGCCATAGGTACTTGCAACAAATAAAATCTGAGCGGCTTGCGTTAAGTCATCAGCAGAAAGTTGCTGAACAGCTTTCACTGTGACAGACTGACGAGCCTCTTGTAAGCTTGTTGCTGTACGCCATGCCAATTGTTCAGACTGACCTGTTTGTGATGCATAGCAAATTAACCAAGGCTGTGCATTTGGGTCGATGGCAACAGGTGCTAAGCTTTGACGAGCTTGCTGTGTCAGTTTTTTCTGTTTACGACGTTTGAGATAGAGCATCCATCCAGTGACAAAGAACAGCGGCATCATGAGGGATGCAATAACCACAAAGAACTGATAAATCGGTCCGAAGAAACTACCACGATGCACAGGTAACATGCTGGTCATGATTTTTTCATTTAATTTTTTATCTTCGTATAACTCGATATCGGTGAGAGCAGACGTTTTGTAGTTATAAGTCGCTTTGTTGCGAGCACGTTCATGTTGAGGAACGGCATCCACAAAGTTAATTTCTAATTCACCATTGGCTTTTTTCGGAATATTAAAAGTGACACTTGAGTATTCACGACCAATATTTTGATTAAAGCCATTCCAACTTTGCGTAAGGGCAATATTCACTTGTTCTGGTTTTAGACCACGTTTTTCTCCGCGACCTTCAGCACCATGTTTGTTTTCTTGAGCGCCGTGTTCAGAGGGACCAGAAGTTGCAGGGTTACTTTCAGAACGTGCTTGGTGTTCACCACGAGTTTGTCCTGCTTCAGTGGCTTGTTTTTCAGCGCTTTGCTTTTCGCCCGCCTGTTCAGCAGGTTGTCCATTCGGTTTTGGACCATCTTGTAACTGGGGCTGTGGACGTTCAACGCCCATGACTTTAAACATGCCATTACGCCACCAGTCATAAGACCAATACAAACCTGTACATGCCAAAATGAGATAGAAAATAATCACCCATGTGCCGACGACAGCATGTAGATCCCACAGGAAATTACGTCCTTTGAGCTTTGGTTTAACTGCAAGCCATTGTTTAACAGAATGTCTCTTTGGCCAACGCAGATATAAACCACTCAATACAAAATAAATCAGCATCAGTGTACATGCGCCGGTAATTTGTTTACCAACAGGGCCAACAGTTAAATTACGGTGTAGCTGCTGTACAAACTGGAAGAATTTTTGACCTTTGATTTCAGGTAAAACTTCGGCTGTATAGGGGTTAACCATCATGTTATAGCCACGACGAGCACCTTCTTTGACAATATTCACGGTACTTGAGGCGGTAGCATCTGAGGCAATAGAGATGCTATTAATTTTCATGTCAGGATCAGACTGACTAAAGTGCTGATAAAGCTCAGCAGGGGTTAGTTTAGGCTGCTGTTGAGCCTGAACCACATAACTGTCCTGATTGATTGCTTTAAGTATTTGCTGTTCATAGGAATAAATGGCACCTGTAACCCCCATGAGCGAGAGTATTAAGCCGGCACTAATCCCCAAGAACCAGTGAATCTGGAAAAGGGTTTTCTTAAACATGATGGATTTAATATTGATAAAAGGTTGCTGAATTGCGACGAATTATAAACGATGATGTAGTAGAGAATGTGGAAAAAGTAAGTAATATTCATTCTCATTATTGTAATTATCAATGATCATTCGAAAATTAAACAGATAAAAAAACCTCCAAAAAGCGGAGGTTTTTTATACATAAATGTCTGTTTGGCTTAAATTGCTTTAGCTGGGCCTACAGTTTCATTTAAGTGTTTACGAATGGTCGAAAATGGAAACTTCTTGCTATCCATACGTTTAGGCAAGATGTATGCGCCGTCTTGACCCTTCACTTTAAAGTTTAAAAGGATGAAGTCTTTAGTGTCATACCATTCATGAATGTCTTTCCAACCGACAGTCATCGTACCCATGTTTGCGCCCATACGTTGCTGCATAGAGATCCCATGCGGCTGAACACCCATGCGAATGCCTTTAATTTCTTGTACAGGAACCTCGTTTAGTTTGCGTTTCGCATACCACTCGATACCGAATTTACGCACAAGGAAGTAAATCACAACACAGACAATAGCTACCCAGCAAAATACTGTTGAATAGTTCTTAATAAAGATGAGGCCCAAGAGTGCCAGTGCCAGAATTGCACCCATAATTAGCCATGCTTTTTTGCCAATTTTGAAGTTACTGCGAGACAGAACAAGTTGAGCATAACGTTGTTCTGCTTCAGAAATTTCATAAGCCACTGGCTCTAGCGTGTAGGCATATAAATTTTTTGCGGTCATAGTGAAAGTAACAGATTTAAAACTGTAAAAAGTTTAGCATTATTTATACCAATTCAGTGAGTATATTGTTCCAAAATCATCCAAATTATAGCGAAGCCAGTTCAGTCGATGCCTGATCATGCTCATGACTTAGATTTTGTTTCAATTGGCTAAATTGGTTCAACACGTTAAACATCAACGAAAGCTGTTGTAGCACGATTAAGGATTTTTGATCTTCCTCACTATTTTGTGACAATCGCTGACGGATTTCTTGCAACATATTTTGCGCCGTTAAGTCCGGCACTTCGTCACGTAGTAATGCACCTTGAATGTCATCTGTGGCTTTATCCAATAAGGTTAAGACCTGTTGGTCTTGAATTTTTTCACGATGCGCACCTAAGGCCGCGATATAACTAATAAAGGTGTGATTGAGACACAAAAACTCAAAGGCCGAAGCTTTTTGAGTCGGATCGGTATCGGGTTCGGTGGCTAAAGTGGAAATCAGTGATGCTACTTCTGCATCGGTATTATGGGCTGCACGTCGTACTACACGATAATTCAACCCGTTATTACGGCCAGACTTGTATTGTTCGACCACTTCGGCCAAATAATCACACTGCGCTTGAATCGAACGGCTGATGGTTCGAGGCAGGCGACGGAATTTCCAATCTGGGAAAATGAAGCTCACCCCAAACCATGCCAAGGCACAACCAATCAGTGTATCAATCATACGCGGCATAGCTGCGGCAAAACCCATGCCATCTAAGTTAAAGTTAATCAGCGCCAAAATGGTAATAAACGCAGTGGCTTGTGCATATTGCTTACTACGTAGTTCAAAAAACAATACGCCACTTAAAATGAGTAGCAATAACTGACCTTCGACAGAAGGGACAAAATATAAAATTGCATAACCTAAAATAATCCCGACCAAGGTGCCAATGATACGTAAATAGAGGCGGCGCTTGGTGGCGTTAAAGTTCGGCTGGCTGACAAACAGGGCAGTCAATAAAATCCAATAGCCATAACTGATATTGGTGACTTGGACAAAAATATAACCAATAAATAACACGGTCGATAAACGCACAGCATGACGGAACAGCACCGACTCAGGGCTCAAATGTTGTTTGAATCGAATGACGATGTCGTCCCATCCTTTTAAATCATCATCTTTTAAACGATTTTCAATCAGGGCTTGTCGGTCAATATAACGCTCGGTTTCGACATTACGTAATTGCGCATCGATGCCTTTTAGGTTTTGGTATAAAGCAAATAAAGAGTTGATCCAGACTTCATCGTATTTTTGTTCTTCACGCAGCTTTTCGAGTGACAATTTTAGATTGTGGAACGCATGTTTAAAACGTTGATTATGATGATAAGGTTTTCGCTGTAAGATACTGATACTCAAATCTTTACAAGCTTTTCCTTGAATCGAAAGCACGCGTTGAAAGCGAAATAAAATATCACTATGTTCAAAAATACGGGTTAATTTTTGATAATCAATATGTGCGGAATCGGCACGTTCATGAATGTCTTGTGCGACAAAATAATATTGCAGGCTACGACGCGTATCTTTTTGTCCACGGTCGCCTTTTAAACGCGTTAATAAGGCTGTTTTCATATCGTTGAAAATGCCAATTAATTTGCCATTTTCTAGCGATAGCTCGATCAAACTTTGCTGATAACTTTCTGGTGTCATATCGACATCAAACAAGTTAGATTTTGCAAATAAGAAGTCGCCAAGAGACGAATAGCTTTGGGCCAATTTGTCCTGAACTTGACGTACAGGAAACAGTAGAAAGCTCAAAGTCGAAAGCAGTCCATACCACATCGCACCGATGACCAATAAACCTGCTTGTGTATACCAATTTTCAAAAAGTTCGACCCCTAGCATGGAATACACGGAGATCACCAAACAACCATAAGAAATGGTGGCATAGCGACGACCCAATGAACCCAAAAGAATCCAACCGATACAAGACACAATCAGCCCCAAAGCAAATAAAATCGGATGCGGGAACAACAGATAAATGGATACAGCAGTAATAAAGAACCCGATATAGGTATAAATTTGATTGAGCACGCGGACTGAAAAGCGGTCATCGATATCACTTAGACCTGCGGCAACCACACCCAAGGTGAGGGGAATGGTCATTAATTGCTGATCTAAAAAATAAGGGACAAAGGCAGTTCCTGCGAAGGCAATGACCATGCGCAAGTTATACATAAAGGTCGTGTTATAGGTTGCTTGTTTCAGTCGTGCGAGCCAGGCGTTCAAAATTTTTCCTTTGCTAAAGCGATGGGGCAGTAAGCAATGTGTATCGTGTGAATTTTCACATTGAAGCCAAGAAATAATACTATGTGCAGTGTAAACTTGTCTGCAAAACTTGCTTGCAATAAATGAATTATTCTTATGAAAAGCGTCGAATCACAAAAGGAATTTTCTCAACGCTGGATCGTTTTATTGGCGTTGCTGACTGCTTTGGGGCCACTTTCAATCGACATGTATTTGCCTGCTTTGCCTCAAATGGCCGACGATTTTGGTGTCACAACCCAACAAGTGGCCAATAGTCTTCCAGCGTATTTCTTGGGTTTGGCGATTGGCCAGTTAATTTATGGGCCAGTCAGCGACCGTATTGGGCGTAAAACACCGCTATATTTCGGTTTGGTTTTATATATTTGTGCCAGTTTTCTATGTGTCTTTGCCAATAGTGAATGGAGCTTGATCGCTGCTCGTGTTTTGCAAGCGTTGGGTGGCTGTGTCGGTGTAGTGATTGCCCGTGCTGCAATTCGTGATCGCTTAAGTATGCAAGCTTCAGCTCAGGCCTTTGCGAGTATGATGATCGTGACAACAATTGCACCAATCATTGCACCTACTTTAGGCGCATGGGTTTTGCAGGTGTTTGAATGGCAATACATATTTGCGGTATTGGTACTTGTCGGTATTTTTTGTCTTTTCTGCGTACATTTTTTCTTTCAAGAAACCCTGCCTGTTGAGCGACGCTTAAACTTAAGTTTAAAACAAGTCTTAGGTTTATATGGTGCGATTTTGCAAGACGAAAGCTTCCGTAAACCGATGCTCACAGGCTGTTTTTCTGGCGCAATTTTATTTTGTTATATCAGTGGCTCATCTGCCATTTTAATGGATGGTTATGGTCTGAGCCAACAGCAATTTGCTTATGTATTTGGTGCGAATGCTTTAGGGATTATGGTGTTTTCGACCCTCAACAAGAAACTTGCAAATCGACTGGATGTTCGCCATCGATTGCACTTGGGTAATGCACTTCAATTATGTGGTGTGCTGATCTTATTGGTGGCGGGGCTATTTTATCTTTCATCTATCGTTGTTGTAATGTTTGGCATGTTCTTATGTGTTGCATCAATCGGCTTCACTGGGCCAAATGCGATGGCTTTGGCGATGTCTGAACAAGGCTCACGAGCTGGCACAGCCAGTGCAATCATGGGAAGTATGCAATTTGCCTGTGGTCTAATGGCTGGAGTGTTTTTGAACTTTTTAGTATGGTCAGCGCTCATCAATATGGCCGTGATTATGTTGCTGTTTGTGGTTATTGCAATGTTCACCATACGTAGTTTAAAAGCTTCAGCCATGGGTTGAACTGAATGCAGGTGATGACTATAGCTGGTTTGACTTAAACGTCAGTCATCAATGTCCATATATTTTTGATGAAATATGTGTGTCATTCATTATAAATGTTCATCATCATAACGATGAATGATTGTGCTATTTTCCCATTGTGAGGTCAGTTTCTATTTTCTCGAAACTTATATCTAAGAAATCATCCACTTGAAAATAATTAATGAAACTGCGCATCATTGTTGTCTTAATCTAAGGAAATAGAATAATTATTAAATAAGTATTATTCGCATTAAATACATTACGTTATGCTGGATAAATACATTGTGAATGTCTCTATCGGTAATATATCGGATTTTATAGTTTTTATTGCATACCTACAGGGTATGGGTTTTTACCTTTAAGGTATGAATATTGAGATTTTTTGCCATCTGAATCGGCTAAGTCCGAATTTTAACTAAATATTTCAGTCTATTTTCAGTAATGGATTCAGGTTTCTTGCTTTTTGCTTTCAAGTATTTCGTTATTGGGGGCTACAAGTTAAGGCTTTAATGCGACTAAAGCACGGATATGCAGCTTGAAATTTGTCCGCTCAAATAGCTGAATAACAAAGCACCCGGATTTAGGGTATACAACAATGACAGGACAATAGAGAGCTTAGGATGAAAACTCAAACTGTATTCCACCCAATGAAAACCCTTGTTGTTGCCATGAGTTTGGCAACGGTATCAATGGCTCATGCAGGCAGCAATACTTCTGAAATTGAACAATTACGTGCAGAAGTTGCAGAACTGAAAAGTTTGATTAAAGCGCAGCAGCAAGTTCAACAACAGCAACAAACAGAGATTCAGCAAGTTAAAGCGCGTCCTGTTGCACCACCACCGCAACCAGCTACTCCAGCTGCAAGCTTAAAATCTAAAACAGGTGCAGATGTAAGTCTTTACGGTTTTGTTCGTGGTGATGCGAACTATATTATTGAAGGTGCGGATAACGACTTTAATAACGTACATACGTCTAAAGAAGAAGCACGAGATAAACTTCGCGCAACTGCAAAAACCACACGTTTTGGTTTAGATTTTACAGCACCTGTCGGTGGTGATAATAAAGTGGGCGGTAAAATCGAGGTCGATTTCAATGGAAGTGGCGAAACTATTCGTCTACGTCATGGTTATTTAACCTTTAATAACTGGTTATTTGGTCAAACGACATCTAACTTTTTGTCTAGCCATGCACCAGAAATGATTGATTTCAATACAAACTTGGGTGGTGGTACTACACGTATTCCTCAAGTTCGTTATAACTACAAATTAGCTCCAGATACTCAATTATTTGTTTCTGCGGAAGAAGGGGATAGTAAAGGGACTGTTGCTGCAGATCCGACGTATCGCCTTCCAAACTTAACTGCCAAAGTGACTCAAGGTTTTGCCGCAGGTAAAGGTACCGCTTCAGCTCGTGCATTGGTTGAAAACTACAAATCTAAAGTTGCGGATGATACAGAAACAGCTTGGGGTGTAGCAGCGGGTGCATCTTATGCAGTGACTGATCAATTGAAATTGAATGGTGATGTCTCGTATACAGAAGGCAACAGCAACTATTTATATGGTTCTAACTCGGCTTACTCTGTGGTAGATGGCAACATCGAGCAAAACAAATTCACTGCTGTACAAGTGGGTGCAACTTATAAGTTTAATGAAAAACTACGTTCGACTTTAGCTTACGGCGCGCTATTTGCGGATGATGGCAGCGCGTATGCGAAAGATGCATCTAACTCAAATGCGAATGAAGAAGCACAGCAAGCTTGGATTAACTTTATTTACGCACCTGTAAAACCAGTTGAACTTGGCTTGGAATATGTAAACGGTAAACGCAAAAACTTTGCGGGTGAATCTTATAACGATGACCGCGTGGGCTTAATGGCTAAATATAGCTTCTAAGCACAAACTACTGATCTAATCGATCAAAAAAGCCTGACTCAGTTCAGGCTTTTTTTGTTGAAACAGGAGATTTTTCAACGCAAATTAACCCATAGCACTAAGCAGATGGAATCACTAAATCGCCTGAGTCATGATGTCGTACTGGTTAAAGCATTCATTTAACCACGTCCTACATGGCATCATGTTTAAATCTTTAATATTTTATATAGATAAAAAATGCGAATACATTTTAGTAAAAACAAACAGATATAACTTTAAATTATAGCAAATAAAACTTTTTGTAATTAAAATTAATGAAATTTCTCTGTTCTCCACGCATAATGTGCGACTTTTCTAATCAGCATTTGATTTTATGTATTTCATCTATGATGTGAATATTGTAGTAAGTGTTGGTTTAGTAAGCATGAACTGCTTTTATGGATTTGTTTTGTCGAATTGAGTTTTCACTTTTTTTAACTCAGGCATACATATTTGAATCAGATGATGAATATTTATGATTGGCAATGAATAGCTGGTAGCCTGATTTATTGGTTAAATTTACAAATTGGAATTGTATTTTAATTAATAAACGCTACTAATTTCTATTAATTGGACTAATAAATATTCTAACCATTTTGGACAAATTATTATGGAATTTAGCTTTAACGCATTTTATACCTTAATTGCGGCGGTGATCGTTCTTTTATTAGGACGTTTTCTGGTAAATAAAATCAGTTTTTTGAGGCGTTACAATATTCCTGAGCCCGTAGCTGGTGGTTTGGTTGCTGCAATAATTTCATTGGTTGTACATAGCATTTGGGGTTATAGCATTACTACGAGTAGTGAATTACAAACCAGTTTTATGCTGATTTTCTTCGCATCCATTGGTTTAAGCGCAAACTTTGCCAAATTGAAAGAAGGAGGAATTGGTCTTGTTATTTTTCTGGTAGCCGTTGCTTCTTTCATTGTTGTGCAGGATGTCGTTGGTATCAGTCTTGCCACTTTATTGGGTATTGATCCACTGATTGGTTTGATTGCAGGTTCAATTACGTTGACAGGTGGTCATGGTACAGCTGGTGCATGGGGTGAAATTCTTGAAGTTGAACACGGTATACAAGGTGCATTAGCTTTAGGTATGGCAAGTGCAACTTTTGGTTTAATCATTGGTGGTATTATTGGTGGACCATTAGCTAAGTTGCTAATTAATCGTTATCACCTAGCAACTCCGCGCACAAATGAGCAAATTGAGCGTAGTGATAACACACCACTAGCTGATATTAATTCAACAGAATATGTACCTTTTGAATATCCACATCGTGTTCGTTTAATTACCGCAGATAATGCAATTACGACTTTGGGCTTATTTGCTGGCTGTTTAGCATTTGCTGATTTTATGACGGCTTTCAGTAAAGGTACGATGTTTGAATTACCGACATTTGTATGGGCTTTAGCAGGTGGTGTCATTTTACGTAATGTATTAGAAGGTATTTTCCGCGTACAAATATTTGATCGTGCAATTGATGTATTTGGTAATGCTTCATTATCACTGTACTTAGCAATGGCACTATTATCGTTGAAACTATGGCAGCTATCAGATCTTGCAGGACCATTAGTTGTGATTTTGGGAGCCCAAACATTAACAATGGCACTATATGCTGCGTTTATCACTTTCCGTGTAATGGGCAAAAATTATGATGCTGCGGTTTTAGCGGCGGGTCATTGTGGTTTTGGTATGGGGGCAACACCTACCGCAGTTGCAAATATGCAAGCCATTACCAATATGTATGGTCCATCTCATAAGGCTTTCCTAATCGTTCCTTTATGTGGCGCATTTTTTGTTGATTTGATTAACGCAACAGTTATTCAATTAATTCTTAAATTCTTTGCTTAATTTAGAAAGGCTCTTCAAAAAAGAGCCTTTTATACTTTTGACCATTTAAAACTAGGGTTGAATATGAATGAACAATTAAACGAAACCCTGATGAGCTGGGTCAAAGTTTTTAATGATCCGCTTTGGGATTTCCTTGTTGTCTTCTTGGTTGCTGTTGGTATTTTTTATACCTTAATCACTGGTGCAGTTCAGATTCGTCTATTTTTTCATAGTATTAAAGTGATGAAATCTAGCCGTAAAGAAGGCGATGATGATCATGGTATTACACCATTCCAAGCCTTTGTGACTGGACTGGCAAGTCGTGTCGGTGTGGGTAATGTCGCAGGTGTTGCAATTGCGATTGCAATTGGTGGGCCGGGTGCAGTGTTTTGGATGTGGTTTACCGCATTTTTAGGGATGAGTTCTGCATTTGTGGAGTCTTCACTTGCACAGCTCTTTAAAGTGCGTGATACGCAAAATCAGCAATTCCGTGGTGGTCCAGCGTATTACATCACGCAAGGCTTAAAGCAAAAGTGGTTGGGTGTGGTTTTTGCCATTGCGCTGATTTCAACCTATGGCTTTGTGTTTAATGCAGTACAAGCCAATGCGATTACGGGTGCAACTTCACATGCTTGGGGTTGGGATAAAGCCAATCTAGTATTGAGTTTGGGCAGTTTTAGTTTTGAAATTTCATGGGTAGGGTTATTCCTTGTCTTTATAACAGCGCTGATTATTTTTGGTGGTATTAAGCGTATTGCAAAAGTGGCAGAACGTTTTGTTCCATTTATGGCATTACTTTATTTGGCAGTCGCGCTCTATATCGCTTTTGCTAACTTTGCGATTCTCCCAGATATTTTCCAGTTAATATTCAGCAAAGCATTTGAGTTTGATGCTGCGGCTGGTGGTTTCTTCGGTGCTATGGTTTCTATGGCGATGATGCAAGGCATTAAGCGTGGATTATTCTCAAACGAAGCGGGTATGGGTTCTGCTCCGAATGCTGCGGCAGCATCAGATGTTAAACACCCGGTCAATCAAGGCCTGGTTCAGATGCTCGGTGTCTTTGTCGATACATTTGTGGTGTGTACCTGTACGGCGATCATTATTTTGGCATCTGGCTTGTATGAAAATGCAGGCTTTGAGGGTGTTGCTTTGACGCAAATGGCGCTTGAAAGCCAGATTGGCGCATGGGGAGATGACTTCCTTGCCATAATCTTGTTCTTATTCGCTTATTCTTCAGTAATCGGTAACTATGCTTATGCTGAAGGTAATGTGCAGTTTATCAATAACAATCCTAAGGTCATGTTTATATTCCGCGTAGTCGTCCTCATGATGGTGTACTTTGGCTCAATCATGAGTGTGCCACTGATTTGGAACTTAGCGGATCTCTTCATGGGCGTGATGGCGAGTATTAACCTCTTTGCGATTTTATTGCTGACTCCATTCTTATTGATGCTGATGAAAGACTACACCTCACAGTTAAAACGGGGTGTAAAAGAGCCAGTATTTAAGATGGATGAACATCCAAAATATAAGGATCGCGTTAATTCCGATATTTGGTAAAGTCAAAAATTAACTTTAAAAAGCTCCGTTATCGGGGCTTTTTTTGCTAGACAATGTTTTGGATCTTGATGTGGAAATTCTGCTAGACACTGAAATTTTGACAGCCAATGACTTTCTAGGTTGTATGTCAATATAATGTGCATCGGTCAGAGGCATTAACGAATAATAACAGTGACGTGAATGTGGACTGATTAGACTACTTTTTCTCTTCAAATCTCGAGTTGCATTTGGAATATCTCTCAATGAAAAGCATAACTGTTTTGATGACTGCATTCGCAATCAGCCTTGTAGGTTGTCAAAGTGTGGGCTCAAAAAAGGTCAGCGCTGAAATATCCACACAAATTCGAACTTATACAGCAGCACCTGCTCAAGTGGCGAATAACCGCATTGACTTTAAAAAAGTGAAAAAGCAGGAAAAGCGTCCGATTGTTGCTTTGGTTTTAGGGAGTGGTGGGGCACGTGGTTATGCTCACATAGGCGCCATTCAGATACTTGAACAGCAGGGAATACACCCAGATTTTATTGTTGGAACCAGTGCGGGTAGCATTGTGGGTTCAATCTATGCTTCAGGTAAAAGTGCCAATGAGTTAAGAGATATCGCCTTAAATATGAAAGCCAATGATGTTCGAGAAATACGTTTGGACAAAAAAGGGTTTTTTGACGGTAAAAAAGTTGAAGATTATATTAATGAGCAAGTTGATGACGTGCCTTTAGAGTTGCTAAAAACCCCAATGTATGTGGTGGCAACCGAGTTAAAGGATGGCAAAAAAGTCGTGTTCAATTATGGTAATACGGGGCAGGCTGTTCGTGCTTCGGTGTCAATTCCGAGTATGTTTATTCCAACGATTATTGAAGACAAAGAATATGTTGATGGTGGCTTGGTCAGTCCTGTTCCTGTGGACGTTGCACGCGATTTAGGGGCAGATATTATTATTGCGGTGGATATTTTGGCACGACCGATTCATACCGAAACGTCGAATGTATGGGGCTTGTTTAACCAAAATATCAACATTATGCAAAATCGTTTAGCTCAAGAAGAGCTCAAGCGAGCAGACATTGTGATTCAACCTGATTTACGTGAAAAAGCACATATATTTGATGTAAAAGGTCGTGAAGCGACGATGCTTGCAGGTGAAGAGGCAACTTTAGAAAAACTTGGAGAGATTTCTCGCGTTTATGCTGAACATCAGTATAGTAAGGGACATCATATTCCTTATTTAGCAGCCAAAGACTAGGCTGGTACGATTCGCAAATTAACATGCATCCTGTTCATGTAATAGGGTGCAATTTTTTTCAGCAAAGCATTTTAATTTTTGCTCTCAGCTTTTCCCATGCTTAATAGTATCTAGTAATCATTAATATATTGGATGCTGATTGGTTTTAGGTCTTAATCAAAAGATTTGTCAAATATAAAACTCGTAATACTAAGAAAATATACAGTTAATTGTTTGAAAATAATTAAGAAATTTATATTAATTTGTTTTACGTAGCTTTTAAGAGTATATATCTATATTAGCGTTTTTATTCATGTGCTTACGTTTACCAATACTGTTGAAGTGTTTAGAATATCATCAGGTTATTAATACTTAAAACCAATAAATATTTTAAAGGTGGCTGTAGATGAAAACGCTTGATGTAGGACAAAAAGTAAAGCTTGCGATGATGGAAGATAACGTATTTATTGTCACTCATGTACATGTAGATAATTCTTACACGCTAGAAAGTACCAATGATGGTGGACAAAAAACCAGCTATGACAACGTATCTTTCGAGATGTTAAAAGTCTTAGAAGATTAAGTTTAATGCCGTGCTATGTTGAATCGATGGAACAACGCGTTTTAATGAATATGTTTTAAATATAAAACACAGCATAGCTTGGATTAAAAAAAACTGATAGATAGCGCGATAACTACTTGTTTATCGGGTGTATATCGTTATCAATATATATTTTACTGAATGATGGTATGATCACCATAAATAATAATGATGGTTTTTTTGCCGATTTGAACATTTAATTTGGATTAAAATCTATATAATAATCACATTAATCATTGTTATATCACGAGTCTAGAGAAACAAGATGTCCCCATTAGATCAAATTGCGAATGCACTAGACGACCAGTCAGAATTATCGATGTCAGTTTTAATGACTCCTGACATGGCGAATTTTTCGGGTAATGTGCATGGTGGAACGATTCTAAAATTGTTAGACCAAGTCGCGTATGCTTGTGCAAGTCGCTATTCTGGTAGCTACGTGGTGACACTATCAGTTGATAAAGTGAATTTTAAAGAACCAATTCACGTGGGTGAATTAGTGACTTTCCTTGCAAGTGTGAACCATGTTGGTCGTACTTCTATGGAAATTGGTATTCGTGTTGAAGCGCAGAACATTCAAAAACGTACAGTACGTCATACCAATAGTTGCTATTTCACAATGGTCGCTGTTGATGATCAAGGTAAGCCGAAACAAATTCCAGCATTGAATCTAGATAATGACTGGAAACGTTGTCGTTTCGAAGCTGCGGAACAACGTAAAGTGGCACGTTTACAGGAAAATCATCATCCTTCTTGCAGTATTTATAAAAAGTCGACACAAAGCTAATCACTTTGGTGGCTGAATATTTGAAAAGATCGCTTAGGCGATCTTTTTTGTATTCTGAAATTCGTCTGGAGAGTGCAGTTGGGATTTGAATTCCGAGTGTGCGACTAAAGTTTATTCTTTAAAGCTCAGTTAAAGATAGTCATTCAGTCCAATACTGTTTAATATAAAACGATACGTAGCGTTTCGTTTTTAAATTATGAGTGAAACTGAAAAAACTTCTCGGCGTAAGCAATGTATCTTACAAGCGGTCACTGATGCTTTAGCGGAAAGTGATTATCGAAGCATGACCATTGAAGATATTGCAGCTCGTGCAGGCGTGGGAAAATCGACGATTTACCGTTGGTGGAAGCATAAGTCCGATCTGGTTTTCGATGCTTTTAAAGCGCACACCGCGTCAGTGTTTGAACTCGATTTATCACAAAGTTTAGAGTTCAATCTAAATCAACAATTGCTCAAACTATCACGGGCTTTAAATCAGCACGTGGGTCGAGCATTGCTGGTTGTATTGGCGGAGCATCGTGAAGCAGCGGGTGAGTTTTTTAAACAGTATTTATTACCTAGACGAGAAGCCACACGTGAGCTGATCCAATTGGCCATTCAACGAGGCGAAATTCGGGCGGTTTATCCTTTCGAACTCATGTTGGATATGTTGTATGGCCCGATTCATTATCAGATCATTTTCTTTAATACCCAGCCAGATGAAGACTATATCAAGCGACTGGTGCAGTTGGCGCTAAACCCGATTTTTACGCAGTCCCAAGCCACGCGTAGCAGCGAGACAATGACCTCATGACTACTCAACATCAGGCATCGCTATGGAACAAGTCTTTCGTTTTTTGTCTGTGTAATAACTTGTTTTTATTTAGCTATTACTTTGCGCTGCTGACAATATTGCCCATTTATATTATGAAAGAATTGGGTGGTTCGATTCAGCAAGCGGGTATGGCTTTAACGCTGTTTTTGGTGTCATCCATTGCGATTCGTCCCTTTTCCGGCATGATCATTGAGCGTTTTGGTAAAGCCAATTCTGTGCGTATTTCAGGCTTTATCTTTGTCGTTTTTGCGCTGAGTTATTTGTGGATTGACAGCATGTGGTCGTTGTTGGTCATTCGTTTTTTACATGGTTTTTGGTTCAGTATATTAACCACGGTCAATGTTCCCATCGTAAATGATTACATCCCAGATCATCGAAAGGGCGAAGGCATGGGTTACTTTGTCATGTCGACCAACTTAGGCGTGGTGATCGGGCCATTTTTAGCGCTGAGTATGATTCAATTCAGCAGTTTTAGTACCTTATTTGCAGTATTAGCCTTATTGGTTGCAGTGGGCTATATTTTTACGTGGTTAGTTCAAATACAAGAACACGTACAGCATAAATCAAGTGATCAAGCGAGCCAATCCGCAGCCATCCAATGGCGTGATGTGATAGAAACACGGGTACTTGCCATCAGTTTTGTGGCATTGCTGACCGCATTTGCATATTCGAGTGTGATGAGTTTTATCACCGCTTATGCAGAGTTGAAGCATTTACTCGCTTATACCAGTATCTTTTTTATTGTCTTTGCTGTGTCGATGTTGCTCGTCCGTCCTTGGGTTGGCAAAGTCTATGATCGTAAAGGCCCGAGTGCAGTCATCTATCCATCCTTTATTTGCTTTGCCATTGGTTTGGTGGTTGTGAGTTTTCTCACGAATCAATGGGTGCTTTGGATATCGGCAGTTTTTATGGGCATCGGCTACGGTTCAGTGTTCCCATGCCTGCAAACGGTCGCGATTCAAACGGTAGAAAAAGCCCGAATAGGACATGCGATATCCACCTTTTTTGCCTTGTTTGATATTGGCCTTGCTGTCGGTTCGGTCATTATGGGTGTGCTGATTGCATACTTTGGATTTCAGGCAACCTATTTATTTTGTGCGGTGATGGTGCTGTTCACTTTGTGGATGTATCGTCTATTCGTGGCAAACCAATTTAAATGCAGTGCTTTAGGAGCTGAATAATGGAATTACGACATCTACGATATTTTGTTGCGGTTGCCGAAGAGCTAAATTTTACCAAGGCTGCGCAGCGAATGTGTACTGTGCAACCTTCTTTAAGTCAGCAAATTAAAGACCTAGAACAGGAAGTTGGGGTGCAATTATTGATGCGAACCAACCGAAAAGTTGAGCTGACTGCAGAAGGTCAGGCCTTTTTAAAAGAAGCGCGTTTGAGTTTAGAGCATGCTGAAAAAGCCATGATAGATGCACGTCAAATCGCGCAGCTCAGTAAAGAACAACTGAATATCGGCTTTGTTCCTGTGGCTGAAATGAAGGTCTTTCCTTATATCATGCCAAATATTCGAGCTCAGTTTCCTGAGTTAAAAATTCATTTTCATAGTTTAATGGATGTCGATCAGATCAGTGCAGTGCGTAAGGGAGAGATTGATATTGCCTTTACCCGTTATGTCGAAGAAAGCCCTGATATAGAATTTGTTCAGATTTTTACTGAGCCTTTGGCGCTGATTGTACCGAAAAATTCGCCTGTTGCAGAACAGCGGCATATCAGCATTAAAAACATGAATAATCAGGATTTTATTATTAGCGATGAACACTCATCACCTGAGCTATACCGAATTATTCAAGATTTCTTTAAGCAAAATAAACTGAATGTGAACTTGGTACAGCATTCGACCAATATTTTGTTAAATGTCAATTTGGTCGGTATGGGCGTGGGATGGAGTTTGGTGCCGTCTTATGTCATTCCATTGCTCGGTGATAAAATATTGGTTAAAAGTACCGTTGAACCTTTGCCGACTATTGGTTTGTATGCGAGCTATCGAAAAGATCGTAAAAATGATGCGATCGAGTTGATTTTAAAAGTATTAAAAGAGCAGTTCTATATGGGCTTTTTCTAAGCCTTTAAATATTGCCCTAAGATTTAAATGAAAAAATCCCGAATTAAGCGCTTCGGGATTTTTTTATTTATCGTATTTTTAATCAAAGACTCAATGAGACATAGTCATTGTCACTCTGATTTATTTAAACCACTTTTGTAAATAAGGTTTCATCACACGGTAGGCAATCAAACCGATAATAATAATCATATAGATTGGCCAAATCGTAATAAGAATAACCAGTAGGCTCAACACAAATTGCCAACCTTTTTGAATACCATACCACGCTCTTTGCCAGAAACTATCGCCATTTAACTGCGCAACAGCATCAAGGTTAATATCGATATGTTCACGGACAGTGGCAGGTTGAGTAAAGCCAATCACAATCGTGCTATAGCGGACACGATCTTCAACTTCTAAGCGGGTCAGTCGTGAGATTTCATTGACTTGCGCAGCTGCAACATGGTCGGGCACGACCTGTGTTTGTGACATTATTTCTTCGAGTAGTTTTAGCTCATAGCGTTTTGCCGAATATTGCTGACGGTTCAAAAAATGCATAAGGGGCAACAGTTGATTAACGAAATGTGCAGCTTTTTCAGTTGGCACACGAATGATCATTTCCGCTTGCGGATTTACTTTTTCAAAGATTTTAATTTTGCCGTCAGCAATCGGGTAG
Organism: Acinetobacter sp. YH12086; assembly: GCF_013419345.1. Classification (NCBI taxonomy): domain Bacteria; kingdom Pseudomonadati; phylum Pseudomonadota; class Gammaproteobacteria; order Moraxellales; family Moraxellaceae; genus Acinetobacter; species Acinetobacter sp. YH12086. Next base: position 197,045 of record NZ_VPAF01000002.1, read on the forward strand.
GATTGACTCTCTTGCACCACAAAGTCGATATTTTTCTGTTCAATAAAGCCGCCTAAACTTAGCGTCAGTTTTTCAATTTCTAAGGCCGTTTTAACCACATCTTTCGACTCAAAACTGACATTGGCTTCTCGTACCATTTTACGTGAGGCTTCAGCTGGGTTGACCTGCTCATTTAAAATAGTTTCAGGTTTTTGTGTTGTTGCAGGCGTGGTAGACGGCTCATTGGAAGTGCTTTCCGCTGCTTGATCTTGCTGTGTACTGACTTGAGCAGGTTGTGCATCTGCGCTGGCTTCAGTTGCCATTTCTTCGGTTTTCTTGGAACAGCCTGAAATTAAAATTACCGTAAACATGGCAATTAAATATTTATTTTTCATCGATGTAGAGCTCAATTGTTTGATTATCAGAAAGTCGGAGTAAATACTTTTTGCTTTAAATATCAATTCAAATTTAGCGTAATTATTAGTCGGGCGTATTGTATCGGAAAGTGTTTAAAGCACGGATGAACGCAACATAATTCTACATAAAGCCGCGTATAGTAATAGACAGAACAACAAGGATGAAAATAAGGATATCTACAATGAACCCAACAATGAAACTCTACAGCAATCCACGCTCACGCAGTAATACTATTCTGCCTTTATTGAAAGAATTAGACATCGAGTCAGAAGTTGAGATTATTGAAGTGCCATATGAAGAGATGCACCAAGCGGCATATCTCAAGATTAATCCCATGGGCAAAGTTCCCTGCTTAGTCGATGGTATTGTCGTGATTAGTGAGACCGCAGCCATCTTTAGTTATTTAGCTGATACATTCAGTGACAAAGGTTTGGCACCCGCCTTGGATGATCCCAAACGTGGTGAATATTTGAAATGGATGTTTTTCTGTCATGGTCCGCTGACTGAATACATGGACATGAAAAATGTCGGCATTAGCACTGAGTTGATGGATGAGAAACGTGGCAGTTTGAGTTTTGGTAATGAAAAAATACTTTTAGATTTTATTAAAACAGGGCTTGCACAGGCTCAGCCATATCTGTTGGGGGATAAAATTAGCGCAGCAGATTTATATTTGGCTTATTGGATGGTGTATGCCATTTCATTCAAAATATTGCCATATTTAGATGAATTTAAACCTTATATTCAGCAGATTCAGCAACGTGAATCGGTAAAAGATGTGCATTGGTTTCAGTCGGTTTAACCTGGAAGCTTATTTGATTGTTGGCTGAACTTGGTATTGCTATATGTCTATTCATATAACTCTTTCTTTGAGAACTAAAAAGAAAGAGTTTTAAATATCAATCACTAAGATGATAAAGCGATTTTAATTATTGCCTAGATAATGTATGGCATATATTGCGCTAAATTAAATAGACTCAATCGTTGTTGGTTCTATTTAAAAAATCATGGGCTTCATCATCAGATAGAGGTGGGCCTAAATCTCTTTCAAGTTTGGCATATATTTCAAGCAGTCTTTTTTGTTGTGGATCCATATCTAAGGCACGATGCTGCTGATATGTTAATTGATCTTCAATCCAATCATAATGCTGAACCGCAGCCCCTGCGAAACTGGTTTTCAAATGGAGTTTGTAATAACCAGAAAATTTATGTTTCTTGGTATCTAGACAGAGATACGCGAAGGTAGACCAACCACTTTCGGGAAATTTAAGGCGAGCTCGGCAGGGCTTCTTTTCTAGTGTAAATGTAGGTGAATAGACTTGGCCTTTTAGAATGATATTTTTATCTTGACCAAAATATTGAGTTTGTAATGCAAATAAAGCAAGAATCACTGTGGTGAGAAAAAAGCTGGCAATGACTGAATAAAAAAATGAAATGTATAAATGGAAGGACAAAAAATTAGATTCTTCGTTTTTGTTCACATCTTTTTCTAAGCGTAATAAATAGCAATTCAAAGAAATAAGAAAACAGAGGCAAAAAACGAAAATCGGTAACCAACTATTGGCATGAAAATGATGTATCTTTACGAAAATGAGTGAACAGATAAAAATAAAACCTAACAAACTATAAATGAATAATTTCTGAAATCTTTTTTGCATTTTGCGAAGCTTATAATTATGTATTGAACGATTATAGCATCTGATGTTTATAGTGATTATAGAAAAAAATCACCATGCTTTATGCATGGTGATTTTTAATTCTTGCAGATCTATTTAGATTATTAAGCATACAATTTTGCAAACAATTGTTGGCTCACGCTGTCTAAAGTTTGTGGAATTGCAATCGCTGCAACAAAGCGGTCTGGGCGAAGAATCGTAACAGATTCAGTGGTTTTACCAAACCAACCACGAATATCAGTACCAATATCACCAATCGTAATCACATTGTCGTACTTGGTGCGATTTTCATTGCTAAGCTGAACAGCAGGCAATACTTGGATAAATTTAACGCCCAATTTTTGCCATTTTTTCATGGTCGCATCTGACAGACCCCATTTTGGATCGACGCCCCAAGCAATGATTGCAAAGTCGTTACCGATGACTTCATCAAGTGGGACTTTCTCACCAGATTCAAGTTGAACATGTGGTTGAATGAACATTTTACCCACAGGTGAGTCTTTAACACCGTTATTGATCAATGCACCATCGTTGTACTTCGGCATTGGCTTGAAGCGCATTTCCAATAGATATTGTTTGATCGGTTTGATGTAATTGAGTGCATAGGCGATACCATCACGCACGAAACCTTGCCATTTTTTTGGTGGCGCAAGGACATGACCCGCCATTACAGAAAGATCAATCATTGCTTTTGCATGATCTTTACGTTCAACTTGGTACGTATCTAAAAGCGCAGGGCCAGCTTTGCCTTGTACAACCATTGCAACTTTCCACGCAAGGTTGAACGCATCACGCATACCACTGTTATACCCTTGACCTTGCCAAACTGGCATGATGTGCGCAGCATCGCCTGCAAGTAAAATACGGTCTACACGGAATTTATCTGCAATACGCGCATTGTGGGTATAAACACGCTGACGAATCACTTCAATACCATCGGTCGTTGGAAGTACTTTCGACAAAAGTTTTGCAATGTTTTCAGGTTTGCTTAATTCTTCTTGAGTCTCCCCAGGCATCACCATAAATTCGAAACGACGAATACCGTGTGGAAGTGCAGCAGATACATAAGGACGCACAGGGTCACAGCATAGGTAAATGTGTGGCGTTGCAAGTGGGTCATTATTGATGTCGATTACAATCCATTGGTTCGGTGCAGTTTTACCATCGAAGCCGATGTTGAGGGTACGACGTACCACAGAGTTACCACCATCACAAGCAATCAAATACTGCGCTTGAATTATTTCAGCTTCACCGTCTTTATTTTGAATATTGAGCGTTACACCATTGGCATCTTGGCTAAAATCAGACAATTGACGAGAGAATAAAACATTTGTGGTTTCGTACTGTTTTAAACCTTGTAGCAGTACATTATCGACTTGTGGTTGAATAAAGGCATTACGACGTGAGAAACCAAATTCACGAGTGAGCGGTTGAATGTCTGCGAAACAACGGCCTTTAGGGGTTAAGAAACGCATCGCGTGGTTCGGTGTCGTATGCGGTAACACTTGGTCCACTAAACCTAATGATTGGATGGTACGTAATGATTCATCATCAATACCAATCGCACGTGGGTAGTCAATCAGGCTGTCCAGTTGTTCAATCACAGTGACATTGACGCCTTGCTTACTTAAGTAGTTTGCAATGGTTAAGCCGACAGGACCTGCGCCCAGAATGGCAACTTCCGTTGTGTAATTTGCTTTATTGCTCATGCGTAAACATCCAATCACTTCACATATGCCACTATTAAGTTCTAAACAGAGACTTTCAACAAGCTAGGCATAAGTCGAAACGATGAATCGAATTGTCGTGTTTTTTGCAGGGTTTTATTTTAAGTGGATGATATATATTTATTTATATGAAAATCATCAATCATTTTGAATGATTTATCGATCATTAAAATCTATCAATCAGTGGCTTTGAGTATAAAAAAGCCGAACCATTTTTCAATGATCCGGCGACTTTAATTCATTTAGCACAACATTTTATTAGTGAGGGATAAATGTTGAGCAGCAGACTAAATGAATTTAGCGTGTGGAGTACGCTATTCGTCTATTACTGAGCAGGTTGAGCTGGTGCAGAACCTTCAGCATTTGCTTCTGAAGCAGGTTGAGCAGCAGTACCTTCAGCAGCAGTTGTTTCAGTCGCTGGCTGTTCTTGAGTGCTAACCACTACTTTTTCTTGTTCAGGCGCTTCTTGTTTATCTTTGCTCGCAGCAAAACTTGTTGCAGCTGCAGCAGCTAGAGTAGAAGCAAGTAAAATTTGAGTTAATTTCATTTTGAGCATCCTTATATATTTTAGTAAGTCCTGAAAAGATCATCACGTCCATCAGGAGAGAACTCATGCTAAATGGAGAAAACCGAGTGATCAATGCGAGCAACAAAGTGAAACAGACTGGTTAACTGGATGAATACATAACCGTCCATCCTGTGTTTTAAATGTAAAAAAATATCGGAATCTTCATTTAACTTTGCAAGAAAAAATGACCAAATCGACTTCATGATTCATTCATTGTTTACATGATGATTACATCGATGTCGTAAATAAGCAGAATCCAGAAATTTCACTAAAATCCAAATGTAAGGATTCTTTTCGATATGACCATTTTTTAAAATATAAGAGTTAACTTTACCAATAAAGTGTGACCAGATATGTCATGCATTCATGCAAATGGAATAAACAGGCTCTTAATAGCCAGATGATTATACAATTCGTTGGAATACGAGACTGATCTATGCTTTAGGAAAATGAAGACAGAGAAATGAAGACTGGGCTTGCAGCATTTTTTTGAAATCATTATGGTAAAGGCCATCAATCATTGGCTATTTATTTGAGTGAATCACTTTTGAAATTAGTTTCTACCCACGGTGCGATTCCTGTTCATATTATTTCTGGCTTTTTAGGTGCGGGTAAAACCACAGTTTTACAGCAGTTATTGAAGCAAAAGCCAGCGGGGGAAACTTGGGCCGTACTGATGAACGAGTTTGGACAAATCGGGGTCGATCAACAGATGTTGTCGCAAGATCAAGGTTTTGCGGTGAAGGAATTATTGGGTGGTTGTTTATGTTGTAGCAGCCAACTGCCGATGCAAATTGCGTTATCACGGTTATTGTCAGAGGTGAAACCCGACCGACTGTTTATCGAGCCAACAGGTTTGGGGCATCCTGGACAACTTTTGGAGCAATTGACTGAGCCACATTGGCATCCGCATTTAGCCATGCGGGCATTGGTGACCGTGGTCGATGGCTCACGCTTACATGATCAAGATTGGACTTCGCAAAACCTGTATGCCGATCAACTCAAAGTAGCGCAAATCGTGGTAGTGTCTCATGTCGATTGTATGAGTGATGCCGATCAAGCTGGTTTGGAACGACTCAAACAAACGTATTTACCGTATCAGCAGCAATGGATCAATGTCGTCAAAGGTGATTTAAAACTGACAAATATTGATCTCGCCTATGTGGGAAGTCCGCGTAAAATTCAGCCTTTATTGGCCATACAAAAGCAAACGTTGGTCGATGTACCCACAGAAATTAAACAGTTGCCTTATCATTATGTTGAATCCGCTCAGGGCTATAGTGTCGCAGGTTGGAAACTCCCAAAACGATGGACTTTTGATTTTTTTGAGTTGTTAGATTTACTCTGTGAGCAGCAAGATTGGCTACGGATCAAAGGTATTTTTCAGACAGACCAAGGGTGGAAAACCTTTAACTTTAATCCCGATCAGTTTAATTATCAGTCGAGCGAGGAAAGTATCGATAATCGTGTCGAAATTATTTACCAGACTGAACGTGAATGGCTCGAATTTGAAGATCGTTTAATGCAGTGCCGTATCGATGCCGATAAAGCTGAGAAATAAGTAAATCAACGCAGCAAAAGCTTGCTAAATCTTATATGCTAAGCGCCAAATTTGAGGACTTTACCATGGCGCTAAAAGCTACAATTTATAAAGCAGATTTGAACATTGCCAATATGGATGTACACCAATATGGTGATTATCAATTGACGATGGCTTTGCATCCTTCTGAAACGATTGAACGTTTGATGGTGCGTGTCTTGGCATATGCACGCTATGCAGATGAAGCCTTAGAATTTACCAAAGATCTTTTCGAAACAGACGAACCAGCGCTGTGGGAAAAAGATTTAACAGGTCAGTTGGTGAAATGGATTGAAGTCGGCTGTCCTGACGAAGATAAAGTCAAAAAAGCCAGCGCACGTTGCCCACACGTTGCTGTGATTACCTATGGTTCTTCAGTAGACGAATGGTATAAACGCAACAGCAAACTGAAAACCCTGAAGAATGTTGAAATTTGGCAATTATCTGAAGCGAGTACAGCTGCCATTCAAGAGTTATGCGAACGAACCATGTCTTTACAATTAAACGTAATGGATGGCGAATGGACTTTAATTGGTGATAAAGCTCAAGCGGTGATTGAATGGACACAATTGCAATAAGCATTTGATGTGATTTAATTCATCACGATGGATGTGAGTTCAGGCTTGCATCCTTGGTGCTATAACTATTTTTCAGCTAATACAATTCTGTTAATTTAAAAGTTGATTTGAAACTCAGTTGACCTAAAACCAAAATAAAAATTTAATTCGGGAAAATTTCTAGCCCCCCCATTTATGTAATGCTCATGGATGAATCCCCTTTATTATCATTGTAAATAGCGTTGTTCTTACCGCATAAACGTCTTCATTCAATGGACGTTCAAACTTTTAGAGCGCTTGAAATTTTTTATTCGTTTCTTCCCAATGCATCTTAGTGATAACGGAATACTCCTAAATGTTTCAAGACATGTGAGCTTTACTAGTAAATGTTTATTTGCATGCTGATTTAAATCATTGTGTTCTCAACTTTGCGTCGCTAAGTTCTAACGCATTCAAGGGCATCATGTTCAGACTGATTCTGTTTATAATAGTGCTTTATTTAGATTGCGGCATTTGAGGTTGAGAGCATGAGCACGGAATTAGAAATTATTGACTTAGTGGTAGGTGAAGGTAAAGAAGCGGTTAAAGGCGCTTTGATTACAACTCACTATACAGGCTGGTTAGAAGACGGTACTAAATTTGATTCATCACTGGATCGTGGTAATTATTTTGAAACAGTGATTGGTACTGGCCGTGTGATTAAAGGTTGGGATCAAGGCATCATGGGGATGAAAGTCGGTGGTAAACGTAAGTTAATCGTGCCATCACATTTAGCTTATGGTGAACGTAAAATGGGTAATGTAATTCCTGCCAATTCAAATCTTATTTTTGAGATTGAATTGTATGATATAAAAACTCGCGATTAATACAGCGACTGTTTTAGATCAGTGACATGGAAGTTATTGATCAATTTGATAAAATAGTAGTTGTTATTTTTGTCTTTTACCGTAGATTAGAATAATTGCTCGAGTATAAACGCAGGAATCAAAGCCGTTGTCTTTACAGTTGCCTTGCACCAGATTGTTCTGGGTTCTTACCATTATTATTTTTACATTGGCACTCACTGTATCGACTGCTCAAGCACAGTATGAAACTGCTCCTAAATCGTTTTATTTAAAACATCAAAACGAAGTTAACCAAATCTACTTCACGGAAGACACCAGTAGCCTCTTACAAGGCAAATGGTTGTTTTATCCAAATCAATTTTTAACGTCTCCGAGTTCGGTTCTAGTCGGTCAAACGGTCTATCTGCCTGCTTCATTTAAAGATATTACAGGGGACAGTAAAGGTTTTGGGACATACACTGGGCATTTCCAAATTCCCAAACAATTTATTGGCCGACGTATCGCGGTATTGATTCCAAATCAGTACGGTGCATATCGGGTATTTTTAAATGGTGATGTGATCGTTCGTTTGGGTGAAGTTGGGCGAACTGAAGCAGAACAAAAAACGGAGAATGCACCACGAATTGCCTATTTTGTGGCACAAGATGAATATTTCACCTTAACCATTCAGGCTTCAAGTTTTAACAGTATGCACGGCGGGTTTGAAAACCCGATGCGTATTGGTATTGCTAAGACAGTAAACCGCCAATTCCAACAACAGATGATGAGTATTGGAATGGTGTCTGGTGCCGTCTTGGGTGTGGGACTATTTACAATCCTATTTTCAGTCTTCCGAGGGTTACGCGGTCGCAATAGCCGAAGTAATTTGGTGTTTGGCTTATTTATTGTCTTTTTAGCACTCCATAATTTATTTTCAGCACCTTATGCCTATACAACTTTTACCGATATTAATTGGTTGTGGGGCACGCGATTAGAATACTTATTTACCTATTTGGCATCGATTTTCTTTTTAAGTTATATCCACTTGCTCAGTCGTCGCTATTTATTTACCTTAAATTATCAGATCGCGATGTTGCTGTTGTCTTTGAATATTTCAGTGACTTTTGTTTCGACGCCTGAGATTTTTCAGCCTTTGGCAACCTACAGCTTTGCCTATGTGATCGTTGTTCTGAGTAATTTTGCGTATGGTTTTTACGTAACACTGAAAAAGAAAGAACCGTATTCAAAATTAAATTTAATCGCGGTTATTTTCCTATGCATTACTTTTTTAAACGACTTTTTGCTGATGATGAATTTGATTGATTCCGTCAATTTATCGTTCATTTCAACCAGTTTGTATGCCTTGTTGATCATGTTTCAGCAATCGCATCATTATGCACAGCAGTCGATGCATACCGAGCAGTTAAATAATAGTCTGCTTGAGCTAAACAGTTCACTCGATCAGAAAGTCAAAGAGCGCACCTTACAGCTCCATGAGCTGAATAAAAAATTAGAGCTACAAATTCGTATTGATGCCTTAACGGGGGCATTCAACCGTCGTGCTTTGAATGCCGAAATTCAACGTTTATATTCAGAAGTCCGTTTTCATAGTCATCGAACATTGGTCTTTGCCATGTTAGATGTCGATTATTTTAAAAATTATAATGACCACTATGGACATCTCAAAGGCGATGAGGTGTTACAGCAGATCGTGAAAACCATGCAAAATACCCTGCCAAGTTCAGCCTATGTGGCTCGCTATGGGGGAGAAGAGTTTGCCATATTGATGCATGATGTTCCGTATGCGATTGCCCAAGAACAATTGCAATTGGTACTCGAAGCCATGCGTAATGAACAACTTGAACATGTTAATCGGGGGGATGACAAAAATTACGTCACACTGAGTTTGGGCATGGCATGGATGGATAAGCAAAATGACTTCGACAGTATCGAAGCCTTAATGAAGCATGCAGACCATTATTTATATATGGCTAAACAGGCAGGACGCGATCAACTTAAGCCTTGATACTCCGTTGTAAACGGCGAAAACTTTGCGGTGCTATCGCTAGTATCCTTTGCCAATACTTATTTAGATTGATCTCTTTTTAAATTCACCTATCATAATCATCCTATTTGAAAATCTATCTTTTTATGAGGTTTGCCTCTCTACTAACAGAGCTGTTTGACCAATTTGAGCGGAACATCGGCAGGCTCAAAATCCTGATGTGCGACAAAACCATATTTTTGGTAAAAGGCGAGTGCCGTATGAGTACTTTCTAGACTGATCTCGGTAATATTCTTTTTCCTGACGCAGTGCATCATGTTTAACAATAACGCCTTACCAATGCCTTGGTACTGACGTTCAGGGCAAATATAGTTCAGTAAAATTTGTCCCTGATCACTGACTAAAATAAAGCCGACCACTCGATTGTCACTGACGTAGACCCAACTGTCGTTGTAAAGCATCCACATTAGAATATTTGATTGATTTGCCTCCTCAAGCCAAGTTTGAATCACACTTTCATTACGTTGATGGTCCTGGATACATGAACGAATGCTGTTGTGAATCACGTGAATAATTTCGGGTATATCCTGAATTTGTGCTTCGCGTATCATAATTTTTTCTTTTTATAAAAAACTCCAACAGCCTGTCATTTCAGAAGATATCGCCCTGTGCTTAAAGAGGCTTCTTGTTGCGTTTTATGTTTTTTTGCAGCCATTGCGCCGTTGGGTTGGGTTTTTATTTCAAAATTGTTGCAAAATTTACAAATGTATATTTATAAATTAATCGTTAAATACGGATAAATAACCACATAAATGCATCTAACTATCCTGTTTTTAAAGTAATAATAGATTTTTTAGAAATGTATACATACTCAATGATTTCAGCAGGTGTAATAGTTTGAAATAAATTAGCAAAGAAAATTGGCAAGATTTCAGCTTTAAAATAATTTTGTATGAATTTTAAACGTTATTGTGCGTTATATTAGTCCATAAAAATATTCGATGATTCAAGATGTGCATGCGCGTCATCGGCAGTAGGTTGTTATTATGGTTATTTTTCTCATTGTGATGTGTATTCTGATTGCGTTGTCTGCAGCAGGAATCGTGGTCAAAAAAATAATAAAAACAGAAAAATATCGTCAAAAATATACGCGTTACCAAGCACCAAAAAAATCGAAAAGTATCTCTTTAGCATCGAATGATGATGCTATTCGTGACGTCGATCAAGTCATTGAAGTAGATGAATATGAACAGCAACTTTTTGATGATATTGCGGAAATTTTCTTTCAACAACAATACAAATTAGATTCGCTACAGGCAGCCGAACAGTTACAAGAAGTTTTTTTACGTCGCATGCCAGTCAATTGTAAAACTCAAATTCGCCAATTAGATCTGAATGAATGGTCGATTTATTGGAGTTTTTACAATCAATCGCTCGAGTATTATTTAGGCCGATACGGTGAGTTTTATACACATGTCGACCGTTTTGGCGAAGAACATAAAATTGAATATCGCTATCAAGACTCCGCAAGTTGAAGCAAAATGCGTTCTCGGACTAAATCGAGATAACTCAAATCATCGGTTATTCGGGCCATTAAAATCGCGCCTTCATAATCCGCCAAGCTGACTTTGGCAAGTTGAGCGGCATGTTCGATGCTCATGCATCGCTGAAAAAACACTTCAAAGGCGAGTTGCCACTCCTGAAAGATGGACTGTAATTTTGCAAAAATCTCGGTAGGCAAATGTTGCCGTTCCATACTTAAAATCCCGACTAAACAACCTAATCCACCTTGGCTAAAAAACTGGATGGCGAGTTGATGGATGTGCGAGAAAGCCTGTTGAGGTGAGGTAGTAGTTTGCTGTAATTGCTGAAAAATACTGTGCTGTAACTTTATATGCGTCAGGTTTAAAATTTCCATCAGCAAAGCGTCTTTATTCGGATAGTCATAATAAAACGCAGCTTTTGAGAGTCCACAGGCTTCAGCCAATTTCCCCATGCTACAGCCCATATAACCATAGCGTTTAAAGGCGTGTGCTGACTGTAGTAATAGATGTTCAGAGGTGTTTTTCCGTGGACGCATGTATCTCTCTATCCGAATAAATCAATGTGCTATGTATGAAGTAAATTGGTCTAGGCGACTAATAGCTCGTTAAACCTTCCAATCACTTCCTGCCATAAGAGTTCAGCACCTTTGCGGAAATATCCCATATGACCAATCTGTTTTAGACCATAATCTTGCGCTTCAATATTGATATAGTGCATTGATGCTTGCGCATAATGCTGCATAAAAGCATGTCGTGAATTGGGTAATGCCCAGTCATCATCGAGCGCAGCGACCGCATAAATCGGCGTTTGAACTGCAGCATATTGTTGAGATAACTCACTCAGCTCAGGGTCGGCAAAGAAATAGGTTGGGTTTTTACACCAACGGCGCCATTGTTTATAGACATCGACAGGAAGGTCAGCGCCCATATTGAGTTTGCTCCAAGGCAAATACCCTTTGATGGCAACCATCGGCGGAAAAACGATATTCCACATTACATGAACCTTCATTTTTTCTTTAAAGGGCATATAGCCATGCCAACCTGCGCCAGTGCCAAAACAATACATGGCACGTATCTGATCGTGATTTGAGGTAAGTCCTAGTGCTTGGCCGCCATAGGAATGTCCCACTAGAAAAGTTTCCTGACTGTGTTGTTGCATATAAGCTATGGCACCAGAAAGGTCATAACGTCCCCAGTCGAGGTAGGACATCTTAAAGCCTTTAAGTTTTGACGGTGCAGAACGTCCTATACCACGATAATCAAAAGTCAGTACTTGATAACCGAGTCCTGCGGCATACTCGGCAAAACGACGGTAAAATTGTTGAGGTACACCTGTCGCACTTGAAATAATAATATTGGCCTTAGCGGCAGTATTAGGCCGATATTCAACGCCAGAAAGCGTATAACCATCGGTTGCAGGGAAACTCACGGGTGTACTATGTATTTCTTGCGCTGCTGGTTCTAAATCCGTTGACATAATTTTTCTCTTGATAGGCAGGACGTAAAGGGTTTACTCAGTTTAAATAAAGGGTTATTTGCCCTGAAAATTGGCTGCGCGACGTTGTAGCATGGCCATCACACCTTCTTGTACATCTTGTGTTTTTAGTAGTGGTTGTAAGTGCTGATCCAATTGAGCAAATGCAGCATCGGCTCCCAAATGCACCCCTTGCTGTGCTGCTGCGAGTGTTGCCTGAACCGCCAGTGGTGCGGCCTGTGCAATTTGTTCTGCAAGTTCTATTGCACGAGATAAGGGCGCTTGGTCGGTGATTTCAGTCACCAAGTTCATGTCATATGCCATTTGCGCATTGAAACGTTCACCCGTGAGTAAATAGCGCATGGCTTTATTCCAACCTGCTGCTTGCACAAAGCGAACTGTTGCACCACCAAAAGGAAGAATGCCACGTTGCACTTCCATTTGAGCGAACTCTGTCTGACGCTGTGCGATCACGACATCGGCATTCAGCATGAGTTCAATACCCGCTGTAAAACAGAACCCTTGTACCGCGACCACAACTGGTTTTTTCCGTTGTCGTGAGTTGGTGCCCCACGGATTAATTTGCTGATCAGGAAAATTAAACAGTCCACTGCCGAGTTTGGGTTGTAGTTCGACCAGATCTAGACCTGCAGTAAAATGATCACCATGAGCAAAAATCACCGCACAACGTAAATTTGGATCATCTTCATATTCAGTGAGCGCCAATGAAAGGTCATGAATTAAATGACTGTCAAACGCATTTCGTTTATCTGCACGGTCCAAACCGATCAAATAAAGATGACCACGGATTTCTCGACTTACACGACCTTGTTGTTCTGACATTTTAATGATTCCTTCTGATTGTTTTTTAGGCATAGCTAAGTTTTTAAACGATTGTTAGAAAACTGTCAAAACTGATGCGTTCAAAACATCAAAATCATCGTCTGGTGGATGAGTGGTTTGATTTAAAATTTACAGAGTTGATATGAAATAGTGCAGGATATAGCTTGCCTTTAGGCTGAATTTTTCCATAATAGCTGCAGCTTTTTTAAGGCCCAATCAACCATGTCGAACTTAGAAATATTTGCAGTCATTATTAGCTTAATCGGGGTGACTTTAACCATAAAGCGAAATATGTGGTGTTGGTGGTTTAACTTTGCAGCTTTTTTGCTGTATGCCTACTTGTTTTATACCTACAAACTTTATGGCGAAACCATTTTGCAGTTTTTCTTTGTAGTGGTGAACTTCTACGGTTTTTATCATTGGTTGAAGGGCAAACAACAAGACCACGACATTCGTATTGAACCGATTGCGACCAAACTCGTGATCTTTCAAATGCTCTTAGCAGCTGTGGGCGGTTTGATTTTTGGTTTAAGCCTGCACTATTTTACCGATGCAGCCGTGCCAATTTTGGATGCACAATTGGCCGCGTTTAGCTTACTCGCAACATATTGGACCAGCCGGAAACATATTGCCACTTGGGTGCTTTGGGTATTTGTCGATATTATCTATGTGGGTATGTTTATATACAAAGACCTGTATCTCACTGCGGCGTTGTATGCAGGTTTTGTGGGCTTGGCGGCATTTGGTTGGTGGCAATGGACACAAGTCAAAAATAAACAGCAGCAACAGGCGATGAAAGCTTTATCCATTTAGCCCACAGATGTTTTTTTCATTCCCAATTTGACAATTTATAAAAATATATTTACTTTGTAACCATAAAGGGCATTTCATAATCGGGCTTCACCCCGATGAGAAGTGCCTTTTTTATGCCTTAAGAAATGTGGCTGTGTTCATTTGAGTCTAAGACATGTCATAAAATCCTCTGTGAATTTATAAGCAAAATTGGGTGTCTGCGAAGCTTGATTTTAATAGCCGATGATCCGATCCCGATGAATAAGTAAAGAGCATGCAGAGTCATGATTATCGACTTTCAACTTGAGCAGCAACTGCGTTTTGACCGACAAGCTACGGTTCTACTGCAGCAAAAGGCGAGCTTTTTTCAGTTTGAGCAAATAGCAGATGTGTATAACGCTGAATGGCTCAAGGCATTTCCACAAGGGACGCAATGTAGCATCAGCGGTTTGGATGATGGTGCAGATGAATACGGCATCCAAATCAGTTATAAACACCAAAGCATCTTGATCGATTATTCACAACCGATCAAATTGGTACACCGTGATCGGGATGGTGTAGTGCATAGCATGCTGTTAAATTAACAACTTAAATTAAACTGAGATTTATAAAAGCAGTACCACAAAGATTTGTTATAGAAATATAAAAATAAGCGCAAGAAGAAATGAAAAGATATGGGAAGCTATTAAAGCAATGACGCAACTTGATCCCAAAGATTCAACATTTGAAATTTTTAATCAGCTATGTTTTGAACTGTTTCATCATTATGGCTCGCACTTCAAGTCTTTTGAACCTAGCGCTTTAATACATGCAAAACCAATGCAACAGCTTCCTGAACAAGCCAGCTTTGATATTTTTAGCCTCGAGTTTGGTCATTGGTACGCAAAGTTGTCCTATGCAGGGATGTATTTAAAAATTGATGCGGGCTGGGAATTTCAGCTCGAGTTGAAAAATCAGCATGGGCAAATATTTCAAAAAAGCCTTTAAGGCAGAGTCCCTCTGAGTTGCAGTATGGCAATTCTGTTTTTCTAGCTTGGTTTCAGGTCAATGACAGCCACAGCGCTTTTCGATTTAATTCAAAGCACAGTTTTAGCAACTGTAGACTGGGCGAAATAAAACAATAAAACCAATATTGACCTGAAGGATTACGAGAATGGCACATCAATTTACCGTCAATGCCACAATTCATGGCGTTTCACTTGAAGATTTTAAACGACTAGCCGCAGATATCAGCTTGCATGAAGCGGTGTGCAAACGCATACCGGGTGAAAATCTAGAAATTTTAGAATCAAAAAAAACAGGTGATATGTATACCTTAAAACGTGCCTATAACTTGGATGTAAATATTCCAGATATTGCCAAGAAGTTTTTAAAAGATGCGTTTCGTCTGAAACGTACGGATATTAGTAATTTGGCGGCATTAACCTCTGACGTCAAACTAGATCCGAACCTACCGCTCGAAGCCAGTTGTAAACGAAGTGTCAGTGGTGATGCAACACAAGTGAGTTTCAATTTGGACTGGACGGTGAAAGTCAAAGTTCCACTGCTTGGTGGATTACTTGAAAAACATGCAGAAGGTGAAATTCGTCGTTTTAGTCAGCTTGAGATTGAAATTGTAGAAGATGAATTGCGTAAAAATTTAAAAGCCTGAATTGATTTGAAAGCAAGTTAAAAAAAGCGGTCATTGACCGCTTTTTTATTTTTAGTGCGAAGTTTTTTCAAAACGTTGACGATAGAGCATCGCAGTAAAGAAGGTCACCAAACAGACGCTCCATATATAATACATGGCGCCAATGTTGCTGTATAAACTCAACCATTGAACCAATGGCAAGGTGATACCACCCGCGATGGCATAAGCCAAATTGTATGAAAATGAAATGCCCGAGAAACGAATCTGTGCAGGGAACATTTTCACCATACTATAAGACACCATACCAACCGTGCCTGATGCCAAACCGAGCAGCATATAGAGCGCAAACACGGTCGATGCTGCCACATGGCCCAAGCTGTTATAGAACACTCCCGCAATTATCGCAACAAGGAGGGAACCGAATAGCATCACTTTACCCGCACCGAAGCGATCTGCCAAAAGACCTGCCAAGATACAACCGACCATTTGCATCACAATAGCGGCACTTTGCATTTTAAAGGCATCGGCACGTTCAAAACCAAAGGCGCCCGTGAGTAAATTTGGCATCGCTAAAATCAGCACAACAACGCAGCCAGTTAAGAACCATGTAAACAGCATACCAATCACAACGCCTGTTTTGTGCTGTTGCAGTACTTGTTTCACTGGAAGCTCTTTAGCCAATTGTTTCTTTTCTTGCATGGCTTTAAATACAGGCGTTTCTTTTAAATAACTGCGGAGATAGAGCGCAACAAAGCCAAAGATCCCGCCTAAAATAAATGGAATCCGCCATGCCCAATCATGGATTTCTGACTCTGTAAATTGTAATGAAATAAACAAAGACATCAGTGCGCCCAACAAGATACCCAAAGATAAGCCGGCAGTGAGTAAGCCATTGGCGATACCAATTTTTTGCTCAGGTACATGCTCTGAAACAAAAGTCCATGCAGCAGGGATTTCACCACCAATCGCGATGCCTTGAATCACACGCATCAGTAGGAGCAAAAGTGGTGCTGCATAACCAATACTTTCAAAAGTCGGCATCACACCAATCATCAGTGTAGGCAGAGCCATGAGTAAAATAGACAAACTAAATAAACGCTTACGACCAATCAAATCGCCAAAATGCGCCATCACCACACCACCCAATGGGCGGAAAAAATATCCTGCTGCAAAAATACCGTAGGTATTCAACATCGCCCAAAATGGACTGAGGCCAGTGGGGAAAAACAGTTCCGAAATAATTTTGGCGTAAAACACATAAATGACAAAGTCATAAAACTCAAGTGCGCCACCGAGGGATGACAGTCCGAGGGTGCGTTTATCTTGACGAGTCAGGCGTGGCTGAGCTTCCATGCAAATATTTTCCAGCAGCAAATAGCATTTGACGATTTTAGTGATTCAATTTTTTATTGAATAATCAAACTTTTTTGCCTTATTGAAAACTTATAGTTATGAAAATATTATTAATTAAGAACAAAATAATATAGATAAAGTCGCATTAACTTAAAGAATGATTGGTAATAGATAATGGCGTACCTTGATGTATAAATGATAAATATCAATGGCATAGGGTAGTATGATCTACTATTTTACTTTGTGCTCTATATAAACCACAAAAGATTCAAAGCCATAGCACGCTGTTGTTTTATACTCAGAACCGATAATAATGCATATTGCATGGTTGTTTTTTTAAAGTGATTTCAGCCCGCTAGACTTAAAAAGGATAAAAACATGAGTAATGTTGCTGCTGTTGCACAGAGTGGTGAAGCAATTTTGACGCTCACTGCCGCAGATGTGCAAGCATCTGAAATAGGTTCTGCATGGTTAACTGCACTAAGTGAAACACTGCAGGCCACTATGCTTGAGCGTCAAGGCGTAGGCATTGCCGCGCCGCAAATTTATGTTTCAAAGCGGGTGATTATCGTGGCTTCACGTGCAAATTTACGCTATCCCGATGCGCCTGAAATGGAGGCGATCGTGATGGTCAATCCAGTGATTACATCTCGATCTACGACCACGGTTTTGGGTGAAGAAGGCTGCTTAAGTGTGCCGAATGCACGAGGACAAGTCCCGAGAGCCGAGCAAATTCACGTGCGATATTTGACCCTTCAAGGTGAAGTCAAAGAGAAAACCCTGAATGGCTTTCCTGCACGGATCGTACAACATGAGGTCGATCATCTGAACGGGATCTTATTCACCGAGCGTTTAGAATAATAAACTGTACTATTTCAAAAAGATAAAAGTGACCAATTGAGCTAAAGAAATAATGGAAAAGTAAATTGAATAGTGGTGTAAGTGAAGTTTAAAGGCTTCAAAGGTTGCACTTTTAACTGTGAAAATAGGCTTTCTTTTTGAAGTTAAAACCTTGTATAACTAGCGAAATAATAAAATAAAAAAGAAGATTAATGGGGAAAAATTGGGGCAATGCTGTCTGTACGAAATGGGGCGTACAATGGCGTAAATTGAAGCATCTTTTGTTTGAGTCAGACTATCTTATCATCAATTGGTCTGACTACGATAAAGGGTGTTTACTTCTCATCTTTGGCATGCTGAGTCAAGTTAGCGTGTTGAAGTGGTGCATCATGAATTTTTATTATTCGACCAATCGGATTTGGTTTAATCCGAGTGAACTCAAGTTCAGGATCATCGTCGCTTGTATAGTCCTACTCAGTTATGGCGTATTGGCAGTACTCAGTATTTATTTCAAAAAATATTTAAATTTCAGACTGTTTTTTAGCTATTTTGCGCCCGTCCTGTTTGGGATCGGCATGATCTATGGTGGCTATATGATCGGGATCTATAGTCCTGCCACCATGGCGGGGACGGTCAATCTACTGATGGTCGGTTTAGTTTTTTATCGTCCTGCAATTATGCTCAGTATCACATTTCCGATCACACTGTTTATTGGCTATATTTGCTATCAAACTTCGATTGACCATCTAGAATATGCACCGATTTTCAGCCCAGCTTTAAAACAGAGTGAGTTTTACGACAATGCCTTTTGGCTCATGAGTATGGCGGAGTTGTATTTACCTATATTGATCGTCAGTGCAGTATTTTTTCAGATTTTGCTTTTACAGTGGCGACACCGTGAACAAAAGATGGAAGTCCTCAGCCGTGTCGATGGGCTGACCAATGTGTTTAACCGACGTTATGTTAGTCATGAACTTGATAAACTCAGCAAACAGACACGGCCTGAATTTGCAGTGGTTTTGCTTGATCTCGACCATTTTAAACTGATCAATGACCAATATGGACATGATGCAGGAGATGCCGTTTTACAACGTGTTGCTCAAATTTTAAATGACAATACCCGTGTGCAAGATGTGGTTGGGCGTTATGGCGGTGAAGAATTTATTTTAATTTTAAAAAATCAGAGTTTAGAGCAGGCGATAGAGGTCGCTGAACGCTGTCGATTGGCCATTTCTGAAGCTGAAACTATGATAGCCAACCATCAAATGTTGAAGATTAATGCAAGTTTCGGTGTGGCAACGGCGATTGAGGGGACATCGTCTGCTGTGGTCACGCGTATGGCCGATCAAGCGCTGTACATTGCAAAGCAACAAGGTCGTAACCAAGTGCGTAGCTTTCGTGAGTTAAACTTTGCAGAAGATTAAATAATTTAAACGATAGTTATGCAGCAATTACAATTTCAGCTCGGATTAGCGCAGCTCGACTTTCAGACCGAGCAACAGAATATTCATTTTGATCATGGCTTAGCGGCTTTGGTGCAAAAATGTGTCCGACATCAGCGCTTCGATGCTTTAGCGATTGAATATTTGATCTATGAAATTGAAGAAATTTTAGAACGATTACAGCTTGATTATCAGACGCAGCGCTATGCTCAGTCGAATGACACGATGCTACATATATTGGCGCAGACCTTTTTTGAACATGCGTCCTGCATTGACCGACAAAGCTTAGAACATGGCTTTAATGAAATGATTGAACATACCGAATATTATCAAAATCTATTTGGTGAGCAGGCAATCATTCAACTCAGTTATTTCGTTTTTATTCGAGAAATGATGCACCATTTAAACCTACAGCACATACAAGTTTTAGCTCAGAATGCGTCTTCACCATAAGGACTTATACAGATGCAGCTCAATTTGTTATAAATAAAAAAGCACACAACAAAAAATAGACCTTATGAAAACGCCTGTTCCAGATTATTTACAGCATGTCCTCAATGCATGCGATGCCAATCAGCACGGAGCTTTGGCAGATTATATTCCTGAGTTAGCTAACGCCAATCCGAATAGACTGGCTTTGGCACTGTCTACCGTAGATGGCACGATTTATTCCACGGGTGATGACGAAGTCGAGTTCACCATTCAGTCGATGTCTAAACCTTTTGCTTATGCCTTAGCGATTCGTCATCTTGGCTTGGATAGCGTTTTACAAAAGGTCGGTGTCGAGCCATCGGGAGAGGCGTTTAATCAAATTGCACTCGATCCACAAAGCAATACCCCGAAAAACCCGATGATCAATTCGGGAGCAATCACCACACATGCACTTTTACCGCATGACGAACACAGCACTCGAGCTGAAAAACTCCGTGAATTTTTAAGTGAACTGGCAGGGCGTGAGCTGAGTTTTGATGAAGCGGTTTACCAGTCTGAAGTGAAGACGGCTTTTCGAAATTTGTCGATTGGTTACATGCTGCGCACAGTCGGTGTACTTGAAGAAGACCCTGAAGATGTGGTGAATGGTTACATTCGTCAGTGTGCAATATTAGTGACGGTTAAAGATTTGGCAAAAATGGCCAGTGTGCTTGCCAATGGTGGTGTGCAAGCAGCCGCAGGTAAACGGTTGCTGTCACGTTCGGTGGTGCGCCAAGTGTTGAGTGTGATGATGACTTGCGGCATGTATGATGCAGCGGGTGATTGGCTGACAACGGTCGGTATTCCTGCAAAAAGTGGTGTGGCCGGTGGCATCATGGGGGCTTTGCCAGGGCAGGTTGGGCTGGCAGTCTTTAGTCCGAAACTCGATACACATGGGAATAGTGTTCGAGGCGTCGAAATATTTGAACGACTGTCGAAGGACATGGGACTGCATGTCATGGAGGGAACACCTTCAGCGCAAACGATCGTCCAAAGTCGCTATACCTGCGGTATTGATCATTCGGTGGTGGTGTATGAACTGCGCGGCGTTTTGCAATTTACTGAGTCGGAAATGTTGCTGCGGATCTTAGAGGATGAACCTGTTGCGAATAACCATATCGTTTTAGATCTGACCAATATTTCTTTGATACACGATGTTGGTGTCCGAATGCTCTTTGACGGTGTAGATCGCTTGATTGCAGATGGTCATCGCGTGGTGGTGATCGACTCAGAACATCTCTTGGAACAAAGTCGAAGTCATGCAGGGCATGAGGTGGTGGTTCGGGAAGAGCTGAGTCAATATTTACAACGGTTTGAGCGTTAATGGATAAAAATCCATTGTTGATTCATACAAGGTGCTCATAAGTTTCGTGCTTAGATCGGCTATAATTTTCTTTTTGCGTTAAATTTGCTTATGTCTTTTGAGTTAAAAGTCAGTCTACTCCCGAGTGCTGAAGCTTTATCCCCACAGCATAAAAAGCTGAATAAACTGATTGAGCAAATCGAACAGCAAAAGCTGGATTTAGCGCTTTGGCAAAATGCCAAAAGTGAGATTCAGAGTTATATTCAGTTAAAACTAGTACCGATCTATCGTGATTTGCATGCGGTGTACTACCGTCAACTAACTCAGCTTTGGCAGCATCTACAGCAAGAAGACTTTGCCAAAGCAGATTTAGCTCAGCTGGATGCAAAGCTTGCGAAACTGGCAAAGCAGCTGAAAAAATCCAACTACTTAAATACTGCTGAACTGGAAAAGGTTGCAGAGGTGGATGCTTTTTATCAGCAGCATCATGCACATAACCTAAAGCCAAATAAAAAAGCCAAGTCAGCACAAGCAGAACAGAGCAAAGTAGAAGGTCATGTTGATATAGAACAAGAAACAGAAGAAGAATACGAGTCTTATGAAGAGTGGGACAGCGAACAATATCAACGTGAGAAAGAAGAGCATCAGCGGAAACGCTTAGCGCAAAAGCGTGAACAAGCTGAAAAGTTAGTGAACCAATCACTGAAAACCGTGTATTTAAAAATCACTGCCATGATTCACCCTGACCGTGAACCTGATGAAACTAAAAAAACGGAAAAAACTGAATTGCTGCAAGTGGTGAACCAAGCTCATGAAGCACAGGATTTGTTTTATTTATTAAAGCTGCAATTACAGCTTGAAACCAATAAAGGCAAAAGCCCTAAAGCCTTAACGGATGAACATTTAAAGTTTTATAAAATGGCTTTAGAGGCGCAAAGCCAGCGCCTTGTAAGTCAAATTGATGACATTACAGATAGTTTTCACTGGAGTGAAAAGCCGAAGCCGAAAAATATGCAGGTCAAAGATGTGTATAAGGTGATTGATGGCGATGTCTCAGTGCTGAAAGAACAAGTGAGGTGGGAAAAAGAACGACTGAAATATATGGAAAAGGTGAAAGGGTTGGAAGTGTTGTTGGAGAATGGGATGCTTTGATACTTTTTTCATTAAAAGCACGTTTCCCTAACCCTCACTTGCGCTTCGTTTTAAAGCAGTGCTTTAAAACTCGCTCAGGAGAGGGAGCTGCATCTAATTAAATACCGTCAATTGGCTTAATAATGAATATTCCCTCTCCTTGTAGGAGAGGGCTAGGGAGAGGTAATAAAATTTGATAATCTAAATAAAATAATAAAAAGCAAAATGCAATGAACAATAAACTCGACCCCCAACTTTTAATATTCGCCAAATCCATGCGCCACACCGCCACCGATGCTGAAAATATGATGTGGCAAATACTTCGTGCCAAGCGTTTTATGAACCTTAAATTCCGTCGTCAGCATGTGATTGAACCGTATATTGTGGATTTTTACTGTCATGAAATTGGTTTGGTCATTGAATTAGATGGTAGTCAGCATGGAATTGATGATGCTATTGAATATGATGCTGAGCGGACGAAATTTTTAGAGGCTTTAGGTTTAAAGGTGGTGCGGTATTGGAATAATGATGTGTTGGTTGGGACGGATATGGTGTTGGAAGATTTGTGGCAGAGTTGTACTGAATTAAAAAATACCTCTCCCTAACCCTCTCCTAAGAGGAGAGGGAATATTCATTACTAAACTCACGCAAGCATAAGATCAAATGACAGCTCCCTCTCCCTATGGGAGAGGGTTGGGGTGAGGGTAAAGAATTGAATTCAATAAAAAGAATATTTGGATTATAGTAATGGATAATAAGATAATTTAAATAAATTAAGGAGTTGGGGTGAATACTAAAGTTGATATAAAGACTAAAGAAGATCATGGTCATTGGTATGATAATAATATTGATCCCTATAAAGGTTTAGCAGAAATTATTGCTGTGACTTTAAAAAATTCTTTAATTTCACAAAATATTAGTTTTGTGGATGTACCTTATCGTTCAAAAACAAAGAAAAGCTTTTTAAAGAAAATTCAGGACAAACTGACAGAAAAAGATTACAGCCCTGCATCTATGACTGATTTGGCTGGTGTCCGTGTTATTACATTAATTGAATCAGATGTACAAAAAGTCTGTACTCTTATTGAGTCAATGTTTCACGTCCATAAAGCAGATAGTGTGAATAAATCTGAAAATTTAGGAGAGGAAAAAGTAGGTTATCGTTCAGTTCATTTTGTATGTGATGTAGGAAGAAATCGAGAAAAATTACCTGAATTTTCAGCTTATAAAGGGTTGTGTTTCGAAATACAGGTTAGAACAGCATTAGAACACGCATGGGCTGAAATCGAACATGATAGAGGATATAAGTTAGGTGGTAAATTACCTTCACATTTAAATCGGCGATTTAAATTACTTTCAGGATTGCTAGAATCTGCTGATCTTGAATTTAATAGATTAACTGTCGAAATAGAAGAATATGCGAAAAAGCTTAATGATAGTATAAAGAAAGATAATCTGGAGTTTGAAGTCACTAGTATTGGTTTAAAGACATTATTAGCTGATAATTATGATAAATATGTGGATATAGAACATGAATTAATAAATAGTAATTATATTAATTTAGCTGTTAAGGAGCTAAATCAATTTGGTATAAATAGTCTTAATGATTTAGATCAATTGATAGAAAACTATACATCTACATATCAATTTAGGGAAAGAACGACTGTTATCGGATTTGTCAGATTTTTAATGATGTTTATAGATCTAAAAAAATATTTTGATAATGTTTATAAAAAATCTGGTGAAAAGTGGGGTGGTTTGATAAGTGAGCATATCGATTACTTAGAGCAAAAATATTCTCGTGAAGAAATAGAAAAAGTTTTAGAAGACAATAATATAAAAATTATAAATCTTTGAAATAAAAAATCCCCTCGCTAAGAGGGGATTTTTTTGAATCAAACCACAGCATTACAGCGCTGCAATTTGCTCCATATTCGCTTTAATCTTCGCTAACTGATCAGCAAATTCAGCAAGTTTCACTTTCTCGCCTTCAACCACAGCAGCAGGCGCTTTCGCCACAAAACCTTCATTGCCAAGTTTAGTGGCAATTTGGTCATGTTGTTTTTGAACCTTGTCTAAGTCTTTTTGTAGACGACCCAATTCCGCTTTAGGGTCAATTAAGCCCTTCATTGGAACGAATACAGACACATGACCAACAACAGATGAAGAAGATAATGGCGGTTGTTCGCCGTCAGAAAGGAAAGTAATACTTTCAACTTTAGCCAAAGCTTTAAACAATGGTTCAATACGAGCGATTTGCGCTTTTTCAGCATCAGTGGTGTTTTGCAGAAGAACAGGCAACAAACGAGCATTACCTAGACCCATCTCACCACGGATGTTACGTACCGCACCAATCAAACCTTGCAGCCATTGCATATCAGCTTCAGCTTGGTCGTTAATGAGTGCTTGCTCAGCAACAGGGTACTGCGCCAACATAATCGTTTCGCCAGAAATGTTGAGTTTCGGCGCAAGCGTTTGCCAGATTTCTTCTGTTAGGTAAGGCATCAACGGATGAGCCAAACGTAAAGACGCTTCCATTACAGAAAGAAGAACACGACGCACTTCAGCTTTACGCTCAACCGATACGTTTTCGTCATTTAGAACTGGTTTAGTTAATTCAACATACCAGTCACAGTATTCATTCCAAATGAACTCATAAATCGCTTGTGCAGCCAAGTCTAAGCGGTACGTTGCAAACGCAGTTTGCACCGCTTGTTCCGCTTTTTGCAGACGGCTAACAATCCACTGTTCAGGCAATTCCCAAAGGTCTTGACGTACGTCTTGACCAATCACTTGCTCTTCGCAGTTCATCATCACGAAACGGGTAGCGTTCCAGATTTTATTCGCGAAGTTACGGTAACCTTCAACACGTTTCATGTCGAACTTGATGTCACGACCTGTGTTTGCAAGCGCACAGAATGTGAAACGAACCGCATCTGTACCGTAAGATTGAATACCTTCAGGGAATTCTTTACGTGTTGATTTTTCAATCTTCGCTGCTTGTTTCGGGTTCATCAAACCTGTGGTACGTTTTTGTACTAAAGTTTCAAGATCAACACCGTCAATCAAATCTAATGGGTCAAGCACGTTGCCCTTAGATTTAGACATTTTCTGACCTTCGCCATCACGTACCAAACCGTGAACGTACACCGTTTTGAACGGAACTTGAGGTGTGCCGTCTTCATTTTTCATGAAGTGCATGGTCATCATGATCATGCGGGCAACCCAGAAGAAGATGATGTCGAAACCTGTTACTAGTACATCAGTCGGGTGGAAAGTATTTAAGAAGTAGTTTTCTTTATCTTTCGCAGCGTCACCAGTCCAACCTAAAGTTGAGAACGTCCAAAGACCAGAAGAGAACCATGTATCAAGCACGTCTTCGTCTTGTTTCAATTCAACTTCAGGTGCAATGCCGTTTTTCGCACGAACTTCAGCTTCATCACGACCTACAAATACGTTACCTTCAGCATCGTACCAAGCAGGGATACGGTGACCCCACCACAATTGACGCGAAATACACCAATCTTGGATGTTGTTCATCCAAGCCATGTACATGTTGCTGTATTGCTCAGGTACAAATTTGATCTCGCCATCTTTCACAGCTTTGATTGCAGGTTCAGCAAGCGGAGCGATCTTCACATACCATTGGTCAGTCAGTAATGGTTCAACGATCACACCTGAACGGTCACCGCGAGGTGGCTTCAAGGTATATGGTTGAATTTGGTCTAACCAGCCTTCAGCTTCCGCTTGAGCAACCAATTTTTTACGTGCTTCAAAACGTTCTAAACCAATGTAATCCGCAGGTGCAGGAATGGTTTTAGAAATTTGCTCGCCCGCTTTTGCGATGTATTCAAATTCAGCAAGAACTTCAGCATTTTTGTTGAAGATGTTGATGATTGGAAGTTCACAGCGTTTGCCCACTTCATAGTCATTGAAGTCGTGCGCAGGGGTGATTTTCACACAGCCTGTACCAAATTCTTTGTCTACATATTCGTCTTTTACGATAGGAACAGCACGGCCTGTAATAGGTAGGATGATGTTTTTGCCTACAAGCGCTGCATAACGCTCATCATCAAGCGCAACCGCAACAGCTGTATCGCCAAGCAATGTTTCAGGACGAGTGGTTGCAACTACGATGTGATCTTTACCGTCGTGAGTACGAAGTGACTTATCTTCAAAGAAATATTTGAAGTGCCACAGTGAACCTGCTTCTTCTTTATCAGACTCAACTTCTAGGTCAGAAAGGGCAGTTTGTAGTTTAGGGTCCCAGTTTACGAGGCGTTTACCACGGTAAATCAAGCCTTCTTCATGTAACTTAACAAATACTTCTTTAACCGCGTTAGAAAGACCCTCGTCCATGGTGAAGCGTTCACGTGACCAGTCTACAGATGAGCCTAGACGACGAATTTGACGGGTAATGTTACCGCCAGATTGTTCTTTCCATTCCCACACTTTTTCGATGAACTTTTCACGGCCAAGGTCGTGACGGCTGATGCCTTCAGCACCCAATTGACGTTCAACAACCATTTGCGTTGCGATACCTGCATGGTCGGTACCCGGCTGCCAAAGGGTATTTTTGCCAGACATGCGGTTATAACGAGTCAACGCATCCATAATGGCATTGTTGAAACCATGACCCATGTGCAAGCTACCAGTGACGTTTGGTGGCGGAATCATAATACAGAATGAATCACCTTTTTGAGATGGCTTGAAGTAGCCTCTCTCTTCCCAAGTCTTGTACCATTTTTTTTCGATCTCGGTCGGATCGTAGGTCGTAGCAATATTTTGCGCTGAATCAGTCATAGTCTAAACAGATCAAAAGTGGATAAAAAATTAGATCTATTGTAGCAAAAAAAATGGTGAATTAGGGATGTTGGGCGAATGTTAACTTTTAGGATTTGGCAGTAAATAAAAGAGTCCGTATGATAGGACCTAAGATAAGAAGTACCCATTGATCCCAAAACTAAGATAAAAGGAGCAATATCAAATGACTTATTCTATTTCTTTAAAGATTCAACCTACGACATATCAACGTTTTGAGACGATTCATCAAAAACTCAATGCAGGTGAAACAGAAAGTCAGTCCAAAGCCTTAGGGGATAATTTAGCGGATATTGCATGTGAAATTTTAGATCAAGTTTTTGGCCAAATGGCGCGCATGAATAAGTCTGGAGACAATGAATCCGAAAAAATTATTCAGCAAATACGTGAAACGACCCGTAAATATATGCCGTGGTCGGTGTCTTTTTTCAGCAATGACCGCCTTGTACCGATGGTAAATTATTTATATGGACGTTTTTACAGCGAAGATGGTCAGCATTATATGCATTATCCGATCGATGCCTCTTTAGCCACCGACTTGCTTGCCTATGTCAGTCAAATGAAAGAAGGGCAGAATCAATATGTCCCACTCGCATTGAAGGCATTTACACAAGTGGTCGATGCCGGGGTGACGCATTTGGTGCGAGAACCAAAAAAAATGCTGAAATTTAATATGGTGGTGGATAAAACTTTAACCGGTGTCATCAATCTCACCACGCAACTCGGATATAAACGCTTCGATAAACTCGGCAAAATTTATGATGCACAATCGATGAGTCAGTACTTTGATCATTTTATGGTGTTTTTGAACAATGAGCCTGTACTACGTAAAGCATAAAATACATATAAATGAATAAATTAGTTATTTAAAAGGATGTCAAAATGGTAAAACGTGATGATTTGAACGGAAAAGTGGTATGGATTACTGGGGCATCGTCAGGTTTGGGTGAAGCTTTAGCAAAAGAATGTGCTTTGCAAGGGGCGCAGGTCATTTTGACCGCACGTCGTTTTGAAGAGTTGGAAAAAGTCCGTGTTTCATTATTACATCCAGATCAGCATCTTTCAGTGTGTGCAGATATTACCAATGAAGAACAAGTTCGCCATGCTTATGAACAAGTCCTTGCGCATAAAGGTCGAATTGACTGGCTAATCAATAACGCGGGATTGAGTCAGCGTGCATTGATCACGGATACGACCATGCAAACTGAACGTGCCATCATGGAAGTAGATTATTTTTCTCAAGTCTATTTGACTAAAACCGTTTTACCGACTTTTTTAGCGCAAAAGTCGGGTCGAATTGCTTTTGTTTCAAGTGTTGCAGGCTTATTAGGGACACAGTACCGCGCGACCTATTCTGCTGCAAAAGCTGCCATTCATATGTGGGCGAACAGTCTACGTGCAGAAGTGGCAGATCAAGGGGTGGGCGTATCGGTGATATTCCCCGGATTTGTCAAAACCAATGTTTCATTTAATGCACTCAATGGTGCAGGAAAACCACAAGGGCATCAGGATGAAGCTATTGAAAATGGCTTGGAAGCCGATGAGTTTGCCGAAACGGTGGTGCAATCTTTGCAACGAGGGGAAGAATACATCGTGGTGGGTGGTTCTAAAGAAAAGCTCGGTGTTTGGGTATCTCGATTATCACCGACAACGTTGTATAAAATGATTCGTAAAACCAAAGTGAAGTAAGTTTTATCAAGTTTAAATTGTTTAAAAGTCACTTTTAAGAGTGACTTTTTTAATGAGTAACGAGATTATAAGAAATGAAAAAGAATAATTTTAACAAATGGGGAATAGCCATCATTTTGTGCGCAATCATTGGTGCAATCGGTACAGTGGCATATTTTTATTTTAAACAGAAAACTCAAAAAATTGAGCAGAAGTCAACGCTCGAAAAGCCTGAAAAAGAAATAGGAACTGTATCAGAACCAGTTATTGAATCTGTTGAGATTGAACCTAAAGTTGAAGCGGCGAGTGCAGAAGTTGTTATGCGAGGACCAAATGAGGGGTGGTTACCGATCGAAGCACTGTTTGATGAAAAAGGATTATTGAAGTCTGAGTATTACAGTCAAAATCCTCAAGATTCAGATGTTGATAAATTACCTTATAGCTCGAATAAAATTGGTGATTTTAAATGGCGAGCTGAATTTCATGCTGTTGATGATTTTAAAGGCGATCAGGCTAGATTCAAAGATCAATGTTTTGGATATTGTGTTTTAGTGAAAGGTAAGTTGCTGACCAGTGTTGAATCGACTGTATTTACGGGCGCATTTATTGCGAAAGATCATTTGATCGAAGTGATTGCACATAAGGGGAGTGGCGCATATATGCCTGTCAACTATAGCTTTATCAAAATCGACAAAGCTGGTAATGCAGAGTTAATCTCAGATGATCATAATTCTTACAAAGATCAATTGGCTCGTATCAATCATTCGGGACTCGAGATTGACTTAAAACCATTTAGAAAACTTCAATATTTTCTTCTAATGAATGAAAATGGTTTAAATGTGTCGATGCAAAAACCCAATAAGGTGGATGTCGAACCGACTCAGTGTAAAGAGTATTACGAAGGAACATTAGAGGCATGTCCAACTTTATATGGATGTAACGCTGACATTGTGGTGCAAGATCTAGCACGTGCTTATGCTGGAGATGTTGCATTTAGTTATCATGATCCAAATATTGATGAAAAGAAATTTAATGAAGTTTGCTTTAAAGTTTGTCGCAATGAAAATGTGAGTTATGAAGAGTTTGAAAACATATTGTGTAAAGTAAATTAAATAGTAAAAATGAATTGGGGAGAAGTAGAGAGATCAGATGTCTCTCTTTTGAATTGCAGTCCCATACGCAAAGACTTCGACCATGCCGCCTTGCATACCCAGCTCAGTGGTGCTTAAACGCAGACCCATAATTTGCGTTGCGCCCATTTTTTCAGCTTCTTGCTTTAAACGCACCACGGCTTCACGACGTGCCCGATCGACGATGCTTTCATAACTGGTTAAACGTCCGCCAAAGAAGTTCTGAATATTGGCAATCACATATTTAAAATAATCATGTGAAATCACTACATTACTCGAAATAAGTTGTCCGAAATGTTCAGTAGTTTTAAAGCGGTTGTTGTCTATTCGAATATGCGATAAACGTTTTTCTTGAGCTTCGAGTTCTTTGAGATGCTTTTGTTCGATATGGCGACCGAAGCCCCAACCAATACAAAAGAGCACCACAAAGATCAGGACTTTAAAAATAAAGGCATCCATGACTTAGTCCTGAGTTGGAAATGGGTCAGGGAGTTTTGCTGAGTTGGCTTCTACGCGAACTGCCGTGCCATATACAAATAATTCAGAGGCGCCTTGAGCAATATTTGAGGTTGAAAAACGGATACCGACGACCGCATTCGCGCCTAAGGCACGTGCTTTGTCAATCATACGGCTCATAGCTTCTTGACGGGATTCTTCGAGTAGTTCTGTATAACCTTTGAGTTCACCACCCACGATGTTTTTTAGGCCAGCCATAAAGTCACGACCAACATGTTTACTGCGGACAGTACTGCCATAAACGACATCAAGTTGTTGTGTAATGGTATGACCCGGAACAGATTCAAGATTACTTAAAAGCATTTTTAGTTATCAATATAAAAAGGTGAATTGAAGATAGGAAACTCTTCAGCAAAAAGCAATATGTTCATTTTTATTTTGTAGCTCCGATTTAAAAATGAAAAAGCCCACCGAAGTGAGCTTTTCAAATATTACGGGCTAGGCTAACTCAAATTATTGTTTTGATGCAGCTTTACGCTCAGCAGTAGAAGGTTGGTATTGCACAGCATCAGAAGTGTTGGCTTTGATACCACCACCAAGTGTTTTATACAATTCAACTTGGTTGTTGAGATTTGCTTGTTCAAGCAACAACAAACCTTGCTCAGCTGCATAAGATGCACGCTGCGCATCCAGCACAGTTAGGTAGCTATCAATACCAGCACGGAAGCGGGCATTTGATAGTTTGTAAGTTGTATTGGTTGCATCAACTAAACGGCGCTGTGCTGCAATACGGTCACCAATGTTTTGGCGAACTGCAAGCGCATCATTCACTTCACGGAAAGCTGACTGAACTGATTTTTCATAATCAGACAATGCAATTTTCTGGTCAGTTTCAGAAACTTTAATATTTGCCTGACGTGTACCCCAATCGAAGATTGGAATATCAAGGCTAGGGCCAGCAGACCATACAAAGTTGCCTGATTTAAATAGATCACCTAAGTCCGTTGAAGCATAACCCGCTGAACCTGTCAGACTAATAGTAGGGAACAGACGTGCTTTAGCTGCACCAATGTTCGCACCGGCAGCAGACAGTTTATATTCAGCTGCACGGACATCTGGACGGTTGTTCAACAAGTCACTTGGAATACCTGAACCAATGGTATTGGTCGAAGTAATTCGATTGACACGTTGGTTCGGCAGCAAGTTCGCAGGTACTTGTTGACCCACTAATAGATTCAATAAATTTTGCGCTTGAGCAATTTGAGTTTTGTAGTTCGCAACATCATTACGTGCAGTTTCTACAGAAATTTGAGCCTGACGAACAGGAACTTCACTGTCAATACCGACATCAAAACGCTTTTTGTTCAGGTTGTAAGATTCAAGCTGAGCCTTTAAGGTTTGATCTGCAAGCTTCAAGTTTGAGTTAGCGTATGCATAGTTTAACCATGCTTGAGCCACTTGACCGATCAACGCAATTTGTGTTGCATCACGGGCACTTGCAGTTGCAAGGTAACTGTCTAAAGCATTGTCTTTTAAGCTACGTACACGACCCCAAAAATCAAGTTCATAGGCAGTGACACCTAAACCGACATTATAAGAGGTGATAGGCTTTGAATTCATCGTGTCTTGACGAAGTACGCTACCACTTGCACCAATGGTTGGTAATTGACCATTGGCAGTGATTTGATACTGTTGCTGTGCACGTTCAATATTTAAAGCAGCCGTACGTAGGTCACGGTTATTGGCTAAAGCTAAGTCAAGAACTTGTACCAGACGTTGGTCAGCAAAGAAATCTTTATATCCTTGTTCAGCAACAGAAGTACCAGAAGCACTTGCTGTGTAGCTTTCGGGGATATTGGTCTGAACAACCGGCTCTGGACCACGCATGCTTTGGCAGGCAGCCAAAGCAAGCGCAAGTGAAGAAACCGCAATGCTACGACCTGCAATAGACCATACATTTTGCATCACGATAAATGCTCCTGATTATTTTGTTGTTTTGGTTTGTACTTAAAGATACTTCGGATCCATACGTAGAACACAGGAATAAAGAAGATACCAAGTAGGGTAGAACTGATTACGCCACCCAATACACCATAACCTACGGAGTGCTGGCTACCTGCACCTGCACCCGAAGAAAGCGCAAGCGGAAGTACACCAAAACCAAAGGCTAAAGTGGTCATGATAATTGGACGTAGACGCATTTTAGCGGCATGCAATGTTGCGTCAAACAGATCTTCACCTTTTTCTTGAAGTTCTTTGGCGAATTCTACGATCAAGATCGCATTCTTCGCGGACAAACCAATGACGGCAATAATAGCCACCTGGAAGTAAATGTTATTCGCCAAGTTTGGATTTTTGAAGAACACCATTCCAAGGAAAGTCAGTAATAACGCACCCAATACACCTAATGGTACAACCAGTAATACTGAGAACGGAATAGACCAGCTTTCATACAAGGCAGCAAGACATAGGAAGACGATTAACAATGAAAGTGCGTATAAGAATGGTGCTTGTGCGCCAGACTCACGTTCTTCTAGAGATAAACCAGTCCATTCATAGTCAAAGCCTTGAACGCCCTTCGAAGGAAGTTTTTGTACAATTTCTTCCATCGCTTTCATCGCATCGCCCGAACTTACACCCACACCCGGTGAACCTTGAATGTTCACAGATGCGATACCGTTATAACGTTCAAGACGCGGTGAACCATAAGTCCATTCACCAGTAGCGAAGGTCGAGAATGGAACCATTGTGCCTTGGTTGTTACGGACATACCACTGGCTCAGGTCTTCAGGCATCATACGTGCCGCAGCTTCACCTTGTACATAGACTTTCTTCACACGACCACGGTCAACGAAGTCATTGATGTAAGAACCACCCCATGCCATACCCATTGTGGTGTTAATCTCAGAAATACTCACACCCATTGCACCAGCTTGAGCTTGATCAATCGTGATTTTGTACTGTGGTGTATCTTCTTGACCGTTAGGACGAACACCCATGAGGCGTTTATCTTGAGCAGCCATACCGAGCACCATATTACGGGCATCGATAAGTTGTTGATGAGTTTGACCTGCAGAAGCTTTTAACTGCAAGTTGAAGCCGGCAGTTACACCCAATTCAGGCATTGCTGGTAATTGGATTGGCATGATGTATGAAGCATCCTTCACGATCATGTTCAATGCCATACCACGTTGAATAATCGCACCCACTTGAGATTCAGGTGATGTACGGTCTTCCCAATCTTTTAACTTGATGAATGCAAGACCTGCGTTTTGACCTACACCTGTGAACGAGAAACCGGCAACACTGAATACAGAATCGACATATTTTTCTTCGTTTTTCAGGAAGTAATCGGTCATTGCAGTGACAGTTTTATCCGTACGCTCAAGTGAGGCATTCGGTGGTAACTGTACCAGTGTCATTACAACACCTTGGTCTTCTTCAGGTAAGAATGATGATGGTAACTTTTGGAATAAAAGTACCAATAAGCCAATCACAACCGCATAAATCACACCAGAGAAAATCTTGTGGTGCGTCATGAAGTTCACGCCGCCTTGGTATTTATGCGCAACTTTATCAAAAGAGCTGTTAAACCAACGGA
Organism: Acinetobacter sp. YH12086; assembly: GCF_013419345.1. Lineage (NCBI taxonomy): Bacteria > Pseudomonadati > Pseudomonadota > Gammaproteobacteria > Moraxellales > Moraxellaceae > Acinetobacter > Acinetobacter sp. YH12086. Next base: position 230,876 of record NZ_VPAF01000002.1, read on the forward strand.
AGAAACGGGCAAAGATATTGTTGCTTTCTGGTTTGTTTGGATCATGTTGTTTCAACATGGTCGCACATAGGGCAGGGGTAAAGGTCAATGCTACAATCAATGACAGAATCATTGCTGTTACCAGCGTGATTGAGAACTGACGATAAATTACACCTGTCGTACCACCGAAGAATGCCATCGGCACGAATACAGCGGTTAACACAGAGGTAATACCGATTAAGGCACCCGAGATCTGTTTCATTGAGATTTCAGTTGCAGTCACTGGGTCAAGATGATCTTCAACCATGACACGTTCAACGTTCTCTACGACAACAATCGCATCATCCACGAGGAGACCAATCGCCAGTACCATCGCGAACATGGTGAGTGTGTTGATCGAGAAACCAAACATGTTAATGACAGCAAAAGTACCCAATACCACTACAGGTACAGCCAATGTCGGAATAATCGTTGCGCGCCAGTTCTGTAAGAATAAGAACATCACAAAGAATACAAGAATCACGGCTTCTACAAGGGTATGTACAACACTTTCAATCGATAACTTAATGAATGGAGTCGTATCAAATGCAAGCGTGTCTTTTAAACCTTCAGGGTAGTTTGGACGTAGTTCTTTTAAACGTGCTTCAACAGCTTCGGCTGTATCTAATGCGTTTGCACCAGTTGCTAGTTTGATCGCTACACCACCAGCAGGTTTGTTGTTGAACTTAGAGTCGAACTGATAGTTGTCAGCACCTAATTCAACACGTGCAACATCACCTAAACGTACTTGAGCACCATCACTACTGTTACGCAGGAAAATGTTTTTAAACTGCTCTGGTGTTTGCAACAAACTTTGTGCTGTAACTGTCGCGTTCAGTACTTGACCTTCAGTTGCAGGCGCACCGCCTAACTGACCAACAGCAACCTGAGCATTCTGTGTACGGATAGCCGCAGCCACATCACTCGGTGTAACTTTCAGGTTTGCCATTTTGGCTGGATCTAGCCAAATACGCATCGCATAAGAACCACCAAATACTTGGACTTCACCTACACCTGCCACACGACTGAGAGGTTCAGAAATATTCGAGTTTACATAGTCCTTAATGTCGTCCGCAGTCAACTTGCCCGACGGTGAGTGGAATGCTACAACTTGTAGGAAGCTTGCGCCAGATTTGGTGACTTTTACACCTTGACGTTGTACGTCTTCAGGTAATAGCGCTGTCGCAGACTGGAGTTTGTTTTGGACTTGAACTTGGGCGATATCTGGATCGATCCCTTGTTCAAAGTTCAATGTAATAGATGCTTGACCGTTACCCGCACTGTTTGACGAAATATAACGTAAGCCATCCAAACCATTCATTTGTTGTTCAATGATTTGGGTTACGGTGTTTTCAACTGTTTCTGCAGACGCACCAGGGTAAGTCGCAGATATTGAAACCGTTGGCGGCGCAATGGTCGGATACTGTGCAATTGGCATATTAGATAGCGTGAGTACACCCGCCAACATAATCACCAATGCAATCACCCACGCAAAAATGGGGCGATGAATAAAGAATTGAGCCATTCAGTCTACTCCTTATGCGTTTGAAGTAGCTTTTTGTTCAGATTTAGGTGCTGCTTGTTCTGCAACTTTAGCATCTGGCTTTGCTGCAGCAGGTTGTTGCGCACCTTGAGGTGCAGCAGCCTGAGGTTGATACGGTTTGGCTACAACTTGTTGTTCTGGCTTAACTTTCGCAATGCCGTCAACAATCACTTTATCGCCAGTGTTTAAGCCTTGAGTAACGATCCAATTCGAACCTTGCGTACCAACAGTGGTTACAGGACGAGATTCAACAGCACCTTTTGCATTTACAATCATTGCAATCGCTTGACCTGTAGGGGTACGCGTAATGGCAGCTTGTGGAATCAGGTAAGCATTTGGAATCACACCTTGAACGATGCGAGCATTGGCAAACATACCCGGAAGTAATAAATGATTCGGGTTAGAAAAAACAGCACGAAGTGTAACCGTACCTGTATCTGGGTTTACACTCGCATCAGAAAATGCAAGACGACCTTCAATTGGGTATTCGCTACCATCTTCAAGACGTAATTTCACTTTGGTGTTATTACTGCTGTCTAAGTTGCCTTGGCTTAATTGTTGACGTAAGCGAAGAAGTTCAGCACTTGATTGGTTAATGTCAACGTACATTGGATCAAGACGTTGAATTGTGACTAATGGATCAGCTTGAGATGCAGTAACTAATGCACCAGCAGTCACAGTTGAACGGTTTGTTTGACCCGAAATTGGCGCACGTACAGTTGAATAACCTAAATTAATTTCTGCATTTTTAAGTTCTGCCTGAGATGCAGCAACGTCTGCTTCAGCCAGTTTAACTTGAGCAACAATATCGTCGTATTCTTGTTTTGAAATCGCATTTGAGCCAACAAGCTGACGGTAGCGACCTTCTTTAACACGTAACACGCCTAAATTTGCTTGTTGACGTCTTAAAGCAGCACGAGCACTGTCAGCTGAAGCACGGTTTGTACGCGAGTCGATCTCGTACAAGGCTTGTCCTTCTCGAACATAGCTACCTTCTGCAAATAGACGTTTCAGTACTACACCACTGGTTTGTGGACGTACTTCTGAAATTTCATAGGCAGATGTACGGCCTGAAAGTTCAACAGATTGTTCAACGCTTTGCGGTTGGGCAACAATGACACCGACTTCAGTTGGTGGCATTTGCTGTGCAGCAGCAGCTTGCTGTGCATCTTTAGGATCTTTGCTACAACCAACAAGTGCAATACTTGTTGCCAATGCGCAAGCAGTCAGGGCGGGAGCCCAAAGCTTTGCAGACATCATTGTTCCACCTCAATTAGATATTTATCTAAATTATTCATTTGTTTACGCTTTACTGATTTTGATGTAACTCAAATAAAGTAGCGCGATCCAAATAAAACTTATGCTCCAACCGGATAAGACATCTGTCGGAAAATGAACCCCAACATATACTCGCGAAACACCCATACACAGCATCCATAACAATGCCAAAATGGTGATCAAGCGATGTTGAGCATGTTGTCGGTAAATCAAGATCATCAGACACGCAAGCGATGCAGCATAACAACTGTGTGCGCTTGGGAATGAACTCCCGTAAGACGCTACAAGATGGTACATTTCTGGGGGACGCGGTCTGGTGAACGTAAATTTAAGCAACCATGCAAGGCCGATACTTCCAAAGATCCCTATACTGATAAAAACAATCTCTGTGTATTTTTTATACCACGCAAAGTGTAAACACCATAGCGTGGTGAAAAATAATACAAAAGGCATGCCCCCTAGCGCCGAAAGTCCGATGGTAATTTGATTAAAAACAGCAATACGGTGCTGACTCATCCATTCCACGATACTTAAATCTAATAGATTTAAATAGCTAGAATAAAGCGACAACACACTGATAATTAATGCAAAAAAACCAACAAACAGTAGCGTTCGTGGCATATTTTATTCCTTGTCATTTTAACCGGTTTGAGCTCGGTTAATTAATGGACTAAAGTGTACTCATCAGTACACTTTATTTCAAGTATGTGTAAATCATACTGATTTTATTTTTTGCGTTCATTCACATCTTACTAAAATAAAACACAAATCTGCTAATGATTGTTCTTGCTGGCTTGTGTGCCATCTTCAACTTCAAGTGGGGTTTTCGGTGGCCAGAAAAAATCACTTGGTCGCGTTAGAAAATGAGTCATCACCAGTTTAGCCAGTGGTTTCCATTGTTCAAATCTTACGCGACGTGCCCGTAGTGCCACAATAATGGTTAACGTGAAACTGACGAATAAGTTGGTAAGACCGATCAGAATAACCCCTAAGAATGACACAATGATTAAGCCAATGTCTGGTGAACCATTAATATTGATGAGGCCTTGAATGAAGTTGGCCGAGGCGAAGGCGATATGGCGAATATCTAAAGGTAAACCAAAAATAAATCCAATTGTTCCCATACTGCCCAGCATGATCCCGAATAAGAAGTTACCTGCTAAAGCACCTAAGTTTCGCTCAATGTAAGCGGCAAGCTTATCCAGTCTCTCTTGACCCATGATGCGTTTTAACTTTGGATGTGCTTGAATCCGTGGTCCAACTTTGCGATAGATCGCCATGTTGTCAAAGTACCCAGCAAGCAAACCTGATAAAAACAAACATACTCCAGCTATCGCAGCATGTGGCACAGCCAGTGAGGTAAATGGATTGAGGTCGTGTAAGGTTTTAGCTGCTTTTGCATGATTCATTAATGGCTCATGTAAAGCCATGTCCCAACTTAATGCGATCAATGCTGCAACAGGAATCGCAATACTGATGTTGCCTAAGATTGCAATAAACTGGGTTCGAATGATATTAATAATCAGCGCGGCAAGCTCGGCAATCTGCGCCATTTTCGAGCCTTTACGATGCTGAACCGTCGAGGCAAGGGCGGCAGCTGTCATCGCAGGCTGTTTAGTGGCAACAGTAAAATGTAAGACATGAATCAGCATAAAGCCGAAAGAGTAGTTCAGACTATATGAAATGGCTTGCATGAGCGGTGCCATGCTGACACGGGCCATCAGCACTTTTAAAGTTGCCATACATGCAATGATCACACCGGCACCTGCCGCAGATCGGTACATGCTCATAAAGCCTTGTTTGTCCGTACTTACATAGTGTTCGCCAGTTTTACTTGCGTTTTCGGTGACTTGTAGGGCAACCAATTCACTATTGGTGGCGAGCAAATCGCGCACACTGCGCTCGCTATAAATCGCTGACGTCACATCACTGAGTAAACTACCCATAGACACATAGCGGACATCATCTTCTTCAACAATCAGGTTGAGTAAGATTTCTAAGCGATCTAAACACTGTTCTAAAAGCGACAATAAGTAAGTCAGGCTGACACTTACACCAATTCGTTTGGTCGCACGCCGAATCTTCAGCACCACATCACGACATTGTTCCAGCATTACCAACGCTTGAGAAGCATCTGGCGGTAGCACAGCACTCATTTCTTCAGCACTTTGATGGAGCTTTTTATACTGCTGAATAAAATCGTTTATTTCGCGGTTTTGCACCAAAAAAGGTGATTCATATTCTGTCAGTTCAGGCTGTGCATTAATAAATTCAGGATATAAGCCAATACCACTTACCCGATAGGACAAAACGGTAATGGCTTTAATTAACTCACGGCGAATTTTCTTTTTTTCTTCCTGATTGCTATGACCTTGATTAAATAGTCGAAATAGCTGCACCCATTGCTGATCATCAATACTGTCCAGCCAATATTTGTCGCTATGACGATAAAAAACTCGACGGACTAAATCTTGTAATTGAGTTTCGTCATTGATCAGAGGAAGAAAATGTGCGCCAAGCCGTTGGAACAGTTGTCCCCAGAAACCATCGAGAGACAAAATACCCGTGTCCGCATATAAACTGGTTTGTTTATATCGGCTAATGAGCTTTAGGACAAAACTTTGCAGGGTAGAGGCTGCATCTGGCGTGATGAGTAAAGCTTGGATGAAAGCCTGAAATTTTTTCTTAATTTCGTCGGTATTTTTTGTATCTTCTGGTCGAATTCGGTTGACCAATTCGATCAGCAAGTTTTCATCCAGCACAGCCCGAGGGGTATCGAGCTGTTGCTGCATGGTCAAAAAGATATCATTGAGTTTTATATGCATAGGCAAGGGGAATTACGATGAATATTGTTAATTATTGAATTCGGTGTAATGCCAAGTTTGCGAGGTTGATTAAAGCTTGACGATATTCAGTATCTGGTAGCGCTGCTAAAGCGGCTAGTGCTGCCTCAGTTTCTTCAGTCGCTCGTTGGCTACAATAATCAAGTGCCCCAGAGCTTTGTACAATCTGAATAACACGCTCTAAATCTGCCGTACCACCTGTGGCAATACTGCGGCGAATAATGTCATGTTCTTCGCCAGTGGTATTCTTTAAGGCAGAGATTAAAGGTAAAGTTGGTTTACCTTCCATCAAATCATCACCAATATTTTTACCTAATGTTTCAGCATCTGAGGTGTAATCTAAAATATCGTCAATAATTTGAAAGGCATTTCCAAAGTGTCCCGCAAATTTTCTAAGCGGTTCACGGTACTCTGGTGTACCCGTCAGAATCGCTGCACCTTCGGTAGCGAGCTCAAATAAACGCGAAGTTTTACCGTGAATAATATCTAAATAGGTTTGTTCAGTAGTTTCGGGTTGGTGCTGTGATTGAAGTTGTAAAACTTCACCTTCAGCAATTTCACAGGTACCCGTTGAAAAGTCTTTGAGTAATACTTTGCTGTCTAGATCCACCAATAAATCAAAAGCTCGTGAAATTAGAAAATCCCCCACAAGTACGGCAGTTTGATTATTCCATGTCGCATTTGCGGTTGGGCGACCACGGCGTAAACCCGATTCATCGACTACGTCGTCATGTACCAAGGTTGCGGTATGTAGCATTTCAATAATTGCTGCAAGTTTACGGTGTTTTTCTAAATCTTCTGCGCCACATGCCTTTGCTGCAAGTAAGCACATAATGGGACGCATGCGTTTACCGCCTGCTTCAACTACATGTTTACTGACTGCCATGACCAAGGCAACTTTAGACGTGATCCCTTCATTAATAAATTTGTCCATCGCAGCAAAGTCAGTAGCAACAGGCGCGAGAATATCTTGCTTAAAGTCGATGGTCATATGAAGAGAAACCTCAATAATTTTTGAATTACAGACGTAGTGTAGCAATTTGTTATATGAATAACAGATAAGAACTTACTCAATTGACTTAATCTTAAGTGATTTTTTTCATCAAGCGGAAGTATTGTACTTATTTTTTAACAGACTTTTATCTTTAGCATGTTGTTTGAACAGCATGTTGTTGATGTCAGTCCAGAGTATATTAGCGAATCGTTGCTAAAAATCTATGTCAAACCTTGCAAAAAAACATGGTAAGTGAAATAGATCACTCATTTTAATACTTTTAATGACACTGTTTATATAATAAACGCATACTCATCTAATATTTTACGGAAATGACTTGTTGTTTTTCGGGTTATCCCTTAAAATCTTTGCCTTTGCGAAACCCCAGTGACGATCGTTTTAAGATCGGTATATCCCTTTACCGGCACGACAACACGGGCATGTTTGGAGTACTTAAATGTACGCAGTAATCCAAAGCGGTGGTAAACAACACCGTGTAGTTGAGGGTGAAACCCTTAAAGTAGAATTATTGAAAGCTGAAACTGGCTCAACTGTTACTTTTGATGACGTGTTGATGCTTGTTAACGGTGACAGCATTCAAATTGGTGCACCAGTAGTAGCTGGCGCTAAAGTAACTGCTGAAGTAGTTAGCCATGGTCGTCACGACAAAATCCGCATCATTAAAATGCGTCGTCGTAAACACTATCGTAAACAACAAGGTCACCGTCAATGGTTCACTGAGTTGAAAATTACAGCTATTTCAGGCTAATTACGAGGAGTAAGTAGACATGGCAACTAAAAAAGCCGGTGGTTCGACTAAAAACGGTCGTGACTCGAACCCAAAAATGTTGGGTGTTAAAATCTACGGCGGTCAATCTGTGACTGCTGGTAACATCATCGTTCGTCAACGTGGTACTGAATTCCACGCTGGTGTAAATGTAGGTATGGGCCGTGACCATACTTTATTTGCAACTGCTGACGGCGTTGTAAAATTCGAAGTGAAAGGCCAATTCGGTCGTCGCTACGTATCTGTTGAAGCGTAAGCTTTAATAGAAAAAAGACCCGCATTTTTTTGCGGGTTTTTTTTCGTCTGAAGAAAATGTGAGGTATTTTTCTTGATTGTTACAAACGATGTATGAAGCAATAAATCACCATAAATAGTGATTTAAATCACAAAATATAAAGAGCGTAATAGAGGAGTACAAATACAAAAAAGGATAAGGACATGAATAAAATATTGAATACAGTTTTTATCAATGCTGACTATCAGAAAAGGAATTGTCCTGATAAAAGCCAACAAATTGCATTTGAAAAGACGCTAGGACTTGGTGAAATAACTTCAATCGCTATTAAAGCTGTACCAAAATTACTTGCTGTGAGTATTTTAATTTCTCTAGGTTCAATTGCATGGGCCGGTGGGAGTGGTTCATCACATCCTGGGCATACTTGTAATCGTTGCAATAGTGGTATTCCTGGTCCAGCAGGGCCAATGGGTCCTCAAGGTCCTGCTGGTGAAAAAGGTGATACCGGAGCAACAGGTGATACCGGAGCTAAAGGTGACAAAGGCGATACTGGAGCAACAGGTGCTACTGGTAAAGATGGACTCAAAGGCCGAGACGGCATCGATGGTAAGGATGGGTTGAACGGTCTGAATGGTAGCAATGGTTTAGATGGTGCAAGTGCTTATCAAGTTGCGGTGAACAATGGTTATGAAGGTAATGAAGACCAATGGCTAGAAAGTCTACGTGGTGCAGTTGGCGCACAAGGGCTAACAGGTGAAAATGGTTTCAGTGCATATGAACTTGCGATAAAAAATGGATTTGTCGGTACTGAAGTTGAATGGTTGTTGAGCTTAAAAGGAACAGATCCGTACATTAAAATACAATCAAACGTTGCCAATACAGCACCTAAACCAACTGCGAATGGACAAGATGCGATTGCAGTCGGTGCAGGTAATAAAGCTGATGGTAATCAGTCTATTGCCCTCGGTGTAAACAATACCGTCAGTGGTGATGGATCTGGTGCTGTAGGTTCAAATAACACAGTCACAGGTAATAATACCTATGTGGTTGGTAACAATATCAACACCTCTGCAAATAATGCTATTGTACTTGGCAATGGTTCAAGCTCTGACCGCAATAATACGGTTTCCGTTGGCTCGGCTGGTGCAGAGCGGCAAATTATCCATGTGGCAGCAGGTACGGCAGACACCGATGCGGTAAACGTGAAACAAATGCGTCAAGCAGATCTAGAAGTGTTAAATAGTTCAAAAGCATATACAGATCAGCATGGGGCAAATGTACTCAACCAAGCCAATAGTTATACCAATCAACGTGTGAATGAATTGAACCATAATTTCAATAAATTTAAAGATAATGTTTACGGTGCTGTTGCTTCAAGTATTGCAATCGCCTCCTTACCGCAACCCACAGATGCCGGATACAACATGTTTAGCGTAGGTATGGGGGCTTGGGAAGGTTCACAAGGCTATGCAGTTGGTTTCAGTGGAGTGACTGAAAGCAATAAATATGTGTATAAATTGGCTGCAACAGGGAACTCTGAAGGTGACTTTGGCGCTGGTGCATCGATCGGTTGGCAATGGAAATAACTTAATATTGAATTATTAAAATTGCTAAATCGTTGTTTAACTATTTGAAAGGCATTTGAATCAAATCAAGTGCCTTTTTATTTTATATTTCTCCATCATGATGAATAAAAAACAGCAATTTGCATTAATAACCATACAAAACTTCTTATTTTTTCTAAATTTAGTCAATGAAAGTGGTTTAAGATGGAGCCATCTAACAAATTGCGTTGATGCAAATATAAAAGGTGAATCTATGAAAATGCTTCGTAAAACCATCTGTGCTATGGCATTAGGTGCAGCGACACTGGCACCGGTTATGAGTACGACAGTATTCGCGGCACCAGTTGCAGCGTCGGAGCAGCAGGCAACTGCCAATTTGGTGAAACAATTATCGGGTATTAAAAGTTTTACAGCTAACTTTCAGCAAACTACAAAAGTGACTAACCCCAAAGCAACTCAAAAGAAAGGTTTAAGTGCGCAGCATATGAACCAGACTTTTATTGGGGTCATGAAAGTTCAGCGCCCGGGTAAATTCTATTGGGAAACAACCAGCCCATCTAAGCAAACCATTGCGACTACAGGTAAAACAGTTTGGATTTATGACCCAGACCTACAACAAGCGGTACGCCAAAGCTTAGATGACCAAGTTGCGAATACGCCTGCATTATTATTGTCGGGTAATACGGCTCAAATTATGAAGTCTTATCGTATTACACAGCCGAATAAGACCAAAACTTATTACACTTTATATCCAAAAAGTGATGATGGTGTGTTTCAAAGCTTAACCATTAGTTTTGGTGCGAAAAATGCGCCGACTTTAATGATTCTCCAAGACTCATTAGGTCAAACAACCCATGTACGTTTCAATAATGTGAAGGTGAATGCGTCTATTCCAACGTCAACCTTTAATTTTGTACCTCCAAAAGGTACGGACATTATTGATCAATAATTCTCATAATCGAAAAAAAGCAGACATCGGTCTGCTTTTTTTATGGAGAAATGTAAAGCCAGCAAGCTGAATATAAGAGAAATTTAGTAGTATGCTGATATTCACAGTTTGCTTAAATGAAGTAACTTGTGGTTTTGACTGTTGCTATAGGGAATTTTGGGATGAAAAAAAATCATATGAATAATATAGCTTGGGCTGTTTCAGCTGTGGTTTTAATCGGGTCATTAACGGCCTGCCATCCTCGAAATGAACCTGTTGAAGGTGAAACAACGGAACAGAAGCCAGCGGTCGTCGCTGATGCGATTCCACTTATTCAATCTAAATCTGTCGAGATGCAATTACCAAAAGCTCAAGCTTGCGATGCGGAAGGTTGTACCCAATATAGGATTCAAACAGTTGAAACCAATGTTGATTGGATTAATCAATATTTTACTGATCGGATTAAAAAAGCAGACCCGATTGCATTTTCAACTGAGCCGAATCAAAAAATCGATTTATCAGACAAGACGGATGCAGGCCTAAGTCAAAGTACCACTTCTGTTCGATATATTAGTCAGTGGGGACATATCGCAACTTTTGCAATCGAAAGCTATACCTACGCAGCGCATGCGGCTCATGGTATGTCCCATGTTGAATATGTCAATTTTGATTTAAAAGCCAAAAAACGTTTGGCTTTACAAGATGTCTTGGTCAAAGGTGCAGATGCGAAAGTGATTAGCGCACTTTTTGATGCCAACTATATGTGGTTAGATAGTCATGATATTGAACGTTCAAAACTTCAGTTAAGCGATAATTTTTATTATGGTGCGAACGGGATTGTATTTGCTTATCCATTGTATGAATTGGCGAGTTATGCAGAGGGCATGCCTGAGCTAAAACTTCCATATTTTACGGCTAAAGGACTATTTAAACCTGAATATTTACCAAGTTTGCCAAATTACGACACCAAATAAGACAATTTGAAGCAAGATTATTGGTCTAATAAGGGGCAGCTGTAAGCTCGGTCACTGTATTTTTGAGTGTTAAGAGCTTACACTATAGCCAGTTTTTTTCTTTACTTAAGATTGGCTATGATCGACCCGAAATTACTCAGAAATAATATTGAGGCTGTAAACTTAGCCTTAGCAAAACGTGGTGTTCAACTTAACGTAGCAGAGTGGGCAGACCTTGAAGCTCGCCGTAAGGAAATTCAGTCTAAAACTGAGTCGTTACAAGCTGAACGTAATGCTGGTGCAAAACAAGTTGGTCAAATTAAAAAAGCTGGCGGTGATGCATCTGAAATCATGGCACGTATGTCTGCTATTGGTGATGAAATTAAAGCCGCAGAAGTTGCACTTTCTGAGCTTCAGGCTGAACTTGAAGCCAAATCTTTATCGATTCCAAATTTACCTCATGAGTCTGTGCCAGAAGGTAAAGACGAAAACGACAATGTTGAAGTTTTAAAATGGGGTACACCACGTCAGTTTGATTTTGAGATCAAAGACCATACTGACTTGGGTGAAATGATGGGCGGTTTAGAATTTGAAACCGCAACTAAATTGACAGGTACTCGTTTTAGCGTACTTAAAGGCCCATTGGCGCGTTTACAGCGTGCAATTACCCAATTTATGTTAAATACACATACCTTGGAAAATGGCTATACAGAAGCGTATGTACCTTATTTAGTTAATGCAGATTCTTTACGTGGTACAGGCCAATTGCCTAAATTTGAAGAGGATTTATTCAAACTTCAAGGCGAAAAAGAATACTACCTGATCCCGACTGCAGAAGTGCCTGTAACCAACTTCGTGCGTGATGAAATCATTGATCCAGAACGTTTGCCATTAAAATATGCAGCGCATACGCCATGTTTCCGTAGTGAAGCGGGTTCGTATGGCCGTGATACACGTGGTTTGATCCGTCAACACCAATTTGACAAAGTAGAAATGGTTCAGATTGTAAAACCTGAAACTTCGATGGATGCTTTGGAAGAATTAACGGGTCATGCCGAAGGTATTCTTCAAGCATTAGGCTTACCATACCGTAAAGTCGTTCTGTGTGGCGGAGACATGGGCTTTGGTGCAATCAAAACTTATGATTTAGAAGTTTGGGTGCCAAGTCAAAATACCTACCGTGAAATTTCATCTTGCTCATGCATGGGTGACTTCCAAGCACGCCGTATGAAAGCGCGTTACCGTGCTGACCAAAAGAAAACTGAGTTTGTACACACGCTGAATGGTTCAGGTTTGGCAGTTGGTCGTACTTTACTTGCCGTGATGGAAAACTATCAACGTGCAGACGGTTCAATTGAAATTCCAACAGTACTTCGTCCATATATGGGCGGTGCTGAATTTATCGATTAATAGTCGATAAAGTGCATACATTTGTGCACAAAAATTGCTTAAGACAATCAGATTTAAACTATTGAGGTCGTGTGTGGATATCTTTCCAATCTCTTTGAAGTTGCAGCAGCAACCTTGTCTGATTGTTGGTGGTGGTCGAATTGCATATAGAAAGGCTGTGCTGCTTGCAAAAGCGGGCGCTCAGCTGACAGTTTGCTCACCCGAAATTGAAAATGATTTATTGACCTTGGTTAATCAAACTCAAGGTCAATATCTCAACTCGATTTATCACGAATCGGTTTATCAAGAAAATGCCATTGCGCTGCGTCAGTTTCGTTTAGTGATTGCAGCAACCAATGACAAAGCGGTCAATCAGGCGGTTTTTGAAGCCTGCGAAGCTGAAAATGTCTTGGTTAATAGTGTCGATGATCCGCCGCATTGCCGTTTTATGGTTCCTGCGATCATTGACCGTTCTCCACTGGTCATCTCCGTTGCATCTAATGGCACATCGCCAGTACTCTCGCGCCAAATACGCACCCAGTTAGAAAGCTCGATTCCGCATGGCATGGGCAAACTGGCTGAGTTCTCAGGTCAATGGCGCGCAGCCGTTAAAGCCAAAATCGTCAATCCAGATGAACGCCGTATTTTTTGGGAAGACTTGTATGCAAGCCCGCTCAAAGAGCAGGTATTTAATGACAATTTGACTGAAGCCAATCGTTTGATTGAACAGGCATTATTGGAATGGAAACAGCCGAAAGGAGAGGTGTATTTGGTTGGGGCGGGGCCGGGTGATCCTGAACTGCTGACCTTAAAAGCACTGCGTTTAATGCAGCAAGCGGATGTGGTGATCTATGACCGTTTGGTCTCTCAGCCGATTATGGACCTCTGCCGCCGTGATGCAGAGAAAATCTACGTAGGTAAGGCACGATCCAATCATGCTGTTCCGCAAGAAGGCATTAATGCCTTACTGGTAAAATACGCAAGTGAAGGCAAACGCGTCTGTCGCTTAAAAGGTGGAGATCCGTTCATCTTTGGCCGCGGCGGTGAAGAAATTCAGGAGCTGTTTGCGGCAGGCATTGCCTTCCAAGTCGTTCCGGGAATTACTGCTGCCTCTGGATGTTCGGCTTATGCAGGGATTCCTTTAACGCATCGAGATTATGCGCAAAGTGTACGCTTCTTGACAGGGCATCTCAAAGAAGGTTCACCGGAGCTGCCTTGGAATGAGTTGGTTTATCAAAATCAAACGCTCGTGCTATATATGGGCTTGGTAGGACTAGAAAAAATTTGTGAGAAACTCATCGCGCACGGGCAGCGTCCAGACATGCCTGTCGCATTGGTTTCTAAAGGGACGACACCTGAACAAAAAGTCGTGGTTGGGACATTGGCAGATATTGCATCTAAAGTCAGTGAATACCAAATTCAGGCGCCTACATTGACGATTATTGGTGATGTGGTGAGTCTGCGTGAACAACTTCAATGGCATGAGCGAGGGTAAGCAACGCAACGCGTTTCCCGAGCGCAAGGCGAAGGCTATGCCTGAGCAAAGAGGATAAGCAGGCTGCTGAATTGTCCACGTGCAAGGTGAAGGCTATGCCTGAGCAAAGAGGATAAGCAAGTTATTGTATTGTCCAATTGCAAGGCGAAAGCTAACTACAAAGGATATGAGTAAGTGGATTGTCCTCGTGTAAAGCGAAAGCTAAGCAATGTAGATAAGCAAGCGCTTGTTGTACCATCTAAACTTATGCTACAGCTACAGAAACTATAGCCTGAGCTTTAAGCCATTATTTAACTAAAGAGTAGAGAAAAAAACTGTGATCCATGTTGTTTTATACGAGCCAGAAATTCCTGCAAATACAGGGAATATCATTCGTTTATGTGCCAATACTGGAGCGCAGTTGCATTTGGTCAAGCCATTAGGTTTTGAGCTGGATGATAAAAAACTTCGCCGCGCCGGTTTGGATTATCATGAATGGGCGCACATGAAAGTGTGGGAAAACTTTGAAGAATGTCTTGCGGGCTTAAAAGCGCAAGGTATTGAGATGGATGCCATTTATCCATTAACAACCAAAGGTTTTGAAACACCGCATACCTCCAATTTAAACCGTCCTGTGGCGCTGTTGATGGGGCCAGAAACACGTGGTTTGCCGGAAGATGTCCGTATGATGTTCCCAAAAGAACATTGGATTCGCCTACCGATGGCACCAAATTCACGCAGTTTAAACTTGTCTAATGCTACTGCTGTGATTTTATATGAAGCTTGGCGTCAGCAAGACTTTAAAGAATTGGTCTAAGTGTGATCTGTTCAAAAAGCCGCTCTATCGAGCGGCTTTTTTATTGGGAGTGAACACAGTGAACCATTTACAGCAATGAAGTTTTGTAAAATAAGGGCTTAAAAACTTTAGCATCAATATAAAAATGTGTATAAGAACACTGTGAAGAAATAAAACGGGTACTTAAAACTTGAAATCTATAAATTTAAAAGCTTTTGGTGTCGTATTTGCGACCGGATTCATTTCATCAATGAGTTGGGCTAATCCAACCCTATCAACCACAACGGAACAGACAGCAGTGACCGTCACTGCAACTACAGAAAATGTTCCAGTTGTACCGAAGGTTGAGGTGATTAAGCCTTTTACTAAGGCTGAAGTACAACAGGGCATGCTGGAAATGCAGCAAAGACAAAATCAGCGTATTGAGGAATGGGGAAAAACACTAAAAGCCGACGATTTTGAACGTTCATGGTATGGTGGTCGTCAATTGAAAAAGTCCAAGCGTCAGGAAGTTTGCGGGATCTATCAGGGTTTAGTGAATGAAACCTATGCGTTGGCACAAAAAAATAAAGCGCGTCTTAGCCCTGCCGATCAGCAGTTAGTAGCAGATCGAAATCAATTTATTCAAAGTTTAGGTTATGAAAAAAATATTGTAGACACCAAGATGGGTTTTAATTGCCGCTTAAAATAAGTGGTTTGCTGAAACCCTTTTGATCCATCTCAATAATTAATGTCCTTGATGCCGAGACATCAAGGATATGGAAAAGCTCAAATTACCTCGTGAATTAATCAATTAAATTAAAGTCACTCAGTTCTGTTTGTAGATGTTTTGGATTATTTGCAAATAGCAGTTGACCACTGGTGTATAACCAACCCAATTGACCTTGCTGCTGAAGACGTTTCAGTAAGACGTCGTTAAATGTCGACGTTGCAAAGACAGTTTCACTAAAGACTTTAAACTCACCGACATTAGTGTTTTCACTGTCTTTCATAAACAGCATGCCGTTTTTGGTGGTTGAACTCATATCTAAAGCACGGCTGACTAAGCGGTAACCGTCTTTTGCTTGCTCATCGATCATCTCCTGTAATTTTAAGCTGCGCTCTACACTATTGCTGCCGGTTGGGTAAGTTTTATATCGATAGCTGTAAGTGCCATGGTGTGCGCTGCTATTTATACAGGTTGCAACTTTAGGACTATTTTGTTTACCGTTCAGAACTTCAGGTCGTAAACCTGTGAAATAGCTTTTGAATTGAATAATACGGCAGCCTTGGGCACCCAGTGTATTGAGCATAGTTTCCAGTTGCACTGGTTCTACGAGCGGGGAAACATAGCCGCTGTCGTAAGTATATGTCGCGGTATCATTTTCCTTCTTAATAAAATAATCTTTGAAATTCAGGGCATTGGTTGGTCTGACGCTATGCAGGTATTGATAGCCTGATTTGCCTTTTTCATTTAACTGATTACGCCATGTAAAATATATGTCAGCGATAGAGGGTGCTGTACGGTCTGCAACAATATGATTGAAACGCGTATTTTCATTGGCAAGTTTCATGTAGCTATTAACATTACCATTGTCCAAAGTTTTAGAATCATAGCCAATTAACTTATAACCACTTTGTCCCATTGTATTGAGCTGAGTTAAGAAGTTTACTGTGTCGGTGGTATTAATAAAATTCTCAGACTTAAAGTCCGCAGCTGTGATTTTGGTTTTCGGTTTTAAATTGGTGAAGAATTCATTGGAATTTTTTGTATAGCAGCGGCTGTCCTTGAGTGGGTCAGTAATTAGTCCGCGTTGCATGATGATATAGCTTGGATTTGAAATCGTCGCGTTAATTACACAGAAAGAATTATTATTTAAAAAAGTTAAGACACGGTTGCTCGTCGCGCCACCTCTGACTGGTTGAAACTTAATCGAATGATATTCAAAGTTATTTAGTGTTGCAGCCGGCTGTATTTCACTTATAACCATGTCATGAAGTAATTGATAGCGTTTGGAAACAAATTCACCGCTGCAAGTTTTACTTGAACTATTGTGTACCGCATATTTTAGTTCTTCGTTCACTGCACTGACTGAGTTTTCACTGGTTTTATGAATTGAAATTTGTGGTAAATCGCAATTATTGTTACCGAGGGCAGAATTCCCTTGAATCCATTCTCCTGTGAATTTATCCGCTACAGTTGTTGGCGTTGGCGTTGGCGTTGGCGTTGGTGTAGGTGTAGGTGTAGGTGTAGGTGTAGGTGTAGGTGTAGGTGTAGGTGTAGGTGTAGGTGTAGGTGTAGGTGTAGGTGTAGGTGTCGCGCCATCATCATTGGAGCTTGATCCACCACAGCCCACCAATGTTGTAAATACAGCAGCGATAATGCTGATTTTGTGATTATTATTCATGACTAGTGCTCAATAGAGTGAAGTTGTTATGTACGGCTGATGCAGTTGTATAAACTTTTAAAATCTAGATTTATTGCACAAGGTGTGACTCAATCCAGCCATTGCCATGTTCTGTAGTGACTTCGATCAAACCTGTTTTAGTCATGTTTCCCGCAAAAATAATGTCTGCATTTTTTGACAGTTTCTTAATGACTTGGCTCGATTTATCGGCAGTTTGATAAAGCGGTAGATTATTAATTTTAGGTCTGAGTTGCTGTCCCATGCTGAAACCATTTGCAGCATAATTTGAGTTAGTCGTGGCCCGACTACCTGTCCATTCTTTTGCGGTATTCGATACTTCTTTGGATGTTTCATTAAATTGATTCAGCGTATTTCTTAAATCACGCATGGTATCGGCAAAACCTGCATATACCGGTATTGAAGCTAAAGACAGACTGCTAACAATGACTAAATGACGAATTTTCATGAACTTTCTCCTTTACTTTGTTATGTCATTCCGCATGAGTTTTTCGGATTCATAACATTCGCGGTGTTTAAATAATTATAAAATGCGAAAATTTAGCATTTTTAAAATAGATCATTTATACTTCACTTGTAAAGAGGGTGGAGTGGTGAAGATGAATGTAGAAAGCCAGAGTGAACATCTAAAGCAAAGTAAAAATTGGTATCAGTCCTTACCGACGGAATGGCAAAATTGGTTGAATGAAAATATTGAAAATGGTTGCGATGTACAGAAAATAAGTCTAATTTTACAATCACATGGATTAAGCCCAAGGGCGGATCAATACTTATTTTCTGATGCAGATCAACTTTCAGAACAGCTGCAAAATGAACTTTTGGAATACAGTCTTGAGGGCTTAGAGACAGATGAAATTTTAGAAAAAATTAAGCAAAAAAATATTTCAAATCATTTAATCATTCAGTTTCTAAAGCGTGTAAACAATAACGTAATTTTTAAAAAACTGAAGCAAGTACAGCAACAGCAGAATAAACAGCGTTGGCTATTACAGGTGATGGGTCAATTGAATCAATTGAACGACCACATTCCATCCACAATCGATTGCATAGAAACACCTGATTTTGAAACATTTATAGAACGGTATTATAGCCAGATGCGACCGGTCATTTTAAAAGATGGGATACAACATTGGCCTGCACTGCATAAATGGAGTCCTGATTATTTTGCACAGCATTTTGAAAATGAGTTGGTTGAAGTCCAGATGCATCGTGAGCAGCATCAAGATTTTGAAAAAAAATCGGTACAATTGAAACGTATTATTTTGATGCAAGATTTTGTCGCACAAATTAAAGCCACTAAGCACAGCAATGACATTTATTTAACTGCGAATAACGCCGCTCAAAATAAGCAATTCATGCAAAAGATTAGTGAAGATTTAGGTGACTTCGCCAAAGCTTATTGTCAAAAAGAGATCAAAAATCGACATTTTTTATGGTTTGGCCCTGCAGGCACATTTACACCACTGCATTATGACTTAACCAATAATATGTTGGCACAAATCTATGGACGTAAAAAAGTGACTTTGATTCCTGCATGGCAAATGCCGTATATGTATAACGATCATTGGGTATTCAGTCAGGTTTCAGACGTCGCAAAGGCTGATCTAGCAGACTATCCATTGTTAGAAAAAGTGACGCCATTTGAGTGCATTTTGCAACCTGGAGAAACCTTATTTATCCCAATTGGCTGGTGGCATAGCGTTGAAAGTTTGGATATATCGATCAGCGTGTCATTTACGCATTTTAATGTAAATAATCATTTTTTTACTGAATATCCTCAAGATCTCATCAGATAAAAATTGTGAAGTAGATTAAATAATGCGAAAATTTCACTTATACAGTCTAATTTTCATGGCAATTCAATGAGTAAACTTCTCACCAATGAGGCAGATCAAAATTTACAGCAAGTATTGGTGCTGATGAATGAGTTGAGCCAATGGTTGATACGATCAGGTGTTGGATATACTGAGTTTACTGCTGCATTGAAGCCTATATTTTTTCAACAAGCTGTACGTGAGTTAGAGCGTATCGATCAAAAACCCACGATTTCCGCGATTAGTTTACTTTCTGGCTTACACCGTAAAGACGTGACTGCTTATAAAGAAGTGATTTCTGAAGGTAAGGATTTGACCGAAGCGACTGTTTCGGAGCCGATTAGTGTGCCATCACGTGTGATGGGTTTGTGGCTTGCAGAAGGCTGGGGGGATTCTTTACCATTTAGCAGTGATTCAGAAAATAGCTTTGAAATGCTGGTAAAAAGAATTTCAACAGAACGTCATCCGCGTTCGGTACTCAATGAACTTGTTCGTTTGGAAATTGCCACTGAAAAAGATGGGCAGGTGTATTTACAACAGCGTCGTTTTATTCCAGATCCTTCACAATTAGAAGCACGTAAAATTTTAACACGAAATGTTCAAGCGCATTTAGAAGCGGGTTTGCATAATTTATTGAATCCTGATGAAATACCTTATTTAGAACAAGCCATTTGTGCTGACGAATTAACAGAAGAATCGATTAATAAATTACATGAAATGAGCTTAGAGCTTTGGCAGAAATACTCACTACAACTTTTAAAACTTGCCGCGGAGCGTTGCGCAATGGATGACGGGAATCCTGAAGCAAATCGTGTATTTCGCTTTGGAGTTTATCAACATGATACGAAAATTAAACTTTAAGACTTTAACCCTTTGTGGCTTGATCAGCGTTTTAGCGGGTTGTGACATAGAGTTTTTTCGAAGTGGTGGGGTTACAATTGAAGGTACAGGTGATCCAATCATTGATATCGGTCATGCAGGGGATGGCCGCGGAACAATTATCTTGGGGACACGATATTTAGAGTTTTCAGCTTCCGTGCAGGATTCTTGTTATGGCGTGGAACGTAAATTAGCCTTCCTCAATCCATTTGATCGTCAGTCGATTGACACAAAAACGTATGTAGAAATACCTGCTGCCCAAGCGGATCTTAATTCGCAAAATGTTCAATTGATCTTAAAAAATACCAATAGCGTACCAGTCACCATTCATTTGCAATGTGATATGCCATTAACCATGCAATTATTCGAGCAGGTTAGACCATATTTTCCAAAACAAGTATGTGATACACCTATAGATATCAAACTCTATCCACAACAACAGCATATATTTGAAGCAGCTGTAAATTTAGAGACTGTTGAAGATGGTATATGGTCACACGGTGATGGAGCATCGGTTGAATTAAAAGGCAATACACCAGACAAGTGTGAAGAAATTTCAATTCAATTTCAGCAATCTAGAAAATCCATACAACCTTAATTGGTATATTTAAAACAAAAAAGGCGCTTTAAGCGCCTTTTTTGTTTAGAGATAAACTTGATTAGAATTTATCATCAAATTCGTTATGTTGCGGTGCAGGGTGTTTAAAACCTTTGGTTTTATAACCAAGGTATAAAATACCGAACATTGCCCACCATAAACCATATTTCAATGCAGTTTCTTCAATTTCTAACCACATCGCAAAGATACTGATAAAGCCAAGCATTGGAATAACGACAAAGCTAAAAATATCTTTGGCTGTTTTTGTGCGGCCATCACGAAGTGCATAACGTGAAATCACAGATAAGTTCACGAAAGTAAAGGCTGTCAATGCACCAAAACTAATCATCGAAATGACAATATCAAGATTCATAAAGCCCGCAGTTAATGCAACCGCACCTACGATCATGATGTTATACGATGGTGTGAAGTTTTTCGGACTAATATGACCAAAGATCTTCTTGTTAATTACGCCATCACGACCCATTACATACATCAGACGTGATACGCCAGCATGTGCAGAAATACCTGATGCCATTACTGTCACAATCGCAAAAGTTAACACATAGGATTGGAACAGTGAGCCGCCGACGAGCAAGAGTATCTCTGGCTGTGTTTCAGCAATATTCTTGAAATAGTTACCCGGCTCAGCAGGGAAGAACAGCTGCATGAAGTAGGTACTAATAATGAAGATAATCCCTGCGATTAAAGCAGTTAAGAAAATCGCTTTCGGCAGTGTTTTCTCAGTATCTTTGGTTTCTTCTGCCAATGAACTTAATGAGTCAAAACCAGTGAACGAGAAGCACAGTAATGTTGCACCTGTAATCAGCGCACCCACAGACGTCAGCTCATTCCAAAATGGCTCAAGGCTCCATAATTGATAGCGTTCTGCCGCAGAAATCGGGCCATCAGCATTGAAGCCCATTTGAAGCTTGCTGTAGACCATCCACGTGAAAATACCAATTACTAATAACTGCACAAGTACAATCAGGCTGTTGAAGTTAGCAACAAAACGCGCGCCGCGTAAGTTAATTCCAGTCATGAATGCCGTTAGCACAATGACCCATACCCAGTGGTTTACTGTTGGAAATAGTGCTTCAAGGTAAATCACTGCAAGAATAATATTCACCATTGGAGATAATAGGTAGTCTAACCAAGAAGACCAACCCACCATGAAACCTACGTTCGGGTGAATAGATTTTTGGGCATAGGTATACGCAGAACCCGAAGAAGGGTAGCGACGGATCATATGACCATAACTAATCGAGGTAAACAGAATTGCAATAAGGGCAATAATGTAAGAAGTCGGCACGTGTCTATGACTTTCTTCAGATACTAAACCAAAAGTATCAAATAGAGTCATTGGTTGGATGTAAGCCAAACCAATAATAATAATGTGCCAGAGTCCAAGCGTTTTTTGCAGTTTAGCTGCCGATTGAGTCCCAGAGATATTTGTCAACGGCGTTATCCTCTTATCGTTGATCAAGGATCAGTCATATTCTAAGGATCGTTTGAGACGAACGATCCCCCCTACGTTTTAAAACAAAAGTGCGCCAATCTACTCCAAATTGGTACATTTTGTCAGTAACTTTGAAATTATTTTTAGCAGAAATTATGCCAGTTTGATTAAAAAATAACTGATATTGCGTTCTGCAAGTGAAAAGCCCGATGTTTAAAAAAACATCAGGCTTAATTTTTCGCTATATTCGCTTATTTTTCAGCAATTACCAAGCTTTTTTTAGAATAGTTTTGAGGTCTTCTAAGCTGGCTTCTTTAGGATTATAAATAATAGATCCATCATTCAGTGCTTTCTCTGCCACTTCATCTAATTGAGCTTCAGTCACTTTACCTGTTTCACTCAAAGTACGTGGTAATTTGGTCAAACTAAACAAGCGGTCACGCATGGCTAAAAGCGTTGAAATGGCTTTTTCAGCGCGGAGGTTGGCCGGTGTTTGTGCATAAATATCAGGACCAGCCAGTGGTAATAGCAATTCAGCAATCTTATCGCCATTCACTTCTTTGTTGTATTCCAACACATACGGCAAGAATAAATTCATGCATAATCCATGGGGCAGGTGAGCAACAGCACCTAAAGCATGACCCAATGAGTGGACTAATCCAACCATCGAATTCGAAAATGCAATTCCTGCCATTGTAGACGCTTGTGCAAGTTCTAAGCGCCCATGTGCATCGCTGGTATTATCTAATACACCAAATAAGCTATTGCTAATTTTCTTGATTGCGGCAGTTGCATAGGCATCTGAAATAGGGTTTGCCGCCATGCACGTATAGGCTTCAATGGCATGCGTCATCGCATCCATCGCTGTCATCGCCGTAAGATGAGGTGGCAAAGTTTGCGTCATACGTGGGTCAAGAATTGCCGCATGTGGCATCAAATAATTCGATGCAAAGGCCATTTTGACATTCTTTTCAGGGTCAGAAACCACAGCGACCATAGTCACTTCTGAACCTGTCCCCGAGGTTGTTGGAATCACAAAAAATGGTTTTAAAGGTTTTGGTAAGTTGTGCGCACCTGAGTATTTCAGTAAGTCATCACCACCTTCAGACACCAAGATGTTGGTTGCTTTAGAGGTATCAATCACTGAACCGCCACCGACGGCAATAATGGCATCACATTGGTTGTCGCGGTAAAGTTGAGCCGCTTTACGTACGGTTTCTAGACTTGAGTCTGGCGGAACATCATCAAAAATATAGCCAATCACCGTCTCGGTACTTTCAAATGCCGCTTCAATCGGTGCAAGTAATTGATTACTGCGAACGCCTTTGTCAGTAATGATCATGGGGCGCTTAGCACCCAAAGTAGACAGTTCGAATGGAATGTGTTCTAAAGCAGCATGGCCAGCAATCACTTTTACAGGACAGAAAAATTCGTAATATGGTTTAGCCATGTGTTATGCGCTCCGTTTTAAATAAGACTGGGCTACTTTTAAATAAATATTTGCAGCACCGCTCAGTTTTTCTTTTAGGCTTAAATGTGTTGGATATTCTTTGACAGCCAATTCAGCCACCAATTTAGGTAAAATTAACGCTTCCATTTTGTTGAGACAACGCACCAGTCGGATGGCATAAGACAAATCACCATCGGCGATCATGCGGTCATTGGCAAAGGCTTGTGCGGTACTTTCTTGAAATGAGAAGACCAAAAAGGCATGATTCAAATGCTTAAACGTAATGGTTAAGTCAGGCTTTTGAGTGCCGGGTGTGAGGAGTTTGAGTTGATGGTCTTCCGTGACTTGCGCGACAAATGCAGCACCATTAGGAAAAACATTCATAGATAAAATAAAATTAACTGGAAATTTAGCAACTTCTTGTTTAATTTCTTCATCGACCTGGCTCGCCATGACCAGACCTCTGCCAATCACATCCATCATGAGTTTGACATAGGCCTGCTGGAGCGCGGGTTTAACGGATTTAGTTGCAATCACGTGTACATCCCTTATCTATAATTATTAAATTTAGAGCTTTTACTCTAAATTATTTTCTTTGAGAAAGCAAAGTCTTTTATAGTTGTTTGACTGTTACGTCTTTAAAGTAACCACTGTTTTTCAAAGTATCAATGATATCGACGCATAAGTTTTCAAATTTAGGGTAATCTTGCACCAAATCTTGTATACGAACCATTTCTAATCCAGCATAGCCACATGGATTAATGGTATGAAAACCAAATAGATCACAATCGATATTCAGTGCCAAACCGTGATAACTGCGGCCTTTACGAATTTTAAAACCGAGAGAACCAATTTTGCGTTCTGCAACATAAACACCCGGTGCATCAGGCTTGGCATAAGCGTCGATGCCGTACTTTTTCAGCAGTTCGATCATCAAGTTTTCTGCATAGGAAACCAGCGTACGCACGTTCCAACCTAAGCGATTCAAGTCAAACATGAAATAAGCGACCAACTGACCCGGTCCATGCCAAGTGACTTGTCCACCACGGTCTGTTTGTACCACAGGGATGTTACTTTGCACCAAAATATGTTCAGGTTTGCCAGCTTGCCCTTGAGTTAATACATCGGGATGTTGCAATATCCACAGCTCATCGGGTGAGCATTCATCTCGCTGTTCAGTGAGAGTTTTCATCTCTAAAAAGCGGTCTGCATAAGGGGTAAGGTGGTTATATTGACGAATGATTAATTCGGGTTTTTGAACAGTTTCAGTCACGCGTGTTGCGTCCTTTATGGTCAAACATAGAGTTTTATTATAATGAATTGGCAGAATAATGGGGGCGTTGAACGGTTTGAGTTGTAATTTAATGCTCTATTTTCACATAAAAAAACACGCTCGAAAGCGTGTTTTTCAGTACTTACAGTGCTGTCTTAATTAATGGACAAGCTGCAAGGTCTGCATAAACTGCGTGAACTTGTTCAAGTTCTTCAAAACGAAGATTTGCTGTTACTGAATGGTATTTACCTGTACGTGAAGGCGTTACAGTCATTTCACTGCCGTCAAATTCAGGAAAATGTTTAACGAAAATATCATTTACTGCCTGACGGAGTTCCGCGCCTGCAAGACCAATCAGTTTAATTGGATAATCCATCGGGAACACCCAAAGATGCTCTTGCAATTCACGTGAAGGAGCGCGATTAGTCATATCAGTCATGGGACACCTCATTAGAAAAAATACCTGCAATGAGCAGGTATTTTGTATTGTTTTGCTACATGCTCATATTATGGGGGAGAACCCCCCATATTCAAGCCTGCATTATCCTATAGATAGATTAGTCATTCTCAAGGAAAGAACGTAAGTGTTCAGAACGAGAAGGATGACGTAATTTACGTAAAGCTTTCGCTTCAATCTGACGAATACGTTCACGTGTTACGTCAAACTGCTTACCAACTTCTTCTAGAGTGTGGTCTGTTGGCATATCGATACCAAAACGCATTTTCAAGACTTTCGCTTCACGTTCAGTCAAGTTTTCAAGAACTTCACGTGTTGCTTCTTTTAAGCCTTCTGACGTAGCAGCGTCAATAGGAGAGGTGATATTACCGTCTTCAATGAAGTCACCAAGATGCGAATCTTCATCATCACCAATTGGTGTTTCCATTGAAATTGGTTCTTTCGCGATTTTAAGCACTTTACGAACTTTCACTTCGTCCATTTCTAGACGTTCACCTAATTCTTCTGGTGTAGGTTCACGACCCATTTCTTGAAGAAGTTGGCGAGATACACGGTTGATCTTGTTAATGGTTTCGATCATGTGTACTGGAATACGAATAGTACGTGCTTGGTCGGCAATAGAACGCGTAATCGCCTGACGAATCCACCAAGTTGCATAAGTAGAGAACTTATAACCACGACGATATTCGAATTTATCCACCGCTTTCATCAAGCCGATGTTACCTTCTTGGATCAAGTCGAGGAATTGCAAACCACGGTTGGTGTATTTTTTCGCAATCGAAATTACCAAACGTAAGTTCGCTTCAACCATTTCCTTTTTCGCACGGCGAGCTTTCGCTTCACCAATCGACATACGTTTAGAAATGTCTTTGATGCCTTTAACATCTAAACCAAGTTCTTTCTCGATGTCAGCGATTTTTTGTTGGAATGCCAGAACGTCAGGGCGGACTTTTTCAAGATAGCCTTTCATTTCTGCAGGTGCTTTAGCAATTTGTTCATCTAACCAAGCAAAGTTAGATTCTTGGCCTGGGAATGACGTACGGAATTGAGTACGGTCCATACGACCACGACGTACTGCATAGCGCATAACTTCACGTTCAGAAGTACGGATTTGGTCATGGGTATTACGAATCAAATCAGAGATGATGTCGAATAAACGTGGTGTGAATTTGAACATCATGAACACAGTTGCAAGTGCTTCAAGTGCAGCAGCAGCTTCTTTACTGTTACGACCATGTTTTTCAATTGCGGCTTTAGTGACTAACCATGCTTGTTCAAGCTCGGTGAAACGTGCTTTAGCAATTTCAGGATCTGGACCAGATTCGCCTTCAGAATCATCATCACCTTCAGACTCTTCTTCTTCATCGTCATCATCAAGTTTGACATCTTTAGTTGGCTTGTTGGTTGACGCTTCATCTTCATCGATCTCAGAATCATCTTCATCGATCACTTCTGGGATGGCTTCGTCAGATTCTGGATCTAAATAACCAGAAAGAATATCCGCTAGACGGCGTTCACCCGCTTCATAATCTTTGTATTCTTGCAGTACAACTTCGACTGCATTTGGCCAATAAGCAATAGAATGTAAAACGTCACGAATACCTTCTTCGATGCGTTTTGCAATGCTAATTTCGCCTTCACGTGTCAAAAGCTCAACTGTACCCATTTCGCGCATATACATACGCACAGGGTCAGTAGTACGACCGGGTTCATTTTCAACAGATGCAAGTACAGCAGCGGCTTCTTCTTCAGCAACTTCGTCAGTCGCTTCGCTGCCACCTTCAAACATTGTATCGTCAGTTTCTGGTGCACGATCATGTACCGGAATACCCACGTCATTCAACATCTGAATGATGTCTTCAATCTGTTCACTTTCAGTGATTGAGTCCGGGAGATGATCGTTAACCTCGGCGAAAGTTAGGTAACCTTGCTCTTTGCCTCGGCTAATCAGAGCCGCTACTTGAGAAGTAGGGGAAGTCATATCGCTCATCTTTGCTTACTCTTCGTTGAATCTGTGGCAGTAAAAAACCGTGCATTTTAGCACGATCGTCTCATTAAATCTTGTTAATAGCTGGCTTATCCCATTAGGACGGTACAGCATCAAGCTGTCCAATGAGATATTAAAAATTTAAATTCAGTAATTTAGGTGGGGCTGAAATTGTTGTTTTCAAGTTCATCCCATGCATCGATTATTTTACGAGTCATCTTTGACTGTCATAAAAATGAAGGACGCAGGGTGGATTATATCATGCCACAGGTTTTGGTAAGAAAAAAAGACCTATTTTTAAAGTTTAGTTGTTAAAAAAACAAATAAAACTTGACAATATTTTATATCCCATATAAATAGCGGCTAGACCCCTTCAATTTTTTTCATTATGAGGTAGTTTTGGTGTCTTCTACAGATTTTGAACTAGATGATAACTACGGTGATGATGATGTGAATTTCGATGAGGCCAGTGCAAAAACTAGCGCGAAAGAATCGTTAGAAAAGCGCCGACTTATTGATGACCTTCTGGCTCAGCGCCGTCTTGAACGTGAGCTTAAAGATTTTGATTACGACATCGACGATGACGATGATTTTGATGACGAAGAAGACTAAATAGCGATTTAGCATAGCGCTTGAAAATGCTATGCTTACGCATTAAGTTTCTAACTCTGGATTTGAAATGAGTGCTTTAGATTTAGACCTTTTGAGTAACTATCTAGACGGCGATGACAACGAGCATGGTCTAGATTTTGCAGCGACTCATGGTTTTTTATGTGCAATTGCAGTAGGCCCAGCTTTTGATAAATGGCTAGACGAACTTTTTGATAACAATCAGAAAAAAGTACCTGCTGAAATTATAGCACAAGTAAAAGCATGGCTCGAATCGATTCGTCAGAATCTTGCCAATGAAGATGGTATTGAATTTCCATTTGAAATTGAAGAAGCCGATGTTGAATCAAGTCTTGGTGACTGGAGTGTTGGCTTCGTTGATGCCATGTTCCTAAACGAAGATGCATGGTTCACCGACGAGTTTGAAGAACAATTGGTAGATTTAACTTTGCCAATCATGGTGTTCAGCGGCATTGATGAAGAAGATCCACAAATGGAATCTTTCCGTCGTAATGGTCAGTTGATGGATGAACTTGCAGAAGAAATCCCAACCAATTTGAACGAATTATATTTGATGTATCACACACCAAATTAATTTCGACGAAATTTAAAAAAAGCACCTTGGGGTGCTTTTTTTAGCGCTATACCTTTTCAATTCAAAGTTAGTCTAAAGGCTTAACTACGTTTGGCTTTTAAGAAGCTCTTTGCCATCCATCCAAAAGATAAAGCCAACATGAGATAATGGATGAATAAGGTAAAGCTGATAGCAAGCAGCCAGACCCAAGCGGGTAATTGCGTTAGCGCCATTTGAATAAAGGCTTGGGTTTCAGGGAAGATCAAGAGACAAATGACAGTCGCGACGACACTAATCAGTACGGAAGCTAAAATACAGCTCCAAATCAAAGTTCGCTTTTCTAACTTATTTGGCACTCGCTGATGGTCTTTAACAAAGCTAGATGCTGCAGCAAGACCGCCCACGATGAGACAGGTAATAGATGAACTACCAGGTAAATCAAAGAAAGATTCGATGGCTGCGACAGCAACCATGGCGAGTGCATAAGCAATGCTAAATGTGATGATGTATTTTTTCATTATTTAATGTTCATGTTTTCATTATATAAAGTGCGAGTATAACTTACCTGAAGTGTCTTCACTGAATTTTAACTTTCATTGAAGTGGTGATGATTTAAATTTTAACGCAATACATTGAAAAAATTTATAATTTTTTAGCGCAATAGTCTGCATACCAACCGTAGGCAATATGAAATATCGTGCCATGAATGGCGACCATGCAGAGCATAACTACAGCAGTTAGCCCAATGCCTGCATTATCCACAGACTTCATAATGCTTTCGGCATTGGGATTCATCAGCACCAAGAACAGCACAAAAAAGCTACCAATGATGATTGCAACGGCACTGGAGCCCCAAACCAGTTGGATCTTTTCATGGTTGCTAGGCACACGTTGTTCTTTCTTTACAAAATGCCCAACGCTGATTAATGCACATGCCACCAATGTAGGAATTAATGTAATACCACCAAGATTTAATCCAAAAATTAATACGGTAATCAAAAGCACCAAGGCGATGCTATAAACAGCAGCAAAGTGTAGGAGATAGTGTTTCATTTAAGCCCCAAAACAAAAAATTAACGAGGTCGACGTTGATGTCGACGGTACAAAATCCAAGCAATAATGATGACTGTGATCAGAATAATCAGATGGCCAACTTTACTAAATATTTGCTGCATTAACTGCTGATTTTCACCTAAATAAAAACCCATACAAGCTAAAAAAGTGGTCCAAATAATCGTACCTAAACCACTATAAAACATAAACTTCCAAAATGGCATGCGGCTCATTCCAGCAGGAATACTAATAAGAGAACGCACAGCTGGAATCATCCGGCCGAAAAATACAATGCGGTGACCGTATTGCTCAAACCATGCTAGAGATTTTTTTACATCTGCCGATTTGATAAATAAATACTTTCCATAGCGATCGACGAAGTGAAAGATGGATTCATGCTTAAATTTATAACCAATCCAATATAGCAATGCAGCCGCCAGTAAAGAGCCGACACAACCTGAAATAATGACACCAATGAGCAGTAGTTGACCTTGGGAGGCAGAATAGCCAGCCGAGGGCATAATGATTTCTGAGGGGATTGGGGGGAAGACATTGTCAAGAAACATGAGTAGGGCAATACCGAGATAACCCAATTGTTCCATGATTGAAATGATCCATTCAGTTAAAGTCATGGTAGCTAAGGCAGAGAAAAGGTGTATTTATCCTATGTTGAAAAGCGCAGTGGGTAAAGTTCCGTTTTAAATATTCCTGAAACCACCTAAGCAAAAACAACAAATATTGAGTTCATCTTGTATTAAGTAGCATGTAGGCTTAATGAGAAGGAAAATGTATTAATGTGTGAGGGCATTAAGCAATGCTGAATGATATAAGGCTGAATAATTGAAAGGCTTAGATCATAGTTTTTAAAGTACTGAGTGTACGCTGCTCAGTTTGGATTTTATTTTTGATTTTTGGCGCTTTAGCAGCTTTAAAAATCGTTTTATATACTGAACAGCGTAGGACTAGGTTGCAATAAGTGACGTTGTAAGGTGCGTAAATTAATCATCATGTTCCATATTTAACAGTGTGTGAATATAGACTTGGCGTAAGCTTAGAGATAAAGCAAATGGAATAACACACAGTCCAAGAATGTTGAGCATAGTGGGTTGTAAGTGCAATGTATAGGCAATAAATAAGGCAAAAATTGCACCAATGCATGTAGCAATACTGACTATCAAAATATGCGACTGTTGGTTAAGGAGGTGTTTTAATTCTCCTACACTTTCTTTTACACGGGGAGCGGGTAAAGCAAGGCGCCTTGAGGTTGCAATTGGAGAGTTGATTAATTTTGGCATAATGCTTTCCTTTTCAATTATCTATAATGATTTTCTCGGATCAATTGATCAGAATAAGCATAAATGCGCGAACTGATTCTCGTAAATAACCAGATATAGTTATTTTGTCAAAAAAATTAAGTCACTGTTGAGAATGCGTAAAAAAAGCCCTAAAAATAGGGCTTTTATTTATATATCGTTACAACAAATTTTCCTTAGAGACGCTTACGTTTTGCTGCCACAATTTGTGATTGACGCATACGGAAGCCTGCTTTTTGCTGTTCAGTAGTTTTGTCGATACAGTATTTGCATGATACGCCGTGTTCGTAGCTCGGAAGTTCAACTTCAGCAGGAGCCAGTGGCCAACCGCATGCGTGACATTTGATATTTTCGCCTTCTTCCATACCGTGAGTGACAGCAGTACGACCGTCAAATACGAAACATTCACCTTCCCACATGCTTTCTTCAACAGGGGTTTCTTCTAAATATTTTAAGATACCGCCTTTAAGGTGATAAACCTCATTAAAGCCTTCTTGAAGTAAAAGTGAGGTTGATTTTTCACAGCGAATACCGCCTGTACAGAACATGGCAATTTTCTTATCTTTATGCTGCTCAAGCTCTTTTTTCACGTATTCAGGGAATTCACGGAAAGTCTCAGTTTTCGGGTCAATCGCACCCTTAAATGTACCTGCTTTGTACTCATAGTCGTTACGTGTATCAATTAGGATTACGTCATCACGTGTAATTAGTTCATTCCATTCTTTAGGATCAAGATAGTGACCGACTAAATCACGTGGTTTCACTTCCACACCTAAAGTCACGATTTCTTTTTTCAGTTTGATCTTCATTTTACGGAATGGTTTATCCGTACTATGCGATTCTTTGTATTCCATCGCATTGAAGCCTTCATTGAGAAGGAATTGATGGATGATATCTACAGATTTACGGTCACCGGCTACAGTACCGTTAATTCCTTCACCTGCCACAATTAGAGTACCGCAAAGGTTGATGGTTTTTACCAAGTCTAAAAGACGTTGTTGAAGATCGGCAGGATCTTGAACTTCTTTGAATTGATAAAGTGCGGCAACAACCCAACCAGAGGTCGCTTGCTGTTCTACAGGTGCAAGCTGTTCTACAGTAGCGTTCATGGAGTACTCCAAATGAATAAACAGGATAAAAATTAAGGCGCACATTCTACCGTGATTTGGATGAATAAGCGAGTAAAGCGATGGCTTTTAACCACACATTTGATCATAGCTTCATTTCAGTAGTTTTAGCGTGTATAGTCATGCCGAGTTGTTTTTATCCCATAAATATTGATTGAATGGAGCCGGTTTTGAGTACTGATCGTCGAATTGCCTCGTTAACCCCATGTGCAGGGCGTTGTTCTACGGTATTTGGTGATTCAGTCTGTCGTGGTTGCCGCCGCTTTAACCATGAAGTCATAAAATGGAATACCTATACAGCAGAGCAACACACGGCCATTTGGTGTCGTTTAGATGCACAATTAGATCAAATTTTAATACCGATGTTGCCGCAAGCAGATATCGTCCATGTCGAAGGTTTTGTTTTGTCTAAGCGAGTTCGCTTACGTCCAGATGCAAGCAAAGGCCGCAAACTGTATCACGCACTCAAGCTCTGCGAAAAAAACCGTCATTTCACAGATGAAAGTGGACTCGGGATACATTACAAACAGGTGCGACCGTTGTGGGATGAATTTGAGCGTCGTGTTTTAGCACTCGCCACAGCCAGCTATGATTTGGCATTTTTAAGAGCAGATGCCATTCGCTTGCATTTATTGCAAAACATGGATGAAGAGGACTAAGTCCTCTTTTTTTATTTATGAAATTTATCGTGATGTAAAAAAAATAAGTGAAGGAATCTCAGCGTGAATTATTCGGAGTACTTTTTATATTGTGTGGCAGTCATCGTAATGATTGCAACACCTGGACCTGTCATGCTGTTGGTCGCAAGTTCAGGTTTACAAGGCGGATATAAAAAGGCATTTCAAACCATTGTCGGGACAAATTTTGCGTCACTGATTTTGATTGTGCTGTCAGTGTGTATTTTAAAAGGCATTTTAAATGTTAATGCGCATTGGCTTGATGGCATCAAAATACTGGGTTGTTTATATATTGCTTATATTGGATTTGATATTTTAAAAGAAGTAACTATACAGCCTACTGCACAATCTCTGCGGTTAAAAGCAGCACAAGGGGGGGTTAAGCAAGGACTAATTGTGGGGATTTCAAATCCTAAGGATATTATTTTCTTCGCGTCATTTTTTCCGCAGTTTGTAGGAATTACCCCTTATCTTAATCTGAGTTTAATTGTGTTGACCCTGAGTTGGATTGTTTTAGATTTCGCGACCTTGTCTTTGGTGTATTTGTCTTTTCATCGATTGTCGAAATCACGCTGGTATAAAAAATTGTTGGCATTGTGTGGGCTGATTTTAGTGGTTGTTGCCATCTATGGCATCTATAGCACATTCACGGCTTAATTCTTAACTTGAAACGTCTATTAAAAAAATAAAAAGGCTGATTCAATCAGCCTTTTTTATGAACGTGTAGAGCTTTAATTAATTCGCACTAGAGATTGTGCTGTAAACGATATTGCACAATTTCTTCAATGGTGAGTACAGTCAAATGATGGGTTTGTGCATACGCTAAAACTTGTACGCCATTCGCCATTGTGCCGTCTGGGTTGGTTAATTCACACAAAACACCTGCAGGTTTTAAACCGGCCAGACGTGCC
Organism: Acinetobacter sp. YH12086; assembly: GCF_013419345.1. Classification (NCBI taxonomy): domain Bacteria; kingdom Pseudomonadati; phylum Pseudomonadota; class Gammaproteobacteria; order Moraxellales; family Moraxellaceae; genus Acinetobacter; species Acinetobacter sp. YH12086. The sequence goes on from NZ_VPAF01000002.1 coordinate 264,265, forward strand.
AAATCAATAGTCCCTTCAGTATGTCCACGACGGGTCAATACGCCGCCTTCACGCGCACGTAAAGGAAAAACATGACCCGGACGGTTTAAGTCACTAGCCACAGCACCATCCTTAATTGCGGCTTTGACTGTAGTTGTTCGGTCTTTTGCTGAAACGCCAGTAGTAACACCTTCCGCAGCTTCAATGGTGACAGTAAAGGCAGTTTTAAAATGGCTAGAGTTATCAGACACCATGGGTGGAAGTTCTAAATGATTGGCTTGAGCATCGGTTAAACACAGGCAGACAATTCCTGAACCATCACGAATCATACGTGCCATGGTTTCTACAGTGAGTGTTTCTGCAGCAACAATCAGGTCGGCTTCATTTTCACGTTCAAAATCGTCCATGACTAAAACAGGCTTGCCTTGACGAATGTCTTCTAAGGCTTGCAGCATGCGCTGTTCTGCAGGTGGAAGGGCAGAAAAGAAAATTTCGGGTTGAATTAAACTAGACATTGAAACGCTCGCGTAAATTTTAGATACGGTTGAACATTTCAGGACATGTGAAATAGTGGCGTTACGATATATATTGAAAATGATCAATGATATAGAGATGTGACGTCGTCTTCTTTCATCCGGACTATACCGTCGGCTCAGGTATTGCACCTGATCTGCGAATCGCGTTTAAACGATTGGCTCGTGGGCTTTTTTCAGGGCTTTCAACCCAGCAAATTTACCACCGGTGGGGAATTTCACCCCGCCCTGAAGCGATGTGTCTTTAGTATAGACCTGTTTGAGTGATGATGGGGGGATTATTGCTTAGAATCATTTGCAAAATTTTAGATAAGTAAAGTTATAAGATTGGATTTGTAAGCATTTATATAAAGTGTGTCAAAGCATGCTATCGTGCCGATAAATCAATCATGATTGCATAATGATAAAAAATGACCGTTCCTCAGCATTCTCAGCAGCAGAATATAAAGCTGCATCGTTCACAGTTAGATCAAGAGTTTTCAACAGATCTGTTTCAAGATGTACAGGTTATTCGGTATCTGCAAGTGATCGGTGTTGCACTGATAGCTGCCAGTTTCGTGTATTTGATCGCGGCAAACTGGTTGATGTTGCCAAAATTCATTCAATTGGCAATTCCAATGTTGCTGTTGCTACTGAGTGCTGTGACGAGTGTATATTTTGCAAGGCATGCTTGGATTCAGCAAAGTTTAGATGCTTTAAGTGCTTTGTTGCTCGGATTGAGTTTGGCTGTGATTGGACAGGTCTATCAAACAGGTGCAGACAGTTATCTGTTATTTTTAGTCTGGGCTTTGCTGCTTTTACCTTGGTTATATCGACCGAATATCGGAGTCTTTGCGTTACTGTGTTTGATCAGTCAATTGGCATTATTTTTATATTTTAAACAAAGCTATTTAATCGTTGATCATTCTTGGGGGTATTTACTCTGTATGAATGTATTGACGGCAATTTGTGTGACCTATTGTTTGAAATATTATGCTGCACTGCGCTTAGTATTTATTGCATTTATCACACTAATGTCGATGTATTGCATGTTTTTATACTGTGGAAATGGGGTAGATCAGTATCAATGGCAATATTTAATTTTTGCCTTGTTGCTTCCAATTTATCTGATTATCTATTTTTATCGACAACAGCGTGCATTAGAAACCAGTTTACAAACTGCGGGTCTTGCCGCGAGTTTCAGTATTTTGATTTTCCAATGGGCAGAACATATTTTATCTGACTCGAGTGCAGGATTGTTGGTTTTTGCTTTGCTGATATTTGCTTGGTTTGCGGTGATCAGTTGGGCACTGATGAAATTTCTGCCACAGACTAAATTTGCGGTTATTCCTTTAGCGATTGGGGCATGGTTGGCAGGAATTATTTTATCGAGCTTATTGCTGACCTATTGGAAGGCGTTTTCGATCGTCATGGGCTTAGTTTTTGTAGCTGTGGCTTGGTGGTTGATTCGACGAGCTAAAAGTATCTTTAGTCGCCAATTTGCTTACTGCTTATGGGTATGTGGCCAATCTGCGGTCTTCATTCATACAGAGAGCTTAACCAATAGCATTTCGTTTATTTTAGTGTTGCAAATTGGCGTTATATTGCTCTGTTTGTTTAGTCGAATGCATTGGTTTATTGTTTTTATTCAACTCATTGCAGGATACGGCCTTGCAGTGGCCACACTATTTGATGCCGATCTTTTTATGAGCAATGAACATGTCATCTTAGCTGTGATTGGATTGAATTATATTCTACTGATTTTCTTGCTCGGGAGTGCAACAGCTTGGTTGCACTCGATGTATCGAAAAAGCATTGTGTTGTGGATGTTATGCATCGTATTGGTGGGTGTGGTGTTGCAGACGTTGTCAAATAACATTCTACAGTTTGAACAGACCCAAAATGGTGTTCTTGACCTGTTTGTCGGTTACCTGCTGCCTGTGGTTTGGCTTGGCCTTTACATCGCAAATCAGCAAAAACAGGTGGGGAGCGAAAAATGGCCGTTACTGCTATTGGGCCTTGTGCTGATTGCGATGGGCTATTTTGGAATTTTCTTGTTATTGGTTTTATTGGCATGGGCGCAGGTCTATCAGCAATCTTTGGTTAAAGCCTTGAGCATCTTGTTGATCATTTTTAGCTTATGGATGCTGTATTACAATTTGGGTCTGAGTTTTTTATTGAAAAGTTTAACGATTTTGATTTCTGGCCTTTTGCTACTTGGCATTACCAAGATGTTATCTACGATACAGTATAAACAAGGGGGAGATGTGTGATGACCATACTCAATAAAAAAATGCTTCCTATTGGTTTGGCTGTACTTAGTATTCTTTTATTTGTACTGATGATTGCACGTCATGAATGGCATCTGGCAAACAGTCAGAGTATTTATGTAAAGCTGCAGCCTGTCGATCCACGCTCTTTGATTCAAGGTGATTATATGGCCTTGAATTATCAGCTCTATTTTGGGGGTCAGTCATCAAAAGAGCAATCTGCCAATGGGCAGGCTGCCAAAGCGAACACAGAAGAAAATGTACACCGTGACTATTTTGTCGATCAAAAAAGTATTGTGAGTTATGTGCAGCTTGATGCACAGCGTAGGGTGATTCGAACCAGTTTCAACCCAGAGTTGTTAGCGCAGTATCCAAGCTCATCCACAAAACTGGTGCTCAAAAATCCTGACAATAGATTTGAGGGTTTATATCCCGCTGCGAGCAGCTTTTTATTTGCTGAAGGCTTGGAGTCGTGCTATCGCGATGCGCAATATGCAGAGCTAAAGGTACAAGAAAATGGTCAGCCTTTGTTGGTGGGTTTGGTCGGAGAGCATTTACAGCCCTTTGATTGTAAACAAAACCAAGCATGGTGGAAGGGCCCGAGAGCAGGGGAGATAAGTTGAGCTGTTGAGTTGTATGTAGTGATATGCGTCTAATACTGAATTTTTGCAGTCAATAATGCATAGTTCAGCCATAAAAAAGCCCGCAAATTTTGCGGGCTTTTTAGAATCTTTAAATGCTTGAATTAAGCAACTTGAACTGGAATACAGTTCGCTGTGTGGTTCACAGTGTTGTTTGGGTTCGCATAGACTAAACGTGGCTTATGTGCATTTGCTTCAGCTTCTGTGAAATCGCCAAAAGTTGCGATAATCATCAAGTCGCCAATATCTGCTTGGTGAGCAGCACCGCCATTTACAGAGATAATGCCAGAACCTTCTTCACCACGAATGGCATAAGTGGTAAAACGCTTACCATTAGTCACGTTCCACATATGAATTTCTTCATATTCACGGATACCGGCTAAATCTAGAAGAATACCGTCAATTGCACAAGAACCTTCATAATGTAATTCTGCTTGTGTAACGACGCAACGGTGGATTTTAGCTTTTAATAAACGAGATAGCATGGCTAGCGTCTCCTTGGTAGACCTAAGATCGTATCTTATGGTGGAACAATCTCTTGAATGCTGGGTGAGCAGTCAAATGCAAGCGCATTTTGCTCTGAAATCATTCAGATGGCAATAAGTATTGTTCAACAATTTGTGGAATTGTCAGTTCTATTTGTAAGCGTTGATCTGGTTCATGGCTTGCTGAATCTCACCACTTACCAACAATTTAGTACGTGATAAGGCATGTGCAATAGCATCATCCATTAAGCCTTGTTCACTACTTGGTGCTTTACCTAAGACATGGCCTGAGACACGTTCTTTAGAACCAGGGTGACCAATACCAATACGTAAACGATGGAAATTTGGACCAATATGCGGGACGATATCGCGTAAACCATTATGACCACCATGACCACCGCCAGTTTTCAGGCGAATGACACCAGGGTTCATATCAAGTTCATCGTGTGCGATAAGCATTGCTTCGGGAGCAATTTGATAGAATTTGGCGAAGGGAACAACACTTTGACCAGAGAGGTTCATAAAGGTTGTAGGTAACAGCAGACGAACGTCTTGACCTTCGATATTACCACGACCACTGATGCCTTTATATTTAGGATCAGCTTTGAGTTGGATGCCATATTGTTCTGCAAGGCGTTCTACGAACCAGAAGCCTGCATTATGGCGGGTTTGGGCATACTCAGAACCTGGGTTACCCAAACCAACAATCAGTGAAAGTTTACTCACTCATTTACACCATTTAACACTTATGCGCGTTTGAAGTCAGCGTGCATAGGAGTGTTTTTAGCTGGGTGACGTTGTAAAGCTTGGATTTTAACGCTTTCAGCTTTACCGTCAATGTTGATTTCAACAACTTCTTCAAAGAATGCGTTGTTTTCTAAAGCTTTAACAAGTTCGCGAAGTTCCAAAGTAACTGCTACAGGTTCAGCTGCACCACCGTAGATGATTGCTGGTACTTTATTTTGAAGACGAAGGCGGCGGCTCGAACCTTTCCCTTGTACTGCTTCTTCACGTGCTACTGCATTTAATACGAAGTTTGCCATGATAGACATTCCTATTTAAGTTTAATTAACTAGACCTTCGACCAGTCTAGTGATAGAAAGCCCCACCAAAAGGCAGGGCTTTTAAATTTAGCGCTATATTATAGATAAGAATCGAACATTGCGCTAATAGATTCTTCGTTGTTAATACGACGAATTGTTTCAGCAACCATACTTGCAACTGAAACTTGGCGAATCTTACCAAGAGCTTGAGCTTCTTCTGAAAGCGGAATGGTGTCTGTTACAACCAATTCGTCAATCACAGAGTTTTTCAAGTTTTCTAAAGCTTTACCAGAAAGTACAGGGTGAGTTGCGTAAGCAACAACTTTGCGAGCACCAAAAGTTTTTAGTGCGTCAGCAGCTTTACACAATGTACCTGCTGTATCCACCATATCATCAACGATGACACAGTCACGGCCTTTAACGTCACCGATCAAGTGCATTACTTGAGATTCATTCGCTTTTTGACGGCGTTTGTCGATGATCGCAAGATCGATATCACCCATTTGCTTAGCTACAGCACGCGCACGTACTACACCACCAACGTCAGGAGAAACAACCATTAAGTTGTCGTGTGACTGTTGACGAAGATCTGCTAAAAGTGCAGGAGTACCGTAGATGTTGTCTACAGGAATATCGAAGAAACCTTGGATTTGGTCAGCATGAAGGTCGATCATGACAACGCGGTCAATACCAACAGTTGTGAGCATATCTGCAACAACTTTTGCTGTAATTGGCACGCGGCTTGAACGTGGACGACGGTCTTGACGAGCATAACCAAAATAAGGAATGACAGCAGTGATACGACCAGCACTTGCTCGACGCAAAGCATCAGCCATAACTAAGATTTCCATAAGGTTATCGTTAGTTGGAGCACAAGTTGGTTGTACGATGAATACGTCTTTACCACGAACATTTTCAGTAATTTCGACAGCGATTTCACCGTCAGAAAATTGACCTACAGATGCAGCACCTAGAGGGATGTGAAGGTGGCTAACGACTTTTTGGGCGAATTGTGGATGTGCAGATCCACTAAAAACGACAAGATTGGGCATGAAGCACCCTTGGCGGTTGGCAAATTGGAGAATTAGATGGCAGGGGCGGCTGGATTCGAACCAACGGATGCCGAGATCAAAACCCGGTGCCTTACCACTTGGCGACGCCCCTAATGCGGCAGAACTTTAATATTTTTACGGTATTTTGTCAAGTTGAAACAACAAAGATACTGCAAATTATGCTCTGTCTTTTTTGAAGTAAATGGCAGGGGCGGCTGGATTCGAACCAACGGATGCCGAGATCAAAACCCGGTGCCTTACCACTTGGCGACGCCCCTAAATTGATGAAATAGCGAATAAAGTAAATGGCAGGGGCGGCTGGATTCGAACCAACGGATGCCGAGATCAAAACCCGGTGCCTTACCACTTGGCGACGCCCCTAATACTTTACAGCAATTACATCTACAGGTGAAAAATGATGGCAGGGGCGGCTGGATTCGAACCAACGGATGCCGAGATCAAAACCCGGTGCCTTACCACTTGGCGACGCCCCTATATCAAACCTCAAAATGACGTAATGGTGATTCTTGCAAACTGCAAACCAAGTAAGATTTACATGGTGCATTTTTCAATATGTCATCAATATTCATATTTTCAGTCACTTCAGTAAATACACAAGCACCTGTACCTGTAAGCTTTGCTGTACCGAACTGATCTAAGTACCGCATTGCTTCATCGACTTCGGGATATAAGCTTCGTGCCACAGGCTCAAAGTTATTTCCAAAATCAGATGGCGTTTCCTGATAGCCGCAAAATTTAGTGGGCTTTGAGTCTCTTGTCAACGTTTTTTGTGAAAAAAGCAGTTGAGTGCTGATAAAACAGTCAGGTTTTAACACAATGTACTGTTTTTGAGCTAAATCTATGAATGTTAAGTGTTCACCGATGCCTTCTGCCCATGCATTTAGACCATGTACAAACACGGGAACATCTGCCCCAAGTTGTAAGCCGAGTTCTGCAAGTTGTTCGGTATTTAGACCACATTTCCATAGTTGATTGAGCACAATAAGGGTGGTGGCTGCATTGGATGAACCACCACCGAGCCCTGCACCCATCGGAATATTTTTTTCAATGTGGATTTTTTGTGCAGTCAGTGCTTTTGCAAACGGTTTGAGTATTTGAGCAGCACGATAAATTAAATTTTGCTCTAGATTGACGCTGTTTAAGCCCTCAATTTGAATAAAATCTTCATCAGCAGAATTTGCAAGTGGGTGAAATTCCATCCAATCCGATAAATCGATGAGCTGAAAAATCGTTTGTAATTCGTGATATCCATTCGGACGTCGGCCAGTAATGTGCAAAAACAAATTGAGTTTTGCAGGAGAAGGTACACGAATCACGGAAGTCATAGTTCAGCTTTTAGGCAAATTAACGATTTTGAATCACCATTGTAATACGGTTTTCATGACCGGATTCAAGTGCTTGTTTTAAAATTAACTTGTTCGGTACCGTTGCAGTTTCATTATAACTCAGGTCAACCGTCCAACCATCTTCAATAATCTGTTGTGGACGCTGCGCAGTATCGCGTTGAATTTTTGCTTGTGTGGTTGCAGGGCGCGCCTGTACCCAGTCGACGAGGTGGGTAATGGGAGCTTGCCAACCGGTAGCACGTTCGAGTAATTCTTCTGGTGTTGCTGCTTCAATCAAACCGGTTTTTGCACTATTGAGTTGAACTTGACCGGGTTTACCGCTGATTTGAGTTTTTCCAACACCTAATATGCCACTCAGTTCGATATCATATTCATTGCGGTCTTGAACCCAAGTAAAAAAAGCACTTCCTGACTGTTGTGGCGTGCGCACACCAATCTTACCTTGTAAGTTGAATTGATTTGCAGCGACTTCTTCAGGGCTGGGTTGATCGGGTGTTTTAACATATTGCTGACAACCGGTAAAAAATAAAGCGCAGCAGGTCAGGGCAGATACCCCAAATTTTGAAGATATTTGCATAAAGTCTTTCTAACTCTTTTTCATGGGTTGGGGTAACAATAACGAATGTAGTTGCTCTAATTGCGGATCATTCGGATGTTTTTGTTGGAGTTGTTGTAACAACGCGTCAAATTTATTCATATCACCTTGCATGAAGACTGATCGTGCATAGCGAATGCCAATTTTTAAACTATTACTCAGTTCATACGCTTTGGCCAAAACAGATGCAGATGTACTAAAATCATTTTGCAAATAACAAATATAACCGAACGTATCTAAAATTGAGGCTTGCTCAGGAGCATATTCTAAGGCATGTTCGACGTATTTTCGGGCTTCATCTAAGCGTCTATTTTGTACCGCCAAGGTATAGGCATATGCATTTAAATAGGTCGGGCTATTGGGTTCAATTTCAAGTAATTGTTTTAGTAATTGGTCTAGTCTATCTTTATCTTGATGGGCGTCGAGCAGTAGAACTTCGGCATAAATAAGCTCAGGATCTTCGGGCAAGTTTCTTACCGCTTCATCAAGCAAACGGACTGCTGCTTTTTTATTGTTCATGCGTTTTAAAATATCTGCCTGAGCAAGATATAAGAAACTGGCATGTTGAGGATAATTAACCCGCTCTTGGGTTAAAAAGCGCAGTGCATCATGCAGCTTATTTTGCTGGCTAAAAATGCTGATCATATTGCGCCGTGAAACTGTATAAAGACTGCCATCAACAAGGCGATAATAGGCTTTTGCCGTTTCATAATGCTGTTTGCGTTCAGCATTTACTGCGAGATAGTAATACGCTTCATTTTGGTATTTGCTCGAATAACGTAACTCCACCAAATACTTTTCGGCTTTTTCATAAAGCTCTAAGTCAATACTGGTCAAACCTGCCATAAATAGCGGTTCTTCAGCAGATGGCCATTTCTTTAGTATATCTTCGAGTTTTTCTAGACCTAATTCTGACTGATTGATTTTAATTAAATACTTTGCTTCTGCTAAGCGAACTTCCATATTGTTGCGGTGTTTACGGCTGGATTTTTCGAACCATTTTAAGGTTTCTTCTTCATCACCTAACGACATAAGTAAATTGGCTTTCATTAAGATATAACCAGTCACTTTCGGGCGTTTTTTCAATGCTAAATTAATGGTGTCTAAGGCATCGGCAAAGGCGCCATTTTGAGCTTGTAAACCTGCGACTAAGACCAAAATAGAGGGATTGGTTTTTTCTTTGCTAGCGGTCAGTGCTTGAATCAGATAAGCGCGATCTTCCTCTGATTCAGGGGAAATACCCGCCAAAATTTGTTCTAAATCTGCATTTGGGTCAATGGTTAAAATTTTATCAAGTGTTTCAGCGGCAAGCTCATATTCATGGGCTTTCAAAGCAATATGTGATAAATAAAATAATGCTGGTACATCTTCAGGTTCTTGCACAACCCAATGTGTAGCAATATCTAAGGCTGCTTGTAAATCATTTTGCTCAATAGCAACGTTTAAAGCACGCTGTTTGACCATGGTGGATTTACTTTTGATTGCAAGCACGGTGTAATTATGAAGCGCGGTTGGAATGTCGTTATAAGCTAAGGCAAATTCTGCAATCATACTTTGTTTAATTGCATCATATCCTGAATTTGCATGGTAAACTTCTCCCACGGCCCGAATTGGGGCAGTAGAAGCCATGCTACCAACAAGTAAGAATGTGGTAGAATACTGCTTTATTGTCTGGCCGTTCAGTCGGCTATTTGTTAGACGCAATTTTTCTTGATCCAAGTAATGCTTTTTATGACGCCGATAATGCACAATAGCATAAATTTAGCGAAATGATGATCTGATATGTCTTTCTTTGCATTGGGTGTCAACCATCAAACCGCCTCTGTAGAACTGCGCGAACAGATTGCATTTAACCCTGAAAAGTTAACAGCGCTGCTTGAACAGCAAAGCCATGCACCTGAACTTAATGACATGGTGGTGGTGTCTACATGTAATCGTACTGAGGTCTATGCGATGTCTGAAAATGCAGACATGGTATTGAATTGGCTTGCCCAATCAAATGGTATTGATGTAAAGCAATTGTCAAATCATGTGTATCGTTATGAAAATGCACAGGCGGTGACACACCTCATGCGTGTGGCTAGCGGCTTGGATTCGCTCATGCTTGGTGAGCCTCAAATCTTAGGTCAAGTTAAAACGGCTTTGTCCTTAGCCAAAGATGCCGAAACTGTCTCCCCAAATTTAAACCGTATTTTTGAATATGCCTTTTATGCGGCAAAACGAGTGCGTTCTGAAACAGCGGTAGGAAGTCATGCGGTATCGATGGGCTATGCCGTTGCTCAGCTAGCTTTACAGGTTTTTAGTCAGCCTGAAAAATTGACGGTCATGATTGTTGCTGCTGGTGAAATGAATAGCTTGGTTGCGAAGCATTTGGCCGAAATGGGTGTGGGTAGAATTATTATCTGTAACCGTACACGTGCCCGTGCTGAAGCTTTATCCCAAGAGATTGCTCATCGTGTAGAAGTTGAAATAATTGATTTTGCAGATTTGGCAGACAATTTACATCGCGCAGATGTAATTTCAAGTTGTACTGGAAGCTTGCATCAAGTGATTTATTTTGCGGATGTCAAAGCAGCATTGAAAAAACGCCGTTATAAACAAATGTTGTTGGTCGATTTGGCGGTACCCCGTGATATTGAAGCCAAAGTTGAAAGTTTAGATGGTGTTTATTTATATGGTGTAGATGATCTGCAAACAGTCATAGAAGAAAACTTGGCTCAGCGTCGTCAGGCAGCAGTTGAAGCCGAAGTGATGGTCAATCAGCTTGCGACAGATTTAATTACACAGCAAAAAGTGAATTTGGCTGGCTCGACGATTCATGCATACCGTGAACATGGTGAGTCATTGCGTCAAGAAGAGCTGGCTTTGGCCTTGAATCGTCTACAAAAGGGTGAAGATGCGGCTACAATTATGCAAGAAATGTCGCATCGTTTAACCCAAAAACTATTGCATCCGACCTCTATCGTGCTGCGCAATGCAGCGATGGCGGAAGACCCTGCTTATTTTGAAATGTTAGAACAAAATTTAGTTAATGTGGCTGAAAATCGCCGTAAACCAAAGAAATAAATAAGCTGATTCATTGAATAGTATGTTGTTCACAGCTTGAACTTGAAATTAAAACTTAATCTTCAAGGAGCGTGAGTGATCTTTTTTTATCAATATCATAAATACGTTGTTTTAAATTACGCATTTCAGCAAGGCTAGAAAACTTATTCGACTTGATCTTGAGTTGTAAGAATTGATATTGCAATTTTGTCGATAAATCTGCCGCAAGTTTATCTGCTTGTTCAGGTGATGACGTATAATCGCTGATATTGGCATGCTCTAAAATATGTTGTAATTCATGATGATGTGCTGCACAAGCACCGAGTACATAATAGGTGGATAACTCTGGATCATCAGGCAATTCATCAAAAATCACATTGAAAATATTTAACACATGATAAAGCAATAGGTCTTGTGAAACTAAGGCGCGTAAAGGCTCAAAATGAATGTAAAGATAAGGATGATTGATTAAAATCGCAATCACATATTCTTCAGCATCAATTTTTGTACTAAAGCTCAATGATGCATCATTATTGACTTGAGGCTGCCACTTTCGGCTAAACCCTAATTTTTCACGGAAATATTGTTGCAGCAAATAACGATATGAACCACCTTTCGGCAACAGTTCAGTGAGCTGTCTGAGTTCACCCATCACCTGACTTTTACCTTCAGGTGAACTGACATCATGATTTTGCGTTAAATGTGCAAAAACAAATTCAGAAAGAAGCGGTGAGGTGTGCAATAACCGTCGAAAATTTTCAATACCTTCACGACGGATCAATGAATCTGGGTCGTGGTCATTCGGCAAAACAAAGAATTTAAGTTCACGACCATCATTCAGTAATGGCAGGGCAATTTCAAGCGTACGTCGAGCTGCTTTTTGACCTGCGGCATCTCCATCAAATGCAATGGTAATACGGCTATTTTGCTTAAATAAAATATTTAAATGTTCAGTATTACTGGCAGTCCCTAAAGTCGCTACAGCGCCATGAATGCCATATTGCTGTAGGGCAATCACATCCATATAACCTTCGACCATTAACCAATCTTGGGCTTTTTGTTTACGGCCTTCATATAAACCATAAAGTAACTGGTTTTTATGGAAAACTTCAGAGTCTGGGGAGTTGATGTACTTCGGTTTGATTTCATCATTTAGGGCACGACCACCAAAACCGACCACACGACCTTTCGCATCTCGAATCGGGAAAATCACCCGCTCGCGCAGTAGGTCAAAGTCACGACCACTGTCACTGGTGCGAATCAAACCGAGAAGTTTGAGTCCTTCGATATCTTGTGGAAAGGCTTTTTCCAGATGTTGCCAATCTTCAGGGGCATAGCCTAAGCGCCAATAGGCGATGGTGTCTGCACTGAGACCCCGTTGTTTAAAATAAGCTTGCCCAATTGGACTGAGCGGAAGTTGTTGCTCATAAAACTGTGCGACATTTTCCAGCAAGTCATATAAGTTTCCGTCTTGCGGCACATCTTCAAAAGCATTTGCAACTTGGTCAAAGTGAGCAAAGGGATCGTTCCCATAAAACGCATCTTCGTTATTTTGAAACTCAGCAAATGGGTCGTGTTCGAAATTTACTGCAGTAGGAGTGGATTCGGTTTCGCCTGTATTGGGCGGCAGAGCTTTTGCTTCGATTGCAGGTTTTTGTACAGGTTTGGGTTTAGATTCGCGTTTATATTTGAGTTTATTGGAATCGTTATTGTCTTTCGGTAGTTCAATACCCGTTTGGCTAGATAAATCCTTCATCACTTCAATGAAGTTACGGCTACCAATATCCATTAAAAAACGGATGGCATTACCATTGGCCTGACAACCAAAGCAGTGAAAATATTGTTTATCACGATAGACATGGAAAGATGGCGATTTTTCCTGATGGAATGGGCAGCATCCTGAGTAGGTGCGTCCAGTCTTTTTCAATTTCACAAATTGACCAATCACATCGACAATATCGGTGCGATCTAAAATTTGATCAATTGTATGTTGAGGAATGGCCATGCTGTTTTATCTGTCTATCTATTGAATTTGGGCAGTTCGTGAAATATGTTGAAATCAGCAATGCTGTAAGTTCAGGTGGAGATGCAGTACAGCATCGTCCATCGAACTATTGTATACCTTTTAATCTAACCGAATCTGTAGATCCTGAAAAGATAAAAGGGCAAGTATTCTAACTTGCCCTTTGTGAAAAATCGACCTTCGTTGCGACTATATTATTCAGCTTATTCTGACGACTCAGTTTTTTCGCTATGAGGACGATCCAATAAGCCAAAGCTTAAACGATTGGTTAAACTGCGTTTTTCTTCATCGGTTTCAACTACGTCTGTAGAGGTTTGCTCAGACATCGTCTGTGCTTCTTTACCGAAAATACCCAAAGTTGCACGGTTAAGGAAGCTGCCTTCACTACGTGCAGCACGCATATTGATCGTACCGTCTGACTTCACAAGTTTTGGATAGTTCAGTTTAAGTACTTCGATGTATTGCTGAGACGTGGTTTTATCACCAAGTTTGTCATAACCATAGGCTACAGTCGCTAGAGCTTCTGGAACTTGCGGTGCTTGCGGATAATGTTCGATCACCCAAAGTGAACGTTCAACAGCAGCTAACCATGCTTTACGCTTCACATTAAAACGCGCCGCATTCATTTCGCTTTCAGCCAATTCTTGACTGATGAACTTCATACGTTGTGCGGCATCGACTGCATATTCACTCGATGGGTAGCGACGGATAAAGTCGACAAAGTTTTGATAAGCCACTTTGAGATAGCTCACATCACGATGCGATTGCTTTAAAGAAGTATAGCGAAGCAAACCGTTGTAGTTTTGCTCCATGTTTGAAACACCACGCACGTAGTAGGCATAATCAACTTGCGGATATTGTGGGTTCATACGAATAAAACGGTCTGCAAGTGCAATCGCACCTTCATAGTCTTTTTGCTGAAACTTTACATACAATAGTTCAAGTTGTGCTTGCTGCGCATAGTTACCTGTAGGGTAGTAGGTCTCTAGAGCTTCAAGGTGTTTTGCTGCATCTGTATATTGGTTACGTTCAAGCGCTTTTTGTGCTTTTTCGATATAAATCTGTTCGCTTGATTGTGGACCTGTGTCGACCACTTCTTTCTTTGGATTACTGCTACAGCCTACCATTGCCGATGCAATGCCTATTGTTAGAGCAAGCATTGTCATTTTATATTTTGGTAGCGACATAAAAATTCCTCTGTTAATACGGGCAATGAGCTACAATTGAACTATTAAACCACTTTTGTCTGAATGAGCAAATGAGTCAAGCACAATCTTCCAATTCTAATTTCCCTGAAACTGATTTCAATTTACTTGAAGATTCTGAGGATGCAGATAACCATACTTCAGACTCAACTGCAACACGTTTATCGTTGCAATTTCAATTGGATGAAAGCTATTTAGGACAACGTATTGATCAGGTTTCAGCACTGGTTTGGACTGATTTTTCTCGTGAAAAGCTAAAACAGTGGCTCAAAGAAGGCCATTTGTTGGTCAATGGTAACACTGTGAAACCAAAGTACAAATGCGAAGGCACAGAGTTACTGACTTTAGACGTCGAGTTAGAAGCACAAACCCGTAGCTTACCTGAAGATATTCCACTTAATATTGTCTATGAAGATGACGATATTATGGTGATTAATAAACCTGTCGGTATGGTTGTTCATCCGGGCGCTGGAAACAGTACAGGCACATTGGTGAATGCAATTTTGCACCATTACCCAAAATCTTCAGAGTTGACCCGTGCAGGTTTGGTGCATCGTATTGATAAAGACACCTCAGGTCTGTTGGTTGTTGCGAAAAACCTCGAATCCCAATTTTCTTTAAGTAAGCAATTGGCGAAGAAATCGGTTTACCGTATTTACGATTTGATCGTATATGGCAACATTATTGCTGGCGGTACAGTCGATGAACCAATTAAACGTCATCCTGTCGATCGCATCAAAATGGCTGTCTTGCCGGGCGGTAAAGATGCGGTGACTCACTATAATGTGAAAGAACGTTTCCAAAACTTTACCCGCGTTCAAGCACGTCTAGAAACGGGTCGTACCCATCAAATTCGTGTGCATTTTACTTATATCGGTCATGGTCTTGTGGGCGATCAAGTGTATGTACCACGTGTACGTATGCCTGCAGGCGCGTCGGTGTTATTAGATGACACTTTACGTGGCTTTAAACGTCAGGCTTTACATGCGGTTAAATTGGGTCTCGTTCATCCACGTACAGGTGAAGACATGATGTTTGAAGCACCATGGCCTGAAGACTTTAATCAATTGGTTGAAGTATTACGTAGCGAAAACAAAGCTTATTAAGTTTTAAACTGATTTACACGCCATAGATAGAAAAGGACGGCAACATGCAATTTGTTCAGGGACTTCCACAGGGTGTTTTTGTGGGACAAACTCGAGTTCATCATGATAAGACGCAACCCGCTGAACAACCTGAACTGGCAGGATTTAATCTGGCATTGCATGTAGGAGATGATGCAGCGCGTGTGCAAAAGCACCGGATGCAATTGCTCAAAGACTTTGCTAAATATGGCGTGAATAAAATCAGCTGGATGAACCAAACGCACAGTACGCTATGCCATCGCATTGATGAACAGATCAACTTTGTTGCACCCGAAGGCGATGGTATGGTCACGCAGTCTAAACATCATGCCCTGATGATGATGACCGCAGACTGCTTACCCGTGGTTTTGGGTAATGCTGACGGGACAGAAGTTGCCAATCTGCATGCAGGTTGGAAGGGCTTGGCTAATGGTATTGTGGAAAACACCATTGCAGCCATGCACACTCAGCCAACATGGGCTTGGTTGGGGGCAGCCATTTGCCAAGAGAGTTTTGAAATTGGCGCAGAAGTCAAAGCTGCCTTTTGTTCCAAATATCCAGAACTTGAAAGTGCATTTAAAGCTGGTGTAAAGGAAGGCAAATATTATGCTGATCTTTATGCGATAGCGCGTTATATTCTTGCATTACATGGGGTTAAAGCTGTAACCGGTGGCGACCAATGTACCTTTTTGCAAGCTGATGAATATTTTTCTTATCGCCGAGAAGCGAAAACAGGACGTATGGCAACATTCGTCTTTATGCTTTGAAAATGCTAAACTTGACTGAATCTATCGACTTTTAAATGTTATGTCTTTGACTGCTAAATCTCTTGCTGTTGTTTACCACAGTCCCTATGGGCACACTGCCAAAGTGGCGAATTTCATTGTACAAGGTGCAGAAAAAGCCGGTGTAAAAGTCTATCTCATGAATGTAGAGCATGTGGATTGGGATGAATTGGACAGTGCAGATGCCATCGTTTTTGGATGCCCAACCTATATGGGCAGTATGAGTGCGGCAATGAAATTATTCATGGAGCAATCATCTAAACGCTGGTTAGCACGGACATGGCAAGGCAAGTTAGCCGCTGGTTTTACCAATGGTGGCGGCTTAAGTGGAGATAAATTGGCAGTATTGCAGCAAATCAATTTATTCGCCATGCAGCACGGCATGTTGTGGAGCGGTCTTCCATTGATGCCAACTGGACGAAGCACAACAGATTTAAATCGGATGTCGAGCTTTTTAGGTTTAATGACACAATCGGATAATGCGCCTGTTGAAGTCACGCCACCTGCGGGTGATTTAGAAACCGCTATTTGGTTTGGTGAATATCTGGGACTGTTGTTAAATAAAGTTAATTAATTTGTAAATAAATCGTTTGAACTATCATTTATAAATCTTTGAAAACCCTAGTGATGGAAATGTTACTGGGGTTTTTAATGGCCTGAAATTTGTGAAAATTGGCATTTTGTATAATTGAGTTGTGATGTGTGTCACAAATTGCCATTCATTTACGCCAACGCTATTGATTTAATCTTCTCATAAATTTCACTCGGGATGAGTGACGAATATTAAAAAGGATTAAATAATCGTGAAAAAAACAATAGTCGCAATGGCATTGACCTTATGTGTTTCTGACGTTGTTTTTGCAGCAGAAGGATTGGTGGGATTAGCCGATGAAGAATTGTCTACCATCAATGGTGCTGCATTGATGAATATGTCCTATACCGATCCTATTTTGGTCAACCAACAAATGGTCGATGAAAATATTGGTTTCTACAAACTCAGTTTAGATGCCGTCATGGATCTAAATGTCAATGTCAAAAGTTTGCAACTCGGCTGTGGTGGGGTAAATGGGTCAAATGGCTGTGATATTGATATTCGTCATCTGGCGTTGAGTGGTAATGCAACGTCGACCGATGCCAACGGTAATCCCGTCTTTAATGGTGATCGAGCGTCAACCAGTGCCGAACTGAAAAATCCGTTTATTGAATTTGCAATTAAAAACCCAAAACAAGCCGCTTTACGCGAAGTTAAAGGCTTCCGTGTCAGTGCTGAATCAATTACAGGTTTATTGACCACTGGTATTCAAAACACGGGTGCGCCGACAGATGGGATTAAGTCACTGAGTGGTTATATGAAAATTGCACCGACTACAGGGACAGCAAAGACCCAAGCCGCGATCTTTGGGGATAGCAGCAGTGAGACTTTATCGGGAAACTTGGTGATTAACACGATTTGGAACAATGATCGTAGCTTTGTCAGCCAACCTGAAAATAGTAAGGGTTTAAAAATTCCTTCAATGAATGTGCCGTTTACCGTCCCTGAAATTACCATTAACGGAAAACGACAAACTCAAGCCGTTGCCAAAAATATCAGTGCGACTGTACCGTCGATTCAACTGAATCGTGATAGTGGTAGCTTGCAGGTCAAACTTGACCGTAATTTGTTATGGGTAGAAGGGGCGCAGTTCTTTATGGATTCTGGCTCATCAATTGATGGTTTGAAAATGAACATTACCTTTGAGCAAGCCTTAAATATGATTCATAACATTCCACTAAATGGCACAGCCGGTTATTTATCGCTTCAATCTCAAGATATTAGTTGGCCAGATGCCAATGCCGATGATATTGCACGTACAGGTTGGTGGATGTCATTTAAAGACCCGATCAATATTGGCAAATTGAATCCAACATCTGAAGTGGATATCTCAGGCGTCTTGCCACAAGTTGCTCAAAAAGTATCGCAAATTTTAACCAATGAACCGATTTATATTCCCTTAGGTTCTGCTGTTGGTGCAGCATTTGGTTTACCGATTTATAAAAATGTCGGTTCAATTAACCTTAGTAATGCCGGTGCGGCCAATTTAACGTTAAAAAATCAGGTATTGGGAAATCAGGAAGTTCGGACCAACTGTTTTGGTGGATTGAAATTCTGCTAAATCTGCAATTTAAAAATAAAAAAACCTCCAAGATGGAGGTTTTTTTATTGAACTTATTTATGAAAAATACGGGCTTTATCGCGCTGCCAATCACGGTCTTTTTCCGTTGCACGCTTGTCGTGAAGCTGTTTACCTTTTACTAGGGCAATTTCAAGTTTGGCATGAGGACCTTTCCAGTAACATGCCAAAGGCACACATGAATAACCTTTTTGGTTAATTGCACCTTGTAGTTTTTCAATTTCACGGCGGTTTAGCAATAATTTACGAGTACGTGTTGCTTCAGGCACTACATGTGTCGAAGCACTCAGTAAAGGTTGCACTTGAGCGCCGAATAAAAATGCTTCACCATTTTTAAACGTAATATAGCTCTCTACGATAGTCATACGACCCGCACGCATTGATTTGACTTCCCAGCCTTGTAATGAAAGACCCGCTTCAAATTTTTCTTCAATGAAATAATCGTGACGCGCACGCTTATTTAGGGCAATCGTACTGCTACTATTTTTTTTAACTACTGCTTTCGTCATAATCAAAAACTTCCAAACTTAGCACTATTGTACCCGAACTTTGAATAAGATGAAGTTTTTAAATTTACAAGCTGACTTCACCTATAAATCAAGATTTTGTTAAAATACCCGTCTACAAAATAACAGAGTACAACTGGATGTCTAAAACTCGTGTAATTTATCCGGGCACATTCGATCCAATTACTAATGGTCATATCGACTTAGTGACACGTGCATCACGCATGTTTGACGAAGTTGTCGTGGCAATTGCAATTGGACATCACAAAAACCCTGTGTTTAGTCTGGAAGAACGTGTTGCACTAGCGCAAGAGTCTTTAAGTCATTTGTCAAATGTTGAGTTTGTAGGTTTTGATGGGCTGTTGGTCAATTTCTTTAACGAGCAAAAAGCAACAGCCGTATTACGTGGGTTACGTGCAGTTTCAGATTTTGAATATGAATTTCAATTGGCAAATATGAATCGCCGTTTGGACAGTAAATTTGAAGCGGTGTTCTTAACCCCATCAGAGCAATATTCGTTTATTTCATCTACGCTCGTGCGTGAAATTGCACGTTTAAATGGTGATGTCACTCAGTTTGTACCACAAGCTGTCGTGGAAGCCTTTAAGCGTAAACAACAGCAAGGTTGGTAGAGTGTCTTTATATATCACTGATGAATGCATCAACTGCGATGTCTGTGAACCTGTATGCCCCAATGAGGCGATTTTCATGGGGGAACTCATTTATGAGATTAACCCTGATTTGTGTACGGAATGCGTTGGGCATCACGATAAACCGCAGTGTCAGTTGTTCTGTCCGGTGGACTGTATTCCATTGGATCCGGCACATCCTGAAACTCAGGAACAGCTTCAACAAAAGTACGAAAAACTAACTGCTCAAAAAACATCAAGCAATTAGTTGTCAGATTTGTTAAAATGCGCCCCGAAGTGAACCAGACGATCGCTGCTGTGTATAGGTCTCCGTGACTAAAGCAGGGGAGGAAAGTCCGGGCTTCATAGGGCAAGGTGCCAGGTAACACCTGGGCGGCGTGAGCCGACGGAAAGTGCAGCAGAGAGTAGACCGCCTTCATTATGGTTTTGAGCAATCAAAATCGGAGGTAAGGGTGAAAGGGTGCGGTAAGAGCGCACCGCATGACTGGTAACAGTTCATGGCATGGTAAACCCCACCGGAAGCAAGACCAAATAGGGATCCTTTAGGCATGGCCCATGCTGGATCCGGGTAGGTCGCTTGAGCGTATGAGTGATTGTACGCCTAGAGGAATGATCGTCCTCGACAGAACCCGGCTTATCGGTTCACTTCAACAAATTTTGATCAAATACGCGCATTATGGGCTTGACGATATTTAAATATCCCTCCATAATGCGCGCACAGTTTAAGGCTATGTAGCTCAGTTGGTTAGAGCACCGCACTCATAATGCGGGGGTCACAAGTTCAAGTCTCGTCATAGCCACCATATTCAAAAAAAGACCACTCCGATTGAGTGGTCTTTTTTTTATGTCTCAATTTTCCAAATTTAAAAAAATTAACGATAAACAAAACGACGCATACCCGCACGTAAAGCAAATGCGCCATGCATATATACGCCGCCGAGCCAATACGGCACATTGTAAATATCTTCATGGCGATATTTGACTAATGTAAACTCAGCCAATAGCCCTTCAAAGAATATGCCACCAAAAGCAAGCATGATGGCCAATATCAGTAGCCATGTACGCTCATAGCTAAATAACCAGCGAATAAAAAAGCTAATGTAAAAAATCCAACAAAGTGCTTCGGGATGAAAATTGCCAAATCCGCTGAGTATATAGACTATGGCAAATAGTATTAGGCTCTCGACGAGGGGCGCAGTGCCGTCATGATAGCAACTGAGCTGAGTCATCACATAGTGTTTAAGTCGTTGTGTAAGTTGAATATAGGTAAATGCCATGAAAGCAAAGGCTATAAAAAAGCCGGGGAATACCCACCAAGCTTGATGGAAAAATAATGGGTTGGGATAACTAAGCGTCTGGGTATAGACATGAATCGCATCGCAAAAAGTTGCGACGACTGCTGCCAGCAGGGCAAGTATAAATATGCCTGAGAATTGAGTGGTTCTCGTCATCATTCATCCTGAAAAGTGTTTTTTTTATTTTGTGAGTTCTTTATAGTCTGATTGAGTAAAAAAGGCTAGGAATAAAGATGATTGTAGTATTTTTTTTTGCTACATATATAGACATTTATAAGCTATTTAGCTGAGTTGGTTAAAGTGCCGTACTCATAATTGTGGAGCACAAGTTCAAGTCTCGTAATATCCACCATATTTTGAAAAAACCACTCCGATTGAGTGGGTTTTTTTATGCCTAAAATTTATGTTTGTTAGTTTGTATGTCTGAGATTGCTGATTTTAATACTTGAAGACAAATTTTTGCCGTTTCTTCTCTTGGTGAAAATTTCTCACTCATTTGTTGAAATGGGTGTATATAGTTTCTGAAATCTCTTAATTCTTTACTAAAACGATAGGTATCTTTTTCAAGTATTCCAATGGAGTGGGACACTTCGATAAAGTTATTTAGTGTCCATTGATCAAAATTTTTAACTTTTCCATCTTTTTTAGGGCTTTGTGTGGATAAATTAAAAACTTTGGGGTTTAAAGAAGCTATATTTAGAAATAATCCTTCTAATGTACTACCTGCTAATAAAACGACCGATAAATATGCTTCTGCTTTGAAAGCTTTTTCTATTTCTTGCATTCTCTTATCAATTATTGGAACTAATGCTGGTATTAAATTGAGTTTAGAGAAATCAACATTGAACTCATGTTTGATAAAATTATTTTCCAGATTTTCTTCCTCAGTATTTAAATTTTCGTCTAAATTTACCTCACTGACTGATTCTATAAAAATTTCTGTGTTTTTTCGCGCCACACGAAATTTATCGAATTGAAGATATTTGTTAAAATTAGCTATTAGAGTATCGAGCCTTTTTAGATCATCCATGTAGTTGATAGGATTAAAGAGCGTCTGAATACATATTTTTATCTTTTCAGTTTTATTAATTCTTCCTAACCGAAAATCTGTATATGCCCATCTTGATGGAAAGCCCTGACCATAAGTGTCCATGTAATCGAAGATTGAGAAAAAATCTATAATTTTGGGACCTGATCGGTATTCGGTTGTTTCGTTAATTAGGTCGCGAAGTTTTTCCAGAGTTTTTGATGATAGGTGCATATTTATTAAGAATAATTATTTGAAATAAATATAACTTTTAACTTGAATTTTGTACATAAAGAAGTAGCGAATTAACATCATCCGTCTGCAACTGTTCCCGCATCTTTAAAAACTGCTTTTCATCTAAGTCATAGAGCTTAAGGGAAAGCAGTTTTTTGATATCTTCCAGAGGGAAACGATATTTAATAATTTGAGCAGGCACGCCGCCGACAACTGCATAAGGTGGCACATCTTTA
The DNA here is from genome assembly GCF_013419345.1 of Acinetobacter sp. YH12086. Taxonomy (NCBI): domain Bacteria; kingdom Pseudomonadati; phylum Pseudomonadota; class Gammaproteobacteria; order Moraxellales; family Moraxellaceae; genus Acinetobacter; species Acinetobacter sp. YH12086. The sequence continues at coordinate 286,510 of NZ_VPAF01000002.1, forward strand.
GTCACCACCGCGCCAGTAGCTACCACAGCACCTTCACCCAGTGTCACGCCTTGCATAATCATTGCACGTGAGCCGATCCAGCATCCATCACCAATGATTGTGTCACCCGCAGGGACAAAACTCCGTGTATCAAACGGAAATGCCGAAATCCAGTCGGTTCGGTGGAGTTGGTTACCACCCATCATAATCACGCATTCTGCGCCAAAACAGACAAAATTACCGATATATAGCTGGTCTATCGGCTTCTCAGCTGTTGCAGGTTTATCGTGTAGATAACGCACCACACAGCGCTCAAAACCCTGATCCCAATATGCAGAATAATATGAATAATTACCTTTGATGTGAATATTTGGGTTCTTCACTGTTTTAGAGATGAACTCAAACTCACACCAATGATTGACAGGTGAATTAATCAATTTTTCAGACATAAGGTTTAATAGCAATAATGATTCGCGTGACTATTTTAGCTGACTCACTATAAATGTCGACTACAGATAAATGCTTAAGCACGTTTTAAATGCAGCAAATGCGTGGCTTGAGTATGTCGTATTCCATCTTTACGATTCGCAAAATAACGCTGTGTAATGTCATGTGCAGATAAATCTTCTAAGACTACATAACCCAACGTTGTTGCAGCACGGTGTAACTCATTACTGTGAAATGTCCCAATAATGGGTTCACTTAAAAAATAGGTAAATTTGGAAACAGCAAATGATCCGACACGCTCTATACCAGTTAAATCTTGATAGGGAATGGAATAATCTAAAACCAATTCGCTACCTGAGGCTACAAATTCGGCAATAGTTTGCAAGGTGCTCATAGTTGTTTCTGGTTTTAAATAATGCGTCGTTCCAAGCCAAGAAAAGAAAGTTGGTTGCTTTGTATCATAAGAACTCCGTTTTAAGGCATGCGCTAAATTTTCTTTTTCAAAATCAATAGAAACAAATTCAACATGGTCTGGAATATGTCCGAGTTTCTGTAAACTTCGTATTTTTAATGTTTGAGTATCTGGGTGATCAACCTCAAAAATTTTAATATCTGAGTATTTCTGCGCTAATCGGAGGACAAAAGAATCTAAACCTGCACCAATCAGCACATATTGTTTAATTCCTTGTTGTACTGCCTTTTCTAATTGATCTTCGGCATAGCGTGAACGTGCCACCACCTGTGCAGTAAGTAATCCAAACGTTTGATTGGGTATTTTGCTATTCAACGCTTTTATACATGCACGATTTGAAAGTAGTCGACGCCAAATTGGACTGGTGAAATGAAAGGCATAAGGGTCGGAAAAAACAGGTTCGTTCGCATATAGATAATGATTTGCGCGAATGGCAGCAGCAGCTTGTGCCGTTCGGCTTGCATGTCCAAATTTCATCGTGTGTTATGACTCTTTTTGTTTTAGATAACACTTTAATGAAATAAGCCAGTTGAACAATGACGTATTCAGTCGACTATTAGTGCTGAACGTACATTTTGGTCATTCGATAGCATACATTGGGCTAAGCAAAAACATAGAACAATAAAAAACCCCTCAAAAGAGGGGCTTAAAATTGCTTATCTTAATGAATTAAAGATATTCAACTTTAGAAATTTCATACTCAACTTCACCTTGTGGTGTGTTGATTTTTACATCGTCGCCTTCGTTTTTACCCAAAAGACCACGCGCAATTGGAGAGTTCACAGAGATTTTGTTGATTTTAAAATCTGCTTCGTCATCACCAACGATTTTATAAGTCTTTTGTTCTTCAGTATCTAAGTTTTCAATGGTCACTGTCACACCGAAAACCACACGGCCATTTTGCTCAAGTGATTTAACATCAATCACTTGGCAAGCACCCAGTTTACCTTCGATATCTTGGATACGGCCTTCACAGAAACCTTGTTGCTCGCGAGCAGCGTGGTATTCTGCGTTTTCTTTCAAATCCCCATGTTCACGCGCTTCAGCAATTGCTGCAGTAATACGTGGACGATCAACACTTTTAAGTTGCTGTAATTCTTTCTCTAAGGCAATTTTGCCTTCGGGAGTCATAGGATAACGTTGCATTGTTGTCCCTCATGTTTGTAAAAAGAAAAAATCAGTAAAATTTTTACTGACCTAGAAATGAAAAAAAGCCCGCCACCGAGAGGTGGCGGGACTTCTCGGTAACTTAATTAACCTTTAGTAAGGTCTTGTAAGCGGTATACATCCATTGGCAATTTGATTGCTAAAGCTTGGCATACTGCATCAGCACCGTTAAGGGTAGTTGTGTAATACACTTTACCTTGTAATGCAGAGCGACGGATCGAGAATGAATCTTCTTGAGCCTGTTTGCCTTCAGTTGTATTGATAATGAGGTGAACTTCGCCATTTTTCAAGCGGTCTACGATATTAGGACGGCCTTCAGTCACTTTGTTCACACGTTCACATTCAATACCAGCATCTTTAATCACATCATAAGTACCGCCAGTAGCGATGACTTTGAAGCCAAGATCTGTTAACTGTTTCGCAATACCAACAGCACGAGGCTTGTCAGAATGACGAACAGATAAGAATGCATGTTTTACTTCGCCTTCCGTTGGTAGGCCTGGTAAACGGTCATTAGAGCCTAACACAGCTTTATAGAACGCTTCACCAAATGTTTTACCTACACCCATCACTTCGCCTGTAGATTTCATCTCAGGGCCAAGAATTGGGTCAACACCAGGGAATTTGTTGAATGGGAACACTGCTTCTTTTACAGAGAAGTGTTCAGGAATAATCTCTGTAGTGAATCCTTGAGATTCTAAAGATTGACCAGCCATACAACGCGCAGCAACTTTCGCTAAAGATTCACCAATGCACTTAGATACGAATGGAACAGTACGTGATGCACGTGGGTTCACTTCTAGAATGTATACGTCAGTGCCTTTAACAGCAAACTGAACGTTCATTAAACCAATTACGCCAAGCTCTTTCGCCATAGCGATGGTTTGACGGCGCATTTCGTCCTGAACTTCTTTAGATAAAGAGTAAGGAGGAATAGAACATGCTGAGTCACCTGAGTGAATACCAGCTTGTTCGATGTGCTGCATGATACCGCCGATCACAACGTCTTTACCGTCAGATACGCAGTCTACGTCAACTTCGATTGCATCATCTAGGAAGTGGTCAAGAAGTACTGGCGCTTCGTTAGATGCTTGAACCGCATCACGTAAGTAACGTTTCAATTCTTCGTCGTTGTACACGATTTCCATCGCACGACCACCAAGTACATAAGATGGACGTACCACAAGTGGGTAGCCAACTTTTGCCGCTTCAGCCATACCTTCTTCAGCAGATTTTACGATGCTGTTGTTTGGTTGACGAAGTTGTAGACGTTGAATCATTTGTTGGAAACGTTCACGGTCTTCTGCACGGTCAATCGCATCAGGTGATGTACCGATAATTGGCGCACCAGCTTCTTCTAAAGCACGAGCCAATTTAAGCGGAGTTTGACCGCCGTACTGAACGATAATGCCTTTAGGCTTCTCGATACGTACGATTTCAAGTACATCTTCCAAAGTGATTGGTTCGAAGTACAAACGATCTGATGTGTCGTAATCCGTAGAAACCGTTTCAGGGTTACAGTTCACCATGATAGTTTCATAACCGTCTTCACGCATTGCAAGGGCAGCGTGTACACAGCAGTAATCGAATTCGATACCTTGACCAATACGGTTAGGACCGCCACCGATGACCATGATCTTGTCGCGAGTAGACGGATTCGCTTCACATTCTTCATCGTAAGTTGAGTACATGTAAGCTGTATCAGATTCGAATTCAGCCGCACATGTATCTACACGTTTGTAAACAGGGGTCACGCCCAAGTTCCAACGGTGTTTACGGAATTGTTTTTGTGAAATACCCATCAATTTCGCAATACGAAGGTCAGATAAACCTTTGCGTTTGAACGAACGGATGTTGTCAGCGTTTAAGTCACCAAAACCTAAAGATTTGATTTTCTCTTCAGTTTTGATGATGTCTTCGATTTGGATCAAGAACCAACGGTCAATATTCGTCGCAGCGAACACTTCATCTAACGTGAAACCATGACGGAATGCATCGCCAACGTACCAAATACGCTCAGGACCAGGCACTTTAAGTTCTTGAAGGATTTTCTCTTTCGCACCTTCAGTACCCACTTCGATTTTTTCATCAAAGCCAGCAGCACCCACTTCAAGACCACGAAGCGCTTTTTGTACTGACTCTTGGAAGTTACGGCCAATTGCCATGACTTCACCCACAGATTTCATCTGTGTAGTTAAAGTTGCATCAGCTTGTGGGAATTTCTCGAAGTTGAAACGAGGAATCTTAGTCACAACATAGTCAATCGCAGGTTCGAATGATGCAGGAGTTGTACCGCCAGTGATGTCATTTTTCAATTCATCAAGGGTATAACCGACTGCCAATTTCGCTGCAATTTTTGCAATTGGGAAACCGGTTGCTTTAGATGCCAAAGCAGATGAACGAGAAACACGAGGGTTCATCTCGATCACAACCATACGGCCATCTTTCGGGTTAATACCGAACTGAACGTTCGAACCACCCGTTTCTACACCAATTTCACGAAGTACTGCTAAAGAGGCATTACGTAAAAGTTGGAATTCTTTGTCTGTTAATGTTTGTGCAGGGGCAACAGTGATTGAGTCACCTGTGTGCACGCCCATTGGGTCAAAGTTTTCAATGGTACATACAATGATACAGTTGTCGTTTTTGTCACGAACAACTTCCATTTCGTACTCTTTCCAACCAATCAATGATTCATCAATTAAAAGTTGGTGAGTAGGAGAAAGGTCGAAACCGCGTTCACAGATCTCGATAAATTCTTCTTTGTTGTATGCGATACCACCGCCTGAACCACCCATCGTAAATGATGGACGGATAATCACAGGGAAACCGAAGCGTGCTTGAATTTCTAACGCTTCTTCCATTGATTCAGCGATGTCAGCTTTTGGACATTCAAGACCAATTTTACGCATTGCTTGGTCGAAGAGTTTACGGTCTTCGGCTTTTTCAATTGCTTCTTTAGTCGCACCGATCAATTCAACATTGTATTTTTCTAAAATGCCGTGCTCATCAAGGGCGAGGGCACAGTTCAATGCAGTTTGACCACCCATTGTTGGAAGAACTGCATCTGGGCGTTCTTTCTCAATGATCGCTGCAACAGTTTGCCACGTAATCGGTTCGATATACGTTGCATCTGCCATTGCAGGGTCAGTCATAATGGTCGCTGGGTTAGAGTTCACCAAAATAACACGGTAGCCTTCTTCACGAAGGGCTTTACATGCTTGCGCACCTGAGTAGTCAAACTCACATGCCTGACCGATCACAATCGGACCAGCACCAATAATTAAGATGCTTTTAATGTCTGTACGTTTAGCCATGATGCTTCCTTAATTACTTCTTAGATGCTTCGATAAGTTCGATGAAATGATCGAACAGTGGTGCGCAGTCATGTGGACCAGGGCTTGCTTCTGGGTGACCTTGGAAACTGAACGCAGGTTTGTCTGTACGATGAATCCCTTGCAGGGTTTGGTCGAACAGTGATTTATGCGTAGCTTTCAAGTTTGCAGGAAGAGTTTCTGCATCCACTGCGAAGCCGTGGTTTTGAGAAGTAATCATCACTGTACCATTTTCTAAGTTTTGTACAGGATGGTTAGCACCGTGGTGACCGTGAGGCATTTTCACAGTTTTTGCACCTGATGCAAGTGCAAGAATTTGGTGACCTAAGCAAATACCGAATACAGGTACATTGCGTGCGTCTTCTACAATTGTTTTTACAGCTTCAATTGCATAATCACATGCTGCTGGATCGCCGGGGCCGTTCGATAAGAACACGCCATCTGGATTAAGAGCAAGTACGTCAGCAGCAGGAGTTTGCGCAGGCACAACAGTCAATTTACAACCGCGGTCTGCGAGCATACGTAAGATGTTGGTTTTGACACCGTAGTCGTATGCTACAACATGGAATTTAAGTTCTGGTTGAGCGAAACCTTTACCAAGCGCCCAAGAGCCTTCAGTCCACTCGAAACCGGTCGGATCACAGCATTCTTTTGCAAGGTCTAAACCATTAAGACCACCAAAAGCACGTGCTTTAGCTAACGCTTCTTCTTCAGTCGCGTTTTCACCAGCAAGGATACAACCGTTTTGCGCACCTTTTGATCGCAGAATACGCGTTAATTTACGAGTATCAATATCTGCGATAGCAACAACATTGTGTTGTTTAAGGTAATCACTTAGTGATTGCTCAGCACGGAAGTTGCTATGCAATAAAGGTAGGTCACGAATGATCAATCCGTTGGCCCATACTTTATGAATTCGACCTGACTCAGCGTCTTCATCATTACAACCTGTGTTACCGATATGTGGGTAAGTTAGGGTCACAAGTTGTTGTGCATAACTTGGGTCAGTCAAAATTTCTTGATAGCCAGTCATGGCAGTGTTGAAAACGACTTCACCAGTCGTACTACCCGATGCGCCAATTGAAGTACCTTTAAAAATAGTACCATCGGCAAGGGCTAAAATTGCTGGGGTGCTCAAACCAAAGCTCCTGAAATTTAGGCTGTAAAAAAGCGAGAAGACGAAAAAAAAGGAAGGCTGCTTAAAAACCTACCCTCCTCACATCTGCTCGCTTGAACTTAACACGGCATTATACGCAGAAAGCCACAGAAAGTCCATTGCAAATATCAGGAATAAAGCAGATAAAGCACTTGCATTTTAGAATAAAGTTTGGTTTTGCAAAATCGTAGAAAAATGTAAGCAATTAATTATTGTCAGACAAATCATAAATTAAAATTTATCAAAAAGCGCTAATGTGGGGCGGTCAGCAAAAAATATAGGTACAAAGTCATGGCAACACAACAAAAACAAACAGCGGCTAAATCCTCCCTGAAAGAAGTCGTTATCGAAGGTGCTGAAAAGCTTGAACAAGTTGCAAAAGAAGCGAGTGTTCAAGCCACAGAGGCAGTCACACAAAGCAAAGAAAAGATCGGAGCAGAGGCAAAGCAGTTGAATGCCAGTGTGCAAGATCAATTGCGTCAGTTGAAGCAAGATGTGTTGAATAAACTTGATCAGCTAAAAGTTCAATTTGGTTCATCGCAAAAAGATTTTAGTGAACTCAAAGAATTTGTGAAAACTGAGTTTAATGCGGTTATTGATGATCTTTCAAAACTTGGAAAAGAGCTGAAAGAAGATGTGACCCAAATTTCAGGAAAACACAAAGATCATCTAACAGAAACATTTAAGCGTTCTAAGGAACATACTTTAGAAACGTGGAAAAAAGTTTCACCACTGAAAGCTGATGTTACGGATCAAACCACAGATCTTAAAAGTTAATTGTGAATGACATGAATTTTAAAACGCTTAAGTTAAATCTAGTCATTCCAAGGAGCTGGATTGGGTGAGAGCGAATTAAACATCAAGTTAGCACTATGCATAAGGGAGTCATTAATGGCTCCCTTATTGTGAATGGTACATTTAAGTCCAAAGCAGTTATTTAAAAATAGACAGGCAATAAAAAAACAAAAGATCGTACTTTTGCTTTTTATCGAAGATCAAAACATTAAAAATTTAGAACTGATGTAGCCAATCACGTTTGTTGTGAAAGTCAGCATTTGGACTACTATGCTGCATGGCATAGTACTGTTCACCTTGAGAGGTTTTCAGTACTGCAGTTAGACCAATATAGAGATCTTCCCATTTAAGTTTGTACTTCAGCATAAATTCTGTTAGATCAAGACTGACATTTAAGCCATAGTGCGTCCGTTTCAACTGATTCAGTTCAATATCGTAAGCAGCTTGTGGCGGCATATCTTCTGGATAGCGATATTCTTCAAACTGGTAAACCTGCCAAGCTTGTGAAGGGGAGAGGTTGATTTCACGATAAAAGTCTTCATTGCGTACACCAATAAAAACTTCTAAGCAGGTCTGTTCCCACAAAAAATCGATTCGTGGGTGAGCTGATACCAATTCTGGCCATTGAATCAGTTGGTTTGGGTCTCGAATCCAATAACCCACATTTAAAGTATATGGGCTTTGTTGTTCGATAGCACCAACGACTGATACAGCCTGAAAGCGACGATCAAAAGCGCTGAGTTCGAAACTTGCCATAAATGCTTAGTTAGACAGGTGTGCGTAGCGAACAAGGTTAGACAGTTTTGCATTTTGTTTTGCCGCTTTGCGGTAAATCAAAGCAATCTTACCAATCGTTTGAACAACTTCAGAACCTGAAACAGTCGCAATTTCAGTAATCATTGCAGCACGAGCTTCACGGTCTTCTGCCACCACTTTCACTTTAATTAACTCATGGTCGTTTAACGCACGGTTTAATTCTTCAACAACGCTTTCTGATAAGCCTTTGTCCGCAACCATTACAACTGGGTTTAGGGTGTGACCAATTTGACGTAAGCGTTTACGTTCTTGAATAGATAAAGCCGCCATAAATATAACCTAATTTTAAAAACGACCTAGTATAGCAAAATCAAAGTTGAAGCGCTGTATTTAATCGGCATTTTCTCGATGAAGATTATTGAAAAAAACATGATTTAAGATGCTTTTTAGATACACATGTCTACTGCAAAAGTGCTGAATTTCACGTACAATCAAGACTGAGAAGTTTTTTTTATTTAGAGAGTTATGGCTACCCGCATTACTAACCAGAAATTATCCAAAAGTAGTCGTGACTGGATGCGTGAGCATCTTGATGACCCCTTTGTGAAAAAAGCACAAAAGGAAGGATATCGTGCGCGTGCCGCTTATAAATTGCTTGAAATTCAAGAAAAATACAAATTGATCAAGCCAGGCATGACCGTTGTCGACTTAGGTGCTGCACCAGGTAGTTGGTCGCAAATTGCCGGAAAACTTGTTGGCGACAAAGGTTTGGTGATTGCTTCTGATATTTTACCAATGGATGCTTTACCCGATGTGACCTTCTTGCAAGGTGACTTTCGTGAACAAGAAGTGTTCGATGAATTGTTAAAAATTTTAGATGGACGTACTGTAGACGTTGTAATTTCAGATATGGCCCCCAATACATCAGGTAATAAGGCTGTAGATCAACCGCGTCAGATCTATCTTTGTGAATTAGCAATCGACTTTGCTCAAAAGGTTCTTGGACCAAATGGACAATTTGTTGTTAAAGTGTTCCAAGGTGTTGGATTTGATGAATACCGTAAGCAAGTTGTAGACACATTTGATGTGCTGAAAACAGCAAAACCGGCGGCTTCACGTGCTCGATCTAAAGAAGTGTTTTTAATCGGGCAGGGACGTAAGAAAGCTTTCAAGTAAAGTTTACTTGCCAACTCGTTAAAAATTGTGCATTTTGTACGTTTTTAAATTATTGCGAAGCTACTCTGCAGCGTAAGTATTAGAGTCACCCATGTAAATGGGATTGAACGAATTAGATAGAAATGGGAATAAAGCTTTGAGCGATCTTTTTAAGAATGCCGTGTTGTGGCTGGTTATCCTAGGCGTGCTGGTTTTAATCTTCAGCAACGTCAATGACCGCAATCAACCGACCGCGATGAACTATTCTGAGTTCGTGGCAGCCGTAAATGCGGGTCAGATTAAACAAGTCACCATTGATGGCGAAAGAATTCGTGGCGAAAAATCAAACGGTTCAGAGTTTGAAAGTATCCGTCCTGCGGTTCAAGATCCTGAACTTATGCCGAACCTGATCAAGAACAATGTTGTTGTTGAAGGTACAGCGCCACAGCGTCAAAGTATTTTGATGCAACTTCTGATTGCAAGTTTCCCTGTTCTTTTAATCATTCTGTTATTCATGTTCTTTATGCGCAACATGGGTGGTGGAGCTGGTGGTAAGAATGGCCCAATGAGTTTTGGTAAGTCAAAAGCAAAAATGCTGTCTGAAGACCAAATCAAAGTGACATTTACTGATGTTGCGGGCTGTGATGAAGCTAAACAAGAAGTTGTTGAAATCGTTGACTTCCTAAAAGATCCATCTAAGTTCAAACGACTTGGTGCAAGCATTCCAAAAGGCGTGCTTATGGTTGGTCCTCCGGGTACAGGTAAAACTTTACTTGCTAAAGCGATTGCGGGTGAAGCGAAAGTACCGTTCTTTAGTATTTCGGGTTCTGACTTTGTTGAAATGTTCGTGGGTGTGGGTGCGTCTCGTGTCCGTGACATGTTTGAACAAGCAAAGCGTCATGCACCATGTATCATTTTCATCGATGAGATCGATGCCGTTGGTCGTCACCGTGGTTCAGGTACAGGTGGTGGTAATGATGAGCGTGAGCAAACATTAAACCAAATGTTGGTTGAAATGGATGGTTTTGAAGGCAACGAAGGTATTATCGTCATTGCTGCAACAAACCGTGCTGACGTATTGGATAAAGCTTTACTTCGTCCAGGTCGTTTTGACCGTCAAGTGATGGTGTCTCTACCTGATATTAAAGGTCGTGAGCAAATCCTGAATGTACATTTGAAAAAATTACCTTCTGTGACTGGTGTAGACGTGAAAGTTTTGGCACGTGGTACACCGGGCTTCTCGGGTGCTCAGTTGGCTAACCTTGTAAACGAAGCTGCACTGTTTGCTGCACGTCGTAACAAGAATACGGTCGATATGCATGACTTTGAAGATGCGAAAGACAAGCTTTACATGGGTCCTGAACGTAAATCGATGGTGATTCGTGAAGAAGAACGTCGTGCGACGGCTTATCATGAAGCAGGTCATGCAATTGTTGCTGAAATCTTGCCGGGTACAGACCCTGTGCATAAAGTGACAATTATGCCGCGTGGTTGGGCATTGGGTGTGACTTGGCAGTTGCCTGAACATGACCAAACCAGCCATTACAAAGACAAAATGTTGAATGAACTTTCAATTTTGTTTGGTGGTCGTATTGCAGAAGAAGTCTTCATTAACCAAATGTCGACTGGTGCTTCAAATGACTTTGAACGTGCAACGAAAATGGCACGAGCAATGGTTACTAAATACGGTATGTCCGATAAAATGGGCGTCATGGTTTACGAAGATGATTCACAGCAGTCATTCATGGGTGGTTTAGGAAGTCGTGTGATTTCTGAAGCAACGCAGCTTGAAGTTGACCGTGAAGTTCGCCGCATTTTAGATGAACAATATAAAGTTGCACGCGATATTCTTGAAAATAACAAAGATATCGCACATGCCATGGTGAAAGCATTGCTTGAATGGGAAACCATTGATCGTGATCAAATCCGTGACATTATGGAAGGTCGTGAACCTCAACCACCAAAAGTGTACATCGCTGAAAATCCAGTGATTGATGTTACACCAACGGATGGTCCAGATGTTCCACCACCATTACCGTCATTGCCAAAAGCATAAAATTTTAAAACCACCTTCGGGTGGTTTTTTTATATGAAAATAAATGCATGTGAGCGCAATGCTGAGCAAACTTAGCGTTAAAATAAGCGCAGCAAAATCTGGGATGTGTACTATGAAGTTGGTGTCTTTGCCTAATAAAATTTTAAACTGTGGTAATTTGCAATTAGATTTGTCAGAGCCACATGTGATGGGGATTTTAAATGTCACACCGGACTCTTTTAGTGATGGTGGCAAACATAATGGTAAAGACCAAGCTATAGCACATGCCTTACAAATGATAGTGGATGGCGCGACAGTGATTGATGTCGGTGGTGAGTCAACACGTCCGGGTGCATCTGTTGTTGAGGTTGAAGAAGAAATTCGACGGATCGTACCCGTCGTTGAAGCATTATCCAAACACAATGTGGTGATTTCTATCGATACCTCACAACCTGAGGTGATTGAGGCAGCGGTTCAGGCAGGTGCGCATATCTGGAATGATGTACGTGCATTAACTCGGCCGAATGCCTTAGAAACCGCTGCAAAACTGGATATTCCAGTGATCATTATGCATATGCGTGGAGAACCCACCACGATGAATAATCTAGATCAGTATCAAGATGTCGTTGCTGACGTCATCGATGAATTAAAGCAACGTGTGCAAGATGCATTGGACGCAGGCGTCCGTGCAGAAAATATTATGATTGATCCGGGTTTTGGTTTTGCTAAAAATGCGCAGCAAAACTTAAAGCTTTTACAGCAATTCTATCAATTGAATAACATGGGCTATCCGATCCTGTCTGCATTATCACGTAAGCGTTTTATCGGTGAAGCACTTGGCGGTGCAGATGCACAAAATCGCGCTGTAGGCTCGGTTGCAGCGCATTTACTCAGCATTCAACAAGGTGCATGTATGGTTCGCGCACATGACGTCAAAGCAACAGTAGATGCGATACGTGTTTGGCAAGCCATGCAGAATGCGGTGTGATTTGAAAATACTGAATCCCAATAAATTTGGTGAATTGTAGTATTTGTGTTATATAAGCGCCCTGAATGTTTTGTGATAGAGTTTCGTATGTTTGCAGATTTACTGCTACCCATGTTTGATGATGAATATTACCCAGATGTGTTGGTTGCAGAGGTGAAGTTATTGGTTGTTCAATTTGCGAAGAAAATTGCAAAAGCAGATTTAAGTTCAACTGATATCTACCATTTTGCCAATGAAACGGTTGCACAGCTCAATAAGATGAAACCTCAATTTGAAGATTTAGATTCGTCTTTGGATGATACGGCTGCAGATTATATTGCAGAAGCCATGATGATGGTGCTGCAAGATGAAGGCCATATGGATATTGAAATGGAAGAGTTGGTTGCTAACCGAGAATGGTAATTGAACTTTAAAAAAAGCCCTGTAGTAACAGGGCTTTTTTATATCTAGGGCTTTAAAAAATTATTTAGCTTTGTCTATAAAATCTTTAAACGATGATTTGATCGATGCTGATAGTTTCTGTTCTTCTTGCATGGCTTGTAAGTGTAGGGCGTAGAAATACGTTTGATGCTCTTTTTGTTTTAAAGATTGTTGATAAGACCAAAATGCCAGTTGGCGAAGCTTTTGTAGTTTTACTCGTTCAATGGCGCTGCTTTCAGGTTTATAAAATAATTCAGTAAATACACATAAAAACAGACTGAAAAAAAGTCCGCAGAGACTGATGAGGTTTAATACATCTGCTTGTAGATACTTAAAGTTTATAGCGAGGATAAGTGTGAATCCGCCAAGGAGATACAGTTGTATTTGCAGACGTTGAACTGCAAACTTACTGCTAAAACGTGCTTGATAATGTGCATACCAAACATAGCAATAGATCAAAGGAAGAATAATCAATACACCAAGATTGAACGCCATTTTGGGGGCGTGAATTGAAAGTGCCGTTGAAAGTATATGCCCAAGTGCTGCGCTGCCAAGTGAGATAAAAAGTATCAGGCAAAAGCTAAAGATTAAAACGGGTGCAGTGGGCGTTAGATTGATAATTTTGAAATGCGCAAACAGCAGCCGTTGATAAAAGGCATCGGGATGCTTGAGTTGTAGTGTAGGGAGATCAAAATCTGAAGATATTGGCATTGAATAATAATAGATTTATAAATTTTAGGCATAAAAAAACCAGCAAATTGCTGGATCTTTTATTGCACCAATCTTAGAAGTATAAGAATGGTGCCCGAGGCCAGACTCGAACTGGCACGCTTTGTGGGCGGGGGATTTTAAATCCCCTGTGTCTACCGATTTCACCACTCGGGCATGTGCGCAATAATAGAGGACGAAATGGACCTTGGCAAGTGTATTTGATGGTGTTTGTTTTAAAATCAATCAATTCATGCATATAAGTTGAAAATATTCAAAAATATTGATGTATTGAATGACATTTTGAGCAGTGAATTAAAGTTTTTTTCACTACACCAAAGTCAACTTATTTCATTAACTCATCAAGATAATGTTCAACATTTTGGTGCTTTAGCTTTTTACACAGCTGATTTTCCTGATGTAGCATTTGTATGTGCAAATTTTGGAACTGGGTAAAGCGCTCAGATAACCGCTTGTAGTTTGCTTGATTCGGATTACTGAGCATTAAACGTAATTTTGCTTTAAGCATTTGTTTATACGACCAATAAGCAATACGACGTGTTTCATGCAGAAAATAGTATTCTTGGGTGTTACTTCCACCTTTGAATAGATTTTCTTTATAAAAACGCACAAAGCCGAAACTCATGGCGAAAAAGAACAATACAGATTGAACGAAGGTGCTTTGTAAAAAGGCGATATTGAGTAATTGTAATAAAATCACGATCGCAAGTCTGAACGGCGTATTCTTCAAACTTTGATACAGGGACATTGAACTGTGTTTGATTTGCTTGATGACTAAGGGCACAACCAGCATGAAAAACAGCATAATACTCAGTACAGCAATACCATGAGCTCGAAACTCACTCATATCAGGAAAATACAGTTGCACTGCATGACCAATACTCATACTCAAAGAAATAAAAATCATCGCCGCCAGAACCCAAGGAATAAGTTCTTTGAGTTCGTCTAAAATGCCTTGAGTTTTCAGTTGGCTATAAAATAAATAATTATGTTTAAAGGCTGCTGGATATTGCTGTTTCAGTTGTTGAAGGTAAAGCGCAGCCTGTTTCTTTTGAGCCATATTGTGACGTTAGTATTAAAGCGTGAAAGTAATATAGTTGATTTTGATATTTTTGACAGAATTTTTTTCTAAATCATGTTGTATATCTGAACATTATAAGAGAAATCACAATTTCTATAGTGAAGGTCGCAGTTTTCATCCTTCTTTTATGCGAAAATACATACTTATTGAATATTAAGTTTTTATAGGCAGTTTATGACTGATCATTCTCCTGAAACATTAAGCGATATCGAAATTCTAGACATTCTTCAGTCGATGAAATCAGATGTTTTAAATACTGAAGCAAATGAAGTGATTCGTAGTGGGGGAAAAGCTGGTCGTCAAGAAGCACACAAACAAGCTTTGGTAAAATTAAATCAAGCATTTGAAGATAAATTTGTTGAAGCTGTGACTTTAGCTTTAGGCTTAAATGAAGGCCAAAGTAAAAAAATCCGCTACAAAAAAGACCGTATCCGTATTTTGAAAGTTCGTGGTATCGATTATTTAGCGATTGATGGTGCTGAAACTGCACAAGTATTGTCGCAAGTTGCACAAGCGATTGTACGTGAAGACGCAACGGTGACTCATGACCTCCATAACATTTTTCCATTTTGGAAAGAAGGCTGGCCAATGGTGCAATTCGACAATGTTTATAAAATTTTAGAAGATGATATTCGCATTCATTATGAAGCAGTTCTAGAAGCATTAATTTCAAAGCATTAATTACTACAAATGAACCTGTGAGTGTAAAGCACTGGCTAGTTCTATTGTTAAGCATAAAAAAGCACCTGATGGTGCTTTTTTATCTTTAAAATTTTAAGTTAAGCTCGAATAAAACGGAAACATCCCAAAGATCAGGCCTGCTGCTAACATGACAAAACACGTGATTACAGCCCAGATAATGGTAAATTTCTGATGTTGTCCAAACTCGATACCCGCAAGTCCACAGAGTAAATAGGTCGAAGGGACAAGTGGAGAGAGTAGGTGTACAGGTTGCCCTACGATGGAGGCACGTGCCATTTCTACAGGTGCAATTCCATAATGAGCGGCAGCATCGGAAAGAATCGGCAAAACCCCAAAATAGAAAGCATCATTTGACATAAAGAAAGTCATCGGTATACTGATGACAGCGGTAATCGGTGCTAAATAGGGACCCATACTTTCAGGGATAATTGCCACAAGTTGTTTGGACATGGCTTCTACCATGCCTGTTCCAGCTAAAATTCCGGTAAAAATACCTGCAGCAAAAATGATGCCGACCACGTTTAAAGCACTACCTGCATGATGTGCGATTAACTTTTTCTGCAAGTCGACATTTTTGTAGTTGACGACTAGCGCAATACATAAAGCCACCATGAATAAAATAGGCATAGGTAAAATACTAAAAACCAGACAAATCATCAGAACGACGGTTAACAGTGCATTAAACCAACGTAGATCTGCGCGGTTGGCTTCTGGATTATCTGAGATTTGAATGTTTTCACCATGGCTGATATCCAATTGGACAATTCCTAGACGCTTTCTTTCCATGCGACCATACATCGTTCCTAAGAAGTACAACCAGCCGATGGCAAATAACATCGGTAAAACCATCGGAACAAATACATCACTTGGGTCGACATGAAGCGCGCTGGCGGCGCGGGCAGTAGGCCCACCCCAAGGTGTAAGATTCATAATTCCACTAGAGAGCATAATCAAACATGCCATAATCAATGGGCTCATACCTAAGCGCTTATAGAGTGGCAGCATGGCCGCAACACAGATCATATAGGTTGTAGAACCATCTCCATCCAAAGAGACAATTAACGTCAGGGTAATGGTTCCAAGGACAACTTTTAAGGGATCACCTTTGACCATTTTTAAAATAAATTTCACCGAAGGGTCGAACAAACCTGTATCAATCATGATGGCAAAATACAGAATCGCAAAAAGCAGCATGATGCCAGTCGGTGCAAGTTTTTTTACACCTTCAATCATCATGTCGCCAATTTCATTTATTTGTATGTGTGACAAGCTGTCAAAATAAAAACCAAGTAACCACGCAATCAAGGCAAAAAGTAGGGGAATTAAAGTCAGTGCGACAAGTGGGCTTAAGCGTTTCGACATGATCAAATACATAAAGCACAAGATCATGCCCAAACCGAGTACGGTTAACATGGTTCATTCCTTTGAAATATAAAGCTGTTTTTAAATCCAAGGGCAGAGCATAAAGAGAAATTTCATCAGTCAAAACAAAGGTGAGAAAATGTGAAATACATCACTATTTTGATGAAAAATAGTCATTAATAATGAAGGTATTAGGGAAGCGGGATTTTTTGATTTATTTTAATTTTTATTCAAAAAAAGTGGTCTGTTTACATATATTCAACATCTGTAGAGAACTGTAAGTGCGTGTAGATCCAGTTTGATCACAATAAGTGCGCTTAAGCAAAAATAGACAGTAGCGTCCGAATCGGCCAACTAAAAAATCGGAACCAAAAAATTAAGGGATTATAAAAGAACAGACCAAAACGCATGGTTTCGTCATATTGTTGTCGACCGCGTTCATAAGGATAAGGCGTTAAAAACCAAGCAGTGACGATCAGTGCAACACCGAGCAATAGAAATAAAGGTTGTGGATGAGCTTTGAAAAAATAATAGATCAGATAAGCCCCAGTATAAAAACTAAAGCAAGTCAAAATCGCTTTAAGTGAAAAAGACATCTTCGTATTCCATCGTATTTATATTTTATTATTTTAGAAAAAAGAAGAATCGAATTAATCCGATTCTTCTGGTGTATCAAGTTCAGTTTCAGTCTGTTGTAAGCGGGTCACTAATAATTGGTCAATTTTAAAGTGGTCTACATCAACAACTTCAAATTTGTAGCCATGATAAGTAACAAAGTCAGCTGGACGTGGAATTTTACGCAGTTTAAACATCATAAAGCCCGCAAGGGTTTCATAGTTTTCTTCATCGGGCATTTCATCTAAAGCGAGGGCATGCTTTAAATCTTCAATTGGTGTACTGCCATCGATAAGCCAAGAATCTGCATCACGTTTAATAATTTGTTGTTCTGCTTCAATCGGTGTTACCCAGTCGCCCATCACGGTAATCATAATGTCGGAGAGGGTAATAACGCCGACAACCAACGCGTATTCGTTAATTACTACGGCAAATTTTTCTTTGGTTGAACGAAAGCGATCGAGTAATTCAGACAGTGTTAATGTATCTGGAATCGTGAGGACATTACGAATAGTATTTTCATTGAGCTGTAGAAGTGACTGATTGTTGAGGATACGAACCAAAATATCTTTGGCATCCACATAGCCAATCACGTCATCAATATTTTCACTACAGACCAAAAACTTCGAATATGGAAATTCAGCGAGTTTTTGACGAATACTGGCTTCTGATTCTTTTAGGGTAAAGTACACCACGTTTTCACGTGTAGTCATACTTGAAGGGACGTTACGTTCTTCCAGCTCAAATACGTTTTCAATAAAGTGGTGTTCTTGTTTTTGTAGTACACCAGCTTGAGCACCGGCATCCATCACAGCTGAAATGTCGTCAAAGGTAATATTGTCATCACGTGTTGTATTCACTTTGAATAAACGAAACAACAAATTGGCAATGGCATTAATCACCCATGCCATTGGCTTACACACTTTAATAAAGATTTGAATCGGGTCAACAACAGCAACGGCAATTTTTTCAGGTGCGATCATCGCCAAACGTTTTGGCATCAGATCAGCAAATAGAATGAATAAGGAGGTGACTAAAGTAAACGACAGGGTGAATCCAATAGTTTCAGTCCACGGGCCCTGATAAAAACGGGTCACTAAGGTTATGAAATAGGGACGAAATGCACCCTCACCCAAAATACCGCCAAGAATTGCCACGGCATTTAAGCCAATTTGCGATGCAGCGAAAAAGTCTGCTGAGTTGGCTTGTAAGTCAAGCACACGTTGTGCACGTGAATCTCCAGATTCAGCCAAAATTTTAAGTTTTACTTTTCGTGCACCCGCAAGGGCAATTTCTGTTAGTGAAAGAAAACCCGCACCGACGATCAGGAGAATAATAATGACAATATTTTGGAAAAGGCTCACGAATACACCTGTTTGTGATTCATTCTATTTTTCTGTATTTCTAACACAAAAATGGGCAAGGTAGTAGTCTTAACTACTACCTATATAGTGACAGTATACGTTTGAATTAATAAGGAATTAAAGAATTAATTACTGATACTGTGAAAACTGAGAGTTATTCATTAAGTATTCGCGGTTTTCTTCTTCAATCATTTGACGTGCAACATACAAGATAAGTTGACGTAACCAGCGATGAGCAGGGTGATGATGAAGTAATGGACACCACGCCATTTTTAATTCAAATTCAGGAATATAGAATGGTGGATCGCGAAGTAACAGGTTTTGACTTTTGGCTTGAAGGCGAGCAATACGGCTTGGCAGAGTTGCAACCAAGTCAACATTCGAGGCCAATAAGCCCGGCATTTGATAATGACGAGTAAAAACTGAAATTTTACGTTTTTGGCCAATACGTTCTAAGGCTTGATCAATCCAACCTAGACCCGCTTGTTTTTCTGGGTTGACACCAAAACCGACACCCATACCTGTTTTAGACACCCAAATGTGTTGTGCATCTAGATAGCTTTTCAGGTTTAAATTATTTGCAGCAGGATGCTTGGCATTTAAAAGGCATGAAAAACTGTCACGCCAGACCAAAACTTGGTGGAAACTTTGCGGAATTTCATTAAAGCGGTTAATCGCCAAGTCGACTTTACCTTGTTCCATATCTCGATAAGACACATCACTAGGCGTTAAAAAATCGAGAACCACATTGGGTGCTTCTGAGCGCAAAGCTTTTACTAGGCGCGGCACAAGTGTTGCTTCAGCATAATCTGAAGTCATGATGCGGAAGACACGATTTGAGGTGTAAGGGCGGAACTCGGTACGGGGTTCCAAAATCATCGAAAGGTCAGAAAGTGCGTCACGGATACGTGGCTGTAATTCAAGCGCACGTTCTGTAGGTGTCATGCCTTCTGAAGAACGAATAAGAAGTGGGTCATTAAATAAGTTGCGTAGACGACGTAAAATATTACTCATCGCAGGCTGAGTTACACCCAGTTGCTCGGCAGCACGAGTCACATTTTTTTCACGAAGAAGTACATCAAGATAAATTAATAGATTGAGATCGACCCGCTCCAGATTCATAAAATAAATACCGACAATAAAATCATGAAATTTATCTGATTATGCCATAACTACTAAGGCTTGTGTAAAAAATGGATGAAAAAATGACGTGTACTATTGTACTAAAATTCGGCAGTTTTAAGACAAATTTGCTGAAGCGACAGCACATATTTCTTAAACACTTATTACCTGTTTAGACCGATATTTTTAAATAAATATAATAAAAATAAGGAGCAATTTTGATTATGCGAAGTGATGTTCATAAAACTAAAAAGTAAGATGAAATATCTCATTTACATAATCATTTGAGGACGGAATAACTATGCATTTAGTTTGGTAAATTTGGGCAAAAAAGGCGTAAAAAATGCTGTTTTTTTTAAAAGTGAATGCTCAGTCGACTTAAGTCTAATGAAGAATAATTCATCAGAGTGTTTGTAAAATAGACAAAAAAATCAGCCAAATTTATTGATAAAATTATTTAAATACAAATACTTCTGAATATTGGTTAATTATTATAATACGACTTTAATCTACATATTTTTTAAATAAATACTGAAAATTAATGCAGAATATTGGATTAATTTTTTTAGTCAATCTACTCTGTGTCTATCGCAACGAAGTGTTCTAAATCTGAACAATCATTCGAGGGTATGATTTTAGCCTTACGTTGCAGAAAAATCCTAATATTATTACAGGAACATATCATGTCTACATACTTAACAGCGATTGATGCAATCCGTGAATTAAAAGCAAAATTCGGAAGCACTTGGCGCGATATTAGCCCAGAAGATGCTGCACGTATGCAAATGCAAAACCGTTTCAAAACTGGTTTAGACATTGCGAAATATACAGCTGCAATTATGCGTCGTGATATGGCTGCTTATGATGCTGATTCTAGCAAATACACTCAATCATTAGGTTGCTGGCACGGTTTTATCGCACAACAAAAAATGATTGCGAACAAAAAATACTTCGGTACAACTGAACGTCGTTATATCTACCTTTCTGGTTGGATGGTTGCAGCTCTTCGTTCAGAATTCGGTCCACTTCCTGACCAATCTATGCACGAAAAAACTTCAGTTCCTGCATTGATCGAAGAAATCTACACTTTCCTTCGCCAAGCTGATGCGAAAGAATTAAACGACTTATTCCGTGCGCTTAAAAAAGCAAACGAAGCAGGTGATACTGCTAAAGCTGCAGAAATCACTGCTCAAATCGACAACTTCCAAACTCACGTTGTGCCAATTATTGCGGACATCGACGCTGGTTTCGGTAACGAAGAAGCGACTTACTTACTAGCTAAGAAAATGATCGAAGCGGGTGCTTGTGCACTACAAATCGAAAACCAAGTATCTGACGCTAAACAATGTGGTCACCAAGCTGGTAAAGTTACAGTTCCACACGAAGACTTCATCGCGAAAATCCACGCTCTTCGCTATGCATTCTTAGAAATGGGTCTTGATGACGGTATCATCGTTGCTCGTACTGACTCTGAAGGCGCTGACTTGACTCAAAAAATCCCAGTGGTTAAAGAGCCAGGCGACATCGCTTCTCAATACATCAGCTACTTAGACACAACTGAAATTGACATTTCAGAAGCTCAAGAAGACGAAATCCTAATCAAGCGTAACGGTAAACTTCACCGTCCAAAACGTCTTGCTTCTGGCTTGTACCAGTTCCGTCCAGACACGCAAATCGACCGTGTTGTACTTGACTGTGTATCTAGCCTTCAAAATGGTGCTGACCTTCTTTGGATCGAAACTGCGACTCCAAACGTTGAAGAAATTGCTCACATGGTTAACCGTGTACGTGAAGTTGTTCCAAATGCGAAACTTGTTTATAACAACTCTCCATCATTCAACTGGACATTAAACTTCCGTCAACAAGCGTACGATCGTTGGGTTGCTGAAGGTAAAGACGTATCTGCATACGACCGCGCTAAATTAATGAGCGCTGAGTACGATAACTCTGAATTAGCTGCTGAAGCTGACGAAAAAGTTCGTACATTCCAAGCAGATGCTTCTCGTGAAGCGGGTGTGTTCCATCACTTAATTACACTTCCGACTTACCACACAGCTGCGCTTTCTACACATGAACTTGCTCAAGGTTACTTCGGTTCTGAAGGTATGTTGGCTTATGTTGCTGGCGTACAACGTAAAGAAATCCGCGGTGGTATTGCATGTGTGAAACACCAAGCAATGGCTGGTTCAGACATCGGTGACGACCACAAAGAAATCTTCGCTGGTGACAACGCGCTTAAAGCGGGTGACGATGCGAAAAACACAATGAACCAATTCGCTGCTCACTAAGCATTGAACTGATTCGAAAAAAAAGCCCAGCGAAAGCTGGGTTTTTTTATGGCTTTAAAATCTTCTTAAATCCATTTCTTGAAGTGTGTCGATATAAAAAAGCAGGGCATAACCCTGCAAATATAGTGAGACCCCCTTTATTTAAGGCAAAAGGATAATTAACCAAGTAAAAAAAATAATTGCTAAAGCGACGAATTGAGCGGCACTTCCCATATCTTTGGCAATTTTAGAAAGTGGATGCTTGTCTAAAGATACGCGGTCGACAACGGCTTCAATGGCAGAGTTAAATAACTCAACAATCAAGGCAAATAAACACACCACCACCATAAGCGCATGTTCAACACGACTCACATCGAGAAAACAACTGGTGGGAATAAGTATAATATTCATCCAGACAATTTGTCGAAATGCAGCTTCATTTTGATAAGCAGCTTTGAATCCGTCGAGGGAATATTGCGTTGCATTTAAAATTCGTTTAAGTCCAGATTTACCTTTAAACGGGGAAATTTCACTCATAGCACTGTACAGACGTATAGATTTAAAAACTGGCGAAAATATAGCATGCCAAGCTTAAAGTTTTCTTGCATTCAGCTTTTATTTTATTAGGCCTAAAAGTTTAGGATGATTTACATGTGCCTGTATCAAGTTAGTGCTATGTTTATCCAGTATGAGACTTAAAATTTGCCTGAATTTCAGGCACAATACAGGCGTTTAAAATTTTTAATTTTGAAGCCTTTGCTTCATTGCATGAAATAATAAAAGTGATATAGGTCAACAATGAAAAATTTTAGTTTTGCTGTGCTTGCAGCAACACTTTTAACCAGCCAGTTTGTCAGTGCAGAGCCGGCAGTTATTCAAACGGAAATCAAAACGAATGTGACACAGCCCATGGGATTTTATCCTTTCCAAGTGGGTGCATATAAAGTCATTGCTTTAAAAGATGGGACACTCGAATTAAGTCCTGATTTGTTTAAACAAAATTTAACTCCAGAAGAAGTCAGTGCTTTATTCCAAAAGCTTGCGGTTGATCAGAGCAAAGGCATACAAACCAGTGTCAATGCCTATCTGATTGATGATGGACAAGGCGGCATCAGTCTTGTTGATAGTGGTGCAGCCAGTTGTTTTGGACCAAACTTAGGTTCTATTGCACAAAATATTGAAGCGGCCGGCTATAAGCTTAATCGTGTACGCAGTGTTTTCTTAACCCATTTACATCCAGATCATGCATGTGGCATTGCGAAACAAGGTAAGGCTGTGTTTCCAAATGCAACGGTCTACGTCAATGAGCAAGAAAGTCAGTATTGGTTAAGTGAAAATACCGTCGACACTTTGGCTGCTGAAAAACGTGAAGGTTATTTAGCGACCGTTGCAAAAATTAAAGCTGCGATTGCGCCTTATCAAACTATGCGAAGTTTTAAGACCTTTAGCGTTGGTTCGGTGATTAATGGCTTAGAAGTACTACCGAGTGTTGGGCATACACCAGGGCATTATTCTTTTATCTTAAAGTCGCAAGCTAAAAGTTTTGCTATCCTCGGGGATGTGGTTCATTCGTATCATTTACAGTTTGAACAACCCAAGTTATCTGTTGATTTTGATGTCGATCCGGTCAAAGCCAGTGAAACTCGTTTAGCAATTTTTAAACGTTTTGCTCAAGAGCAAACCTTCGTTGCATTTGCACATTTACCATTTCCGGGTATTGGTAAAATTAGTGAAATGAATGATGGTCAGTTCCGTTGGAACCCGCTAAATTTAGCTCCGACAGCTCCGACAGCTCCGACAGCTCCGACAGCTCCGACAGCTCCGACAGCTCCGACAGCTCCGACAGCTCCGACAGCTCCGACAGCTCCGACAGCTCCGACAGCTCCGACAGCTCCGACAGCTCCGACAG